>CAZZWM010000030.1:0-32868 GCA_964657945.1 uncultured Steroidobacteraceae bacterium
TCCCTTATGGGTTCCCGTATGGGTTCATCCATCGTCGCCGCCAGGCGCTGCAGCAAAGCTTTCAGCCACGCCAATCCTTCGTCACGGACGCGCACCGTGTGGCTTTGGATCACCTCGCGCAGCGGCGGGAAATGGAAGGGCAGAGGATGAACGGCGAGCGGCATATTTTTCTCGTAGATTCGGGCGAGTCGGCGGTGCATGACTGCCACTCGTTGCGTACCGATCAGCATGCTCGGAACGGAGGTGAAGGAAGCGGCGATGATCTCGATCCGCCGAGACCCTCGCAATTTCGCAATCTGCATATCCGCAAATGTCGGTGTGCGGGTGCGCGCAAAGCGCACGACCACATGGCCGAAATCGAAGAAGGAATCCGCGCTCACCGGCACGGCAAGCGCGGGATTACCCGACCAGCCCACCACGACATGCTCTTCTTCGAAGAGCAGTTCGCTCGGGTGTCCGGGCGAGGCGAACATTTCCGGCATGATGAGCAGGTCGATTTCGCCGGCCTCCAATGGAGCGGCGGGATTCTCCAGCGACGAAACGAACTCGAGGATGACGCCGGGCGCTTTTTGGGCGACTTCCACGACCAGCTTGCCGAGCAGCACTTCGGTGATGTAATCCGAAGCACTGATGGTGAACTTTCGGGTCGCGGTTTCGGGCAAGAATCGAGCATTGGCACCCACCGTCGTTTCGATCTGCAGCATCAGCCGGCGCACCGGTTCGATCAGACTCTGGGCATAGGGCGTGAGAATCATGCGGCGGCCGACGGACACCAGAAGCTCATCCTTGAAATGCTCCCGCAGCCTGGCCAATGCGCCGCTGGTGGCGGACTGGCTGAGAAACAGGCGCTTTGACGCCGCAGCGACGCTGCGTTCGGTTAGCATGGCGTCCAGCGCAATCAACAGATTAAGATCTAGTTTCTTGAATCGCATCGAGATCCCCTCAATTGATACCCGACCTATCGGTGCGGCAGATCGATACGAATCATAACAATCGATTTGGCAGATTTAGCGAAAAATGGGACAGTCACCGAAATTAAAATGTCTCGCGTTTGGGTTCTGACTGGCTCCCGTCATACGGGTTTGGGGAAAAGAAATGAATTCGACAGTACGGTTATGCCGATTGGTTGCGATTTGGGCGGTGCTGCCGTGGGTTGGCTTTGCGCCGGCGGCTTTTGCCCAAACCAGCGCGATTGCGCCGGGGGACAGCACTTCGTCCACGGAACTGGCGGAAGTGGTCGTGACGGCGCAAAGAACCGCCGAGTCAGCGCAAAAAGTTCCGATCAGCATGACGGTCCTTTCAGGAGAAACCCTGGCGTCCAGGGACATCATCGATCTCGATCAGCTCACGCTGCTGGCGCCGAGCCTGCAGCTGGGATCTGACAATAGTTTCGCCATTCGAGGCGTGGGAACGCTCGCCTTCTCCGTGAATTTGGACGCCAGCGTGGGCGTGGCCTATGACGACGTCAACCTGGCACTGCCGTTGCTCGCGACCAACCTGTTGAACGACGTCTCTCGCGTCGAGGTGTTGTATGGCCCTCAGGGCCTGCTGTTCGGTCGAAACGCCACGTCCGGCCTCATCAATGTGGTCAGCAATCGGCCGGTTTTGGGAAAAACAGAGCTCGTCACCGATGCAGAGTACGACTACCGCGATACCGCGGCCAGCGGCAGCCAGGGTGTCCTTGCGCACGCCATAGTCAATGCGCCCATCGGCGACAGCTCCGCCATCCGAGTGAACGGGTTCTATAACAACCAATCTCCGTTCACCCAGTATCTGGGCGGCGGGGCACCGATCGTCGAGCAGGGCCTGCGCGAGTACGGTGTGCGCGGCAAGTATCTCTATGAACCCAACGACGCGCTGGATGTCTATGTGATCGGCGAAATAACCGAACACCGCGGCACCGCCGGAAACGAGGACAACACCTATCGCGCGCTTGGGCCCGGCAGCAACGATGCGGCGCCGCTGGCCGCCGACAACGTCACGCCCGGTGTCAACAACATTCAGTATTCCAACGACGGCAGTTCTTTCCGCAATCTGGTCACCAGCGGTCTGCAGGGCAACGTTGAATATAAACTCGCCAACGGATGGCAGCTCACCGAGATCGCCGCATGGAAGGAATATCACCTCGATGCCGCGGAGGATACCGACGATACGAGCTTGAACGGAGCCAGCCTCAATCACGACCATCAGAGCTTCAACCAGTACTCCAATGAATTCAGGGTGACGACGTCGAAGGATGAGAGGATCTACGGTCAGGCCGGTTTGTTCTACATGCACACGGACGTCGACGACCACCTGGTCATCGACGGCAACAATTATCTTCCGGGCTTCCTGCTGCCGACGTTTCCCTTCTGCGTGGGCGCAACCGTGCTGGGACCGCCGCCCGGCGCCTGCCCGGTCAGCAACGTGGCGTTCATCGGCCTCGATTCCCAGACGGCCGAGAAGACCGACAGTTATGCAGCTTTCGGTCAGGCAACGTTCAAGTTTACCAATGACTTTCGCGGCATCCTGGGCGGACGCCTTACGCACGACCACAACTCCATCGTGTCGATTCAGGACCAGATGAACTATTTCGTGCCGCTGGGCGGCCCTTCGGCAACCTTCCCCGCCGCGGAATCCGCCACCAACTTCTCTTACAAGGTCGGCCTCGAATACGATGTGATGAAAGACGTGATGGCCTATGCTACGTACTCGACCGGATACAAAGGCCCGGGCTTCACGACGAAGGTCACCTTGGACTCCTCGCAGATTGTCCGTCCTGAGAAGAACAAGGATATAGAGCTTGGTTTCAAGTCCCGCTTCCTGGATCGCAGATTAGGCTTGAACGTGGCGCTGTTTCATTCCAAGTACACGGACTATCAGAGCCAGTCGTTGAACCCGGTCTTGATGACCTTCGTCACCCAGAACGCCGCGGCGGCTACGACCGAGGGCGCCGAGTTGTCCGTCGAAGCGCGGCCGATCGCGGGACTCAGCCTGTCGGTTGCGACGTCGTACCTGGATTCGAAGTTCGACGATTTCCCGGGCGCCCAGTGCTATCTGTTCCAGCCGGGCTGCGTGGCGGGCACGTTCAACGCCGGCGGACTCACGACGCCAACTTCGCCGAGATTCACGACGACACTGGGAGCGCGCTACGAGCGGCCCATTACCGGCAGTATTTCGACGTATCTCGATGTCAGTGAGTATTTGCGTTCGCGGATGAACTTCGCGATCAACCAAGCACCCGGCGAGGAGATCGGCCCCACGCATATCCTTACCGCTGCTTTGGGCCTCATGGGCAATGACCGCTGGAGCGCAGCGTTGTTCTGCAAGAACTGCACGGATCAGCGCGTGCCGCAGAATATTTCACTCGATGCCGGCGATGAATCGAGTGGTGTGGCCAACACCTACCTGCAATCGTTCGGATTCGACTCCTTCCGGACCGTCGGTCTGCGCGCTTCCATGAAGTTCTAGACCATGAGTTCGACGGATGCCGTGATCACCCGTCGCAGCCTGTTGGCAGCGACAATCGGCGCGGCATTGGCGGGTAGCGCTTTGAGCGCGCCCAAGAAGAAGCACTCAGGCGGCGCCGATGGCAGGTTTCCGAATGGCTTTCTCTGGGGGGTGGCCACCGCGGGGCATCAAGTCGAGGGCGGCAACGTCAACAGCGACAGCTGGTTTTTGGAACACATGAAGCCGACCGCCTTTGCGGAGGTGTCCGGCGACGCCTGCGATGGGTACAACCGGTTCGAGGAAGACATCGCACTCCTCGCCGGCCTCGGCTTCAACGCCTATCGCTTCTCGCTCGAATGGTCGCGTATCGAACCTGCGCCGGGCGAATTCTCCAGCGTGCAGCTCGATCACTACCGCCGCGTTGCTGCCACCTGTCGCGCACACGCGATCACGCCCGTCATCACCTTCAATCATATGACCTGCCCACGCTGGTTTGCGCAGCAGGGGGGCTGGGAGAACCCGAATTCCCCGGACCTGTTTGCACGCTACTGCAGCTATGCCAGCAAAGGAGTGGCTGACCTCGCCGGAGTCGCCGCCACGCTGAACGAACCCAACATTGCGCTGTTGCTGCAATGGTTGGGATTGCCACCCGACGTGTTCACGGGAATGAGTCAGTTACTAATTGCCGCTGCACGGCAGAGCGGGGTCGAGCGGTTCTCGACGCTCATGATGGGCGACTCGACCAAGGCACAGCCCAATTTGTTGAAAGCGCACCAGCTGGGATACGACACCATCAAATCGGCGAAGGCCGACCTGCCTGTTGGCGTCACGCTCGCAATGACGGACGACCAGGCGGTGGGTCCCGGCAGCCGCCGCGACGAGAAGCGGAAAGCGGTCTACGATCCGTGGCTCGCTGCGGTCGGCGATTTCGTCGGTGTGCAAACCTACAGTCGCTCGAGGGTCGACAGCCATGGCGGCATGCCACCGGAGCCCGGGCGTGAGTTGACGCAGATGCATGATGAGTTCTGGCCGCAGGCCATCGGTGAAACCATCCGTTATGCCTACTCCAAATCCGGCAAGCCCATCTATGTGACCGAGAATGGCATCGCCACCGAGAACGATGCGCGCCGCGTCGCCTACATCCAGGGGGCAGTGCAAGCGGTCAAAGGCTGTTTGGACGACGGCATACCGGTGCGCGGCTACATTCACTGGTCCCTCTTGGACAACTACGAATGGACGTTCGGTTACGGGCCGAAATTCGGCCTGGTGGCGGTCGATCGGCAGACCTTCAAGCGCCTTCCTAAGCCCAGCGCCGGCTTTCTCGGTGCGATCGCCAGGGCGAATCGCATTTAGGAGCGGGACAGCTTTTTCAAGCGCGTCCCCTGCAGTTCACGCGGCATGTTCCATGCGTTCCGCCTCAGACCGCCAACGCGCGCGGTATTCCTGCAGATCGACGGGGAGCCTCTCCACGGTCTTCAGTTGTCCCGGCGGCGGCAGGGTCGGATCCAGCAGCCTCAGGGCGCCGTAGGAGACATCGCTGTGGGCATTCGCGGTGTAGACCGCGGTATCCGGCCGCAGGCTCGCCAGCGCGCTCACGAACGCATCCGATTCGGCAAAGCGTCCTTCAACCAGCAGGCTATCACACGCTCCGATCAGGTTCAGGGACGTGTCGGCCAGCAGCGCGGCATAGAGACACACGGCCGCCCGCCGTTGCATCGCATCCTGCGCCATCGACAACCAATGACCCCGGCCATGCGGGTAGGGACCCGTGCCGGGCGCCAGTGTCGGCACCATCATCGACTGGCTCTCCACCACCGGGTTCAGGGCCGCGAGCAATTCCGGCTGATCGGGCTTGATGTCGATGCGACGTGCATCGATTCCGGTCAGAAGCTCGATTTCGCGGCCGCCCATGAAACGTGCGGAAGGGATCATCTGTCGGCATGCGTCCACATTGACCAGACAGTCGCGGCCCTCGGGCAATGCGGCGATATCGAAAGGCGTCGTGGGTGTGCGCATGGCAACAAACCAGGTCCCCGTCGACAGCACCGTCGCTTCACGCTCCGCTATTTGCGGAAATCCGCGTGCGGCGAGCAATGCGGCGTTGGAATCGTGCAGTCCACAGAAAATCGTCGTGCTCGCAGGCAGACCCGTACGACTCTGCCATGCGGGCAGTAGCGGCCCCAGCGCCTCTCCTGCGCGTCGGATCGGAGCCATGAGATCCGCCCAGCCTCTGGCAACGGCAAGATCCGAATAGGTGTGTCTGTTCGGACACCACAAATCGGTATGACATCCCAGGCTCGTCACTTCCGACGCCTGCACGCCGCATAGCAACCAGCTCCAGTACTGTGCCCACGGCATGATCCGGGTGTCCGCACCGAAAGTCCGTGGGTGCAGCGATTGCAGGTAGTGCAACTGGACGCCGAGATTCAAGCCATCGGGCAGGGCGGGCGAACCGGTGACGGCGAATCGGTCGCGTTGCGAGTCATAATCCCGCCGTACCGCACCCGGGATGGGATGCTCGTAGTCCATCGGGGGCAACGCCAGGCTGTCGCCGCGCACCAATGCCGCACCGGCCCCGTGACTCACCGGGATGATACGTTCCACATCGGCAAGTTCGCCGAACTCACGCAAAGTCTCCGCCAGCCACGCCTCGATGCTCGTCGCATCGAGGGCCAGGTAGCCCGCCGCTTCGCGACGCTCGTTCGGTCTCGCGCGTTTGGCGATCGGCTTGCCGTCCGCTTGCCAGAGTCCGGCCTTGGACCACGTTTTCCCGATATCCACAACGATGGTGGCGCGGTTCGTTATGACAGATCCCCTATCTGGCCGGTGATTATATTTGGTTGCATGTGATTGCCGCGAGCTGTGATCATCGAGTTTAGCGGAAAGGATCGCCGTCCGCGACGCGACCGTGGTGCGCTGCGCGATTTTGATCGATTATGATTGCGAAAAACCGCATTTTCGGATACAAGTTGCGGCTGGAAAACACACATGAACTCAACTTTGAAAACATCACTGCAACACCCCGGCGCCATTCCCTTCGTCATTCCCGCCAATCGATGGTCGGAGAGTCGGACGACGAACCAGACCGGCGCCGAGTTGTTGCTGTACCGCTCGAACCTGCTCGGCTCCGACCTCACGGTGACGAATTTCGGCGGCGGCAATACCTCGGCCAAGCTTGCCGCGGTCGATCCGATTTCCCGCAAGCCGGTTGAAGTGCTCTGGGTCAAGGGGTCGGGCGGAGACATCGGGTCGATGAAACTCGACGGCTTCTCGACCCTGTACCTGGATAAACTCTTGGGTCTCGAGGCCCTGTATCGGGGGGTGCAACACGAGGACGAGATGGTCGGGTACCTACCGCACTGCACCTTCAACCTGAACGGACGAGCGGCGTCCATCGATACGCCGCTGCACGCGTATCTGCCGTTTGCGCATGTCGATCACGTTCATCCCGATGCCGTGATCGCGTTGGCCGCTTCCTCAGGCGGACCGCTTGCGACCCGCGAGATTTGGGGCGGGGAGGTCGGCTGGTTGGACTGGAAGCGTCCGGGTTTCGACCTGGGTCTGCGCTTGCGCGACTACGTCAAAGCCAATCCGGGATTGCGCGGTGTCATGCTCGCGGGTCACGGCATCATTTGTTGGGCCGACACCTCGAAGCAATGCTATGACAACACCATCAGCCTGATCGGCGACGCGGCGAGATACCTCAACGAGCGGCTGGCGAAGGGGCCTGCGTTTGGCGGGGAGCGCATTGCTCCGCTCGCACCCGAAGAACGCCGTCGGTCTGCAGCCGAGCTCATGCCGAAGCTTCGCGCGCTCATGTCGGGCGAGCGGCCCAAGATCGGCCACTTTGCGGATGATCCCGAAACCTTGGAGTTCGTGGGCTCGCAAAACTTCCTGCGCCTGGCCGCGGTGGGCACCTCGTGTCCGGATCATTTCCTGCGCACCAAGATCCGACCTTTGACGCTGGATGCGCAACGGGTCAATGAAACCGGCTACCTGGATCGGGTGCTTGCAGACTACCGGGAAGGCTATGCCGCGTATTACAACCGATGCGCCGGCCCCGCCGATCCGGCCATGCGCGATCCGAATCCCGTCGTCGTTCTGATTCCCGGGGTGGGCCGCATCACCTTTGCCGCCGATAAGACCACGGCGAGGCTGGCAGGCGAGTTCTACTTGAATGCCATCAATGTCATGCGCGGCGCCGAAGCCATCGGTTCCTACATCGGCCTCGCGGAGCAGGAGGCATTCGATATCGAATACTGGGCTCTCGAGGAGGCGAAGCTGCAGCGGATGCCCAAGCCCAAACCGCTGGTCGGGAAGATTGCTCTCGTCACGGGGGGTGCCGGGGGCATCGGCGCCGCCACCGCCGAACGGCTGTTGGCGGAAGGCGCCTGTGTCATGCTGCTCGATCGTGATGCCGGCGCGCTCGAGAAAGCGGCCGAGGCGCTCACTTCGCGATCGAGTGCGGATGTCGTCCGCTCACGAATCTGCGACGTGACGGACGAAGTCCAGGTCGCGGACGCGTTTGCGGAGTGCGCACGGGAGTTCGGCGGTTTGGATATTCTCATCGCGAACGCAGGTATCGCCTCGTCGGCGCCGATCGAAGAGACGAGCATCGCGCTCTGGCGCAAGAACTACGATGTGCTCGCCGAAGGATACTTCCTGACGGCTCGGTCCGCGTTTCCCTTGATGAAATTGCAGAAGAACGGGTCGGTGATCTTCATCGGCTCGAAGAACGGCATTGCCGCGGCGGTGAATGCCTCGGCCTACGCATCCGCCAAGGCGGCTGCGCTGCACCTGGCGCGATGCCTGGCGCTCGAGGGCGCGCCTTTCGGCATTCGCGTCAACACGGTCAATCCGGACGCGGTCATCAAAGGCTCGAGGATCTGGGATGGAGATTGGCGAAAAGAGCGTGCGGGCGCCCATGGCATCGATGCGGGCGAGGAACTCGAAGTGCACTACCGCAATCGTTCGCTGCTGAAACGCGACGTGCTGCCGTCGGACATCGCCAATGCCGTGTATTTTTTCGCCTCCGATCAATCCTTCAAGTCGACCGGCAACATGGTCAACGTCGATGCCGGCAACGCGCAGGCGTTCACGCGGTGAAGTTCGCGATGATAGCGCCACAGCTGCGCGATCAGAGCATCGAACTTCCTTCCTGGGCCTTCGGCAACTCGGGAACCCGGTTCAAGGTCTTCACCCAGCCGGGTGTTCCGAGGGATCCCTTCGAGAAGGTGGCGGATGCCGCCCAGGTGCACAAGTACACCGGGCTTGCACCCAAGGTGGCCCTGCACATTCCCTGGGACCGTGTCGCCGACTACGAGGTTCTCTCGAGGCATGCTCGAGGCTTGGGCGTGTCGATCGGAACCATCAACTCCAACACGTTTCAAGACGATGCGTACAAGCTGGGAAGCCTGGCGCACGCCGATGCGAAAGTCCGTCAGAAAGCGATCGATCATCATTTCGAATGCATAGAAATCATGAATGCAACCCGGTCGAAAGACCTGAAGATCTGGTTGGCGGACGGATCCAATTATCCGGGGCAGGCCGATTTGCGCCGCCGGCAGGACTGGCTCGCCGAATCATTGCGCAAGATATACGACCGCCTGGGGCAGGAGCAGCGTCTCGTGCTCGAATACAAGTTCTTCGAGCCCGCGTTCTATCACACCGACGTGCCGGATTGGGGAACGGCCTATGTCCATGTATCGGCACTCGGCGAGCGCGCGACGGTGTGCCTCGACACCGGCCATCACGCGCCCGGCACGAACATCGAGTTCATCGTGGCGCAACTGCTGCGACTCGGCAAATTGGGCGCGTTCGACTTCAACTCGCGCTTCTACGCGGACGACGACCTGATCGTGGGCGCCGCCGATCCCTTCCAGCTGTTTCGAATTCTCTACGAGGTCATCCGCGGCGGCGGCTATGGGCCGTCCTCCGATGTGACCTTCATGCTGGACCAATGCCACAACGTCGAAGAAAAGATTCCGGGTCAGATTCGCTCCGTCCTCAACGTGCAGGAAATGACGGCACGGGCATTGATGGTGGATGCCGGGCAACTGACGGATGCGCAAGAAGCAGGCGATGTTCTCAAGGCTCATGAGATCTTGATGGATGCGTTTTACACCGACGTTCGCGCGCCGCTGGCCGGCTGGCGCGAATCCCACGGTCTTCCTGCCGATCCGCTGTCGGCCTATCGCTCGAGCGGTTACCAGGCGGCGATCGCCCGAGACCGCGTGGGCGGGGCGCAAGCAGGCTGGGGCGCCTGAAGAACCGCATGAGCGGCACTCCTGCGCACATGTGGCGCAACAGTTTACTGGCCGGGTTGGCCAACTACATCGACGGCGGCTCCATCGTGGCGGGCTCCGCTGCTCTGGCACTCTGGGTGGAACGTTATCACCTGACCAATCAATTCGTCGGGCTGTTGGGCGCCTTCAGTGCGAACGCAATTTCCGCCGGTATCGGCGCGCTGCTGGGCGGGCGCCTCTGCGACAAATTCGGACGCAAGAAAATCTACCAGTTCGACATGCTGTTCTACGCGTTCGGCATGGCATGGCTGACGTTTGCAGCCGCGCCCTGGATGATCGTGGTCGGATTCATCCTCGTGGGCCTGGCCGTTGGCGCTGACATCCCCGCCTCCTGGTCGCTCATCGCCGAGAACGCGCCGCAGGGGGCGCGCGGCAAACACAGCGGACTGGCACAGGTCCTGTGGTATCTCGGCCCCGTCGTGGTCCTCATTTTGTTCTATCTGCTCGAGAGTTTGGGCCTGCTGGGTGCACGCATCGTATTTGCACACCTGGCGGTACTCGGCCTTCTCCTGGCCTTCGCGCGATCGAAGATGAAGGAGTCCATCATCTGGGAGTCGGCGGTGGCCGCCGGGCAGGGTGCTGCAGCGCAACCACCTCCGCGGTTCGGTGAGTTGTTCTCACGAGGCAATTTGCGATCGGTCGGATTCCTCGTCGCCATGTACGGTCTGTGGAATCTGTGGGCGGGAACCAATGGTTTTTTCTTTCCCTACATCCTGCGAACCGTCGGCGCTCAAACCCAGGGGGCGAGTGTGGCCTTGCAGGCGGGATCGTTCATCGTCGCCATGCTCTCGATCGCCCTGGTTTTCATGCCGCTGTCCGACAAGGTCAACCAGCGCGGACTGTTCATCGCATCGGCCGTGATCCAAATCGTCGGCATGTCGCTTCTGGCGTTGCTGCCGCTCGGCACCGGTGTCGCCATCGCGTATCTGTTCCTGACTCAGTTCGGTGGTGGGTTCGGCGCCCAGTCTTTTTTCCAACTCTGGAGTGCCGAGCTCTTCCCGACCCTGCTGCGGGCTTCCGCGCAGGGTCTGTGCTTCGCCATCGTGCGGATATCGCTGGGCGTGTGGAGCTTTTTCGTGCCCATCCTCACGGCCACGGATTTCAGGACGCTCGCCTGGATCCTGACGGGGTTTCTGGCAGCCAGCGGACTGGTCGGCGTTCTCTGGGCGCCGCGCAATGAAGGCAAGGGGCTCGAGCAGTTGGAGAAGGAACGCCTCACCGCAGCCTAGGCGATGACGACCTTGATTCCTGCCGCTTGCAACAGGGATTTTTGCTTCGGCTTGATCTTCCTGTCGGTCACCACGATATCGATCTCATCGAGCCGGCACACCACGTGACCGGAGGGTCCGTCGAATTTCGAGCTGTCGAGCAAAACGATGACCTGGTCCGCGCGGTCCATCAGACGTCGCTCCGCCGCGACCAGCAGCATGTCCAACTGCATGAGCCCCGACGGTCCCAGGGCTGCGCCTCCCATGAAGAGCTTGGGCGCATGGAATGAAGGCATGCCATCGTCGTTGCTGAGCGACAGGATGATGTTCTGTTCGGGAAACACCTGCCCGGCCGGCACGAGCACGCGCGTCCCGCGCTGCTGCAGCAAGGCCAGCACGATCGGCAGCGAATTGCTCAGCACCTGCAGATCCAGTCCTTCCAGATGCCTGCACATGTGGAATGTGGATGATCCGCCGTCGATCATGATCGACTCCTTGGCGTTGCAGAGCCTGGCCGCCGCCTTGCCGATCGCGGCCTTTTGCGCCACGTTGAGATTCATGTTCAGGGCCAGCGGCGTGCCTTGCAGGTGGGGCGCCAGGTCCGCGCCGGCCGACGGGCGCGCCGGCCGTGCATCGGCGCGCTTGGCGCCGCCATGAACCCGGGTCAGCAGGCCGGCGTCCATGAGTCGTTTGAGATCGCGGCGGATGGTCGCGGCAGAGGCATGCATCTCGCTTTCGAGGTCCTGGAAGGAAATGAAACCCCGACGCCGAACTGCATCGAGTATGTGCTCTTCGCGTTCGGCAGCGTGCATGCTGAGCGATTTATACCGAAGCTGAGCGCTTTTGCAAGCCGTCGCGCGGCCGCCATCGGCTCAAGCTTCGAATGAGCCGGTAGCGTCGAATTCTTCGGTGTCGATTTCCGCCTGAGTCGCCGCATTGTACCGAGGTCCCACCGGTCGAATCGCATCGACCACCGAGTTCAAACGCCGCCGCGCGTTTTCGTCGAAAAAGATCCTGCTTGCCGCGACGTTTTCCTCGAGGTGCCCTTGCTGCGTGGTCCCCGGAATGACGAGCAAGGTGGGATCGCGCGACAGGAGCCAGATCAGGCCCAATTGAGCGGCAGTGCACTGCAGTTCCCTTGCCAGCGATCTGAAGTGCTCGAGTGCCGCATGATTGGCTGCAAAGTTCTCGACACCGAACCTCGGCATGCTGCGCCGGATATCCTTCTCGAGCAATGCGTGAACATCCAAGGGCTCCGCCGCCAGCATGCCGCGTGCAACGGGGCTGAAGGCCACGAAGCTTGCGCCGATTTCCCGGCAGGCTGCCAGGACCGCGATCTCGGGGTTGCGCGTCATCACCGAATACTCGCTTTGCACCGCCGCGATCGGATGGACACGGTGCGCCCGTTCGAGGGTTGCCGCCGAGACTTCCGACAAACCGATGTGACGAATCTTGCCTTCCTGCAACAGCCGGGCAAGGGCGCCGACGCTGTCCTCGATCGGTACCCGTGGATCGCAGCGATGCAGGTAATACAAATCGATCACATCGGTGCGAAGGTTCCGCAACGATGCCTCGCAATTGGTCCGCAGGCTCTCCGGGCGCGCATCGATGACGCGTTTGAAGCCGGATTCGGTCTTCTGTCCGTACAGGCCGCCCTTGCTCGCGAGCGTGAACCTTGCTCGAAAGGGCGCCAGAACACTGCCGAGCAATTCCTCGTTGGCGCCGAAGCCGTACAGGGCGGCCGTATCGAAATGGTCGACGCCCAACTCCAAGGCGCGCAGCACGAGACTTCGCGCCTCGGCAGCGGAGGGCGGCCGGCCATAGGCATGGCTCAAGTTCATGCATCCCAAGCCGATGGGCGCCACGGCAAGGGATCCGAGTCGTCTCGTGCTCTGCACGGAATCAAAGCACCGGGGTCATGCCGTGACGCCGCTTGATCCCATCCGCAGCACTGCCGGCGGCGAATTCGAGGAAATGCCTCGCTGCCACGAGGTCTTTGCAGACCGCCGTGATTCCCGCCGTGAATGTCGTGGTGTGCTGAATCGCCGGCGGTAGAGGTCCCAAGACGTCGACCCCCGGGACCTCGTGCAGCTCGCTCAGCTGCTGAAATCCCAGCGTCACCTCGCCCGACGCGATGAGGCTGGCCACCGGCACGCCGGGCGGCGGAACGACGATCCGCGAACGCAATTGCTCGAGAATGCCCCAGCGATCGAACAGCTTCTCGAGATACGTGCCGCTGGGACCGCTGGAGTAGCTCAGCGAGCGTGCCTCAAGGACGAGATCGCGAATGTCGGTCTCGCTGATTATCGGCGGATGAGCGCAGCCGCTTCTGACGCCAATGGCTATCACAGAGCTCATGAGCGCCGTACGACCGGCGGCCAACACGCTGCCGTGGCCGATGAGTTTGTCGATGGCATCGCCGGCAAGTACCACCAGATCGACCGCTTCACCCGTGCCCACCCGGCGCGCCACATCGACGCCGCCGGCTGATTCCACGTGAACGAGGCTCCCATGTCGTTCGCCGTAGAGAGCGGCCGTACCCTGCAGCACCTCGCGCGGCGCCATGGAGGACAAAATCCGCAACCCATCGCTCATGTTCGGGCCGTTTGAGCCTCAGCGCGCCGTCGCCAACTGCTGTTCCAAGCGGTGCAGTGTCCGATAGCATGGCAGCACTTGCGCGACGCTGGCATTCGGCTCGCGCGCCTCCCGAATGGCGGCAAAGAACTCGCGATCCTGCAACTCGATCCCATTCATCGAGACGTCGACGTGGGACACGTCGATTTTTTCCTCCTTGCCGTTGAACAGGTCGTCGTAGCGCGCGATGTAGGTGCCGTGGTCACAGATGTAGCGGAAAAACGTGCCGAGCGGGCCGTCGTTGTTGAACGACAAACTCAACGTGCAGATCGCACCGGTGCTCGATTTCAACTGGATCGACATATCCATCGCGATGCCCATCGCGGGGTTGATCGGCCCCTGAATCGCGTTCGCCTGCACGATGTCACCGCCCGTCTGGTAGGCGAAAAGATCGACGGTATGGGCCGCATGATGCCAGAGCAGGTGATCGGTCCAGCTGCGCGGCTGCCCGAGTGCATTGATGTTCTTGCGTCGAAAAAAATACGTCTGTACGTCCATCTGCTGCAGATGGATTTCGCCCTTTTCAAGTTTTTTGTGCACGTACTGATGGCTGGGATTGAAGCGCCGGGTATGTCCACACATGGCGACCAGCCCCGACTTGACCTGCGCCGCCGCCACGGCTTCGGCATCCGAAAGACTGTCTGCGAGGGGGATCTCCACCTGTACATGTTTGCCGGCGGCGAGACATTGCAGCGCCTGGGAGGCGTGCATCTGTGTCGGTGTGCAAAGGACGACCGCATCGACTTCCTTCAGCGCCAGACTGTCGGTCAAATCCGTCGCCACATGGCGGATGCCGTACTTCGTCGCGACGCTCTTCGTCGCCTCGAGATCACGGCTGACGAGGGAGACGACCTCGACGTCCGGTATGAGTGCGATGGCGTCCAGGTGTTTGATGCCGAATGCACCCGCGCCCGCCAGGGCAACACGAATGGGTCCGCTCATGGCTGTTCCTCGAGAATGAGATGACCCACCGCGGTATTGGAGGCGGGCACATGATAGAAACGGTGGATGACCTTGGGGTTCTGTTCGGCCATGGCACCGCGGGCTATGAGCCACATCACCAGCTCGATACCTTCGGACCCGGCCTCTCGTACATACTCGATATGCGGTCGGCGCGCCAAGGCTGCCGGGTCGCTCACCAATTGATCGAGGAACGCCTCGTCCCATGGGCGGTTGATCAAGCCGGCGCGCGGTCCTTGAAGCTGATGACTCATGCCGCCGGTACCCCAGATCTGAACATCGAGCGGCTCGTCGTACAGGGCGATCGCCCTGGCGATGGCTTTGCCCAAGTTGAAGCATCGCTGCCCGGACGGCACCGGATATTGGACCACGTTCACGGCGAACGGAATCACGGGGCATGGCCACGCGGCCACCTGACCGCACATGAGACTCAAAGGGACCGTCAAGCCATGGTCCACATCCATCTTGTTCACGACCGTCAGATCGAAATCATCCTGGATGACCGAATGGGCGATATGTGCCGCCAGTTTCGGATGTCCTTGAACGGTCGGGACCGGCCGCGGTCCCCAGCCCTCGTCCGCCGGTTGGTAGTCCGCCGCGCAGCCGATCGCAAATGTCGGAATTATGTCCAGGCTGAACGCGGTGGCATGATCGTTGTAGACCAGGAAAATGACGTCCGGCGTATTGTCCTTCAGCCACTGCTTCGAGAATTCATAGCCCTTGAAAAGAGGCTGCCAATACGGATCGGCGTGCTTTCCAAGATCGAGGGCCGCGCCGATGGCAGGCACGTGGGAGGTATAAACGCTCGCGCTGATGCGTGCCATCACGCCTTCTTCGCGGCCAAGGGGCCGCCCACAGCGCGGCCACCGGCCAGCATCATTTTTGCGTAGTCCTCCTGAGTCATACCCGTCATGCTGGCCGCCATGAATTGAAAACTTCTGCCATCGGTCGCCCCGATCTTTGCCAGAAAATAAATGTTTCCGCCCAATTCGATGCAGCGGTTGAGATCGCGGGCCAGCACGGCCAGCTTCTGATCTTCGCTCATCGGCCACTTGTCGAGGTAGGCCCGCTCATCCGATTTGAAGGCGGCACGGTTGTCGGCCTTCATCAGCGACATGCAGAACTGGTTCAGGTGATAACCAAGCCGCGCCTGTTCGGTGTCGAAAATGGTGGTACCCGGGATGTCTTTGTAGGGCTTGTCGAGCGACATGGATTTCTCACCGTCTCCAATACAGACGGTTGGGGTTGGCCACCAATAATTGTGCGCGCTCGGCTTCGGTGGTCGCAATGTCCCCGATCCAATCGACCAACAGGCCATCGTCCGGCATGTGATCCTTGAGATTCGGATGCGGCCAGTCGGTACCCCACAGCACGCGCTCCGGAAAGGTTTGCAGCAGCCTGCGGGCAAAAGGCACGACGTCGCGATAGGCATGGCGTTCGCCGTCATACGCCGGGGGGCCTGCAACGCTCAAGCGCTCGGGGCAGCTCAGCTTCGACCAGACGTTGGGATGTTCGCGCATGAATCGTACGAAAAGTTCGAACTGTGCCCCATCGACGGGTTGCGTCACATCCGGCCGTCCCATGTGATCGACCACGACATCGGTGGGCAGCGTGGCAAAAAAATCCCACAACTCGGGCAGATCGGCCGCTTCGAAATAGACGACGACGTGCCAACCGAGCGGCGCTATCCGATGCGCGATTTCCTTCAGTTCCGCCTGCGGCGTGAAATCTACCAAGCGTTTGACGAAATTGAAGCGCGTCCCACGCACCCCGGCCTCGTGCAACGATTCCAGTTCACGGTCGGTGATCGAGCGCTTGACCGTCGCCACGCCGCGGGCGCGACCGTCGGAGTGCCGTAGAGCGTCGACCAGGGCCCGATTGTCGCTGCCGTGGCAGGTCGCCTGGACGATGACATTGCGCTCGAATCCGAGGTGGTCGCGCAGCGCAAACAATTGCTGTTTCGACGCGTCGCAAGGAGTGTACTTGCGCTGCGGAGCATAGGGAAACTCATCTCCCGGGCCGAACACGTGGCAATGAGCGTCCACCGCACCCGAGGGCACCTTCAAGCGCGGAGTCGATGGGTTCGGGCAAAACGGTAGCCAGCCCGGCGTGACCGGGAACGCCGCAGCCGGCTCTGCGCCGGTCTCAATCGACATATTCGAGCCCCGCCTTTTGCAGCGCCTCGCGCATCGAATAAAGATCGAGCCCCAGGACTCCCGCCGCGAGCTTCTCGCGCTTTTGAATCTCGTTCTGCTCCCGTTGCTCCGCGGCATCGGCCGTCGCCCCCGCAAGATGCGCCGGCACGACGACCACGCCATCGTCATCACCGACCACCACATCTCCCGGGTTTACCAGCGCGCCGGCGCAAATGACAGGCACATTGACCGAACCGACCGTCGCCTTGATGGTGCCTTTCGCACTGATCGCCGTGGAGAACACCGGGAATTGCATCTGCGTGAGATCCTTCACGTCGCGCACGCCGCCATCGATCACCAATCCCAGCGCACCGCGCGCCCGAAAGGAGGTCGCCAGCAGATCGCCGAAAAAACCGTCGGTGCAATCCGCGGAACACGCCGCCACCACCACATCGCCCGGACGCAATTGCTCTGCCGCCACATGCATCATCCAGTTATCTCCGGGATGCAACAGAGCGGTCACCGCGGTGCCGCAGACATGCGCTCCCGCATAGATCGGTCGCATATGGCACTTCATCAAGCCGATGCGTCCCATCGCCTCGTGCACCGTGGCCACGCCCAACCGGGACAGCCTCTCGACCGCGCCCGCATCGGCTCGCTCGATGCGGCGTTTGACGATTCCGGAGACTCCTATCGTGGTCATTACTGGCTCCTCTTGATCAGCGATCTATCCAGACGGGGATAGACCCGTCGGGTGTTGCGCTCGTAGACGTCGAGTTTCGCCTCGGGCGACAAATTGAGCGTGGCATCGATATAGCGTCGGGTGTCATCGTAATGATGCCCGGTCTCCGGATCGATGCCGCGCACCGCGCCGATCATTTCACTGGCGAACAAAATATTCTTGGTTGGAATGACCTTGGTCAACAAATCGATGCCGGGTTGATGATAGACGCAGGTATCGAAGAACACGTTGTTGAGCACCGATTCGGTCAGCAAGGGTCGCTTCAGTTCCTGCGCGAGGCCACGGAACCGACCCCAGTGGTAGGGCACCGCACCGCCGCCGTGCGGTATGACGAATTTGAGCGTCGGATACCGGCTGAACAGATCGCTGGTCACGCACTGCATGAAGGCGGTGGTATCCGCATTGAGATAATGCGCACCGGTGGTGTGAAAGCAGGCATTGCAGCTGGTGCTCACATGGACCATCGCCGGAATCTCGTACTCGACCATCTTCTCGTAGATGGGAAACCAGTAGGGATCCGACAAGGGCGGCGAGGTCCAGTGGCCGCCGGACGGGTCGGGGTTCAAATTGATGGCGACGAAGCCGTATTCATCGATGCAGCGGTCGATCTCCGCCACGCAGGACGTGGTGTCGACCCCGGGCGATTGCGGCAGCATCGCGGCACCGACGAAATCCTGCGGGAAGAGCCGGCTCACCCGATGGCAAAGCTCGTTGCAAATCGATGCCCAGGTGGCCGACACCGCGTAATCGCCGATGTGATGCGCCATGAAACTCGCCCGCGGCGAGAAGATCGTCAGGTCCGTGCCGCGCTTGCGCATGAGCTGCAGCTGGTTGGTTTCGATGCTCTCCTCGAGTTCCGCGTCGCTGATCTTGAGGTCGCCGACCCGCGGTTTCGCCGAGGGGTCCTTGATGCCGGCAATCTGTCGGGTACGCCAGGTCTCGAGAGACTTGGGCGCCGTGGTGTAATGTCCGTGACAATCGATAATCATGAAAGCTCACTTTGCAGGGCAGGGAAGGGCAATCCCACGTAGTTCTCGGCCAGGCTGGTGCGTGCGGCCTGGGAGCCCGCCAAATATTCCAGCTCCGCCAGTTGCAGGCGTTGATTGAATGGCTCATCCGAAAAATGGTGCATGATGGACGTGAACCACCACGAGAACCGGATCGCTTTCCAAATTCTCTGCAAGCACACCTCGGAGTACCGATCGAGCCCATTCGTTCCATGTCCCGAATAGTACCGGGTAAAGCCATGGGCAAGAACCCGAACGTCCGCCACGGCCAGGTTCAGGCCCTTGGCGCCGGTCGGCGGGACGATGTGCGCCGCGTCGCCGACCAGGAACATATTCCCGAATTGCATCGGCTCGGCCACGAAGCTGCGCAGCGGTGCAATGCTTTTCTCGATCGACGGGCCCGTCACGACAGCGCCCGCAACTTCCGGCGGCAGGCGCGCCCGCAGTTCGTCCCAGAATCGATCGTCCGACCACGCCTCCACCCTGTCATCCAAAGGGCATTGCACGTAGTAACGGCTGCGACTGAGGGATCGCATGCTGCTCAAGGCGAACCCACGCGCATGGTTGCTGTAGACCAATTCATGTGATGCCGGCGGCACATCCGCGAGCACACCCAGCCAGCCGAACGGGTACAGGCGTTCGAACGTTCGCAACCGGTCCGATGGAACGGCTTGACGTGATATTCCGTGATAACCGTCGCAGCCGGCGATGAAATCGCAATCGAGCTCGACGGTTCTACCGTCTTTGCGATAGCGCACCCGGGGGTGGCGGCTGGTGATGTCCTCGACCCCGACCTCGCTGGTTGCGAAAACGATCTTCCCGGACGCTTTGAGACGTGCGTCGATGAGATCGCGGGTGACTTCCGTTTGACCATAAACCGACACCACGCTGCCGGTCAGCGCTTTGAGATCGATGCGCAGGCTGCGACCGGAGAATCCCAATAGAAATCCCTCGTGCACCAGTCGCTCGCTCAGCATCCGCGGACCCAGATCGGCGGCCAGCAGTTGCTCGACCGTGCCCGGCTCCAATACGCCGGCCCTTATCCTGCCCTCCACATGCTCGCGCGACTGACGCTCCAGCACCACGGTATCGATGCCCTTGAGGTGCAGCAATTGCGACAACAACAGGCCTGAAGGACCCGCACCGATGATTGCAACCTGTGTACGTGCCATTTTGTCCGCCATGTCAAAAAATGCCCGCATCCTGCGCCGTGGTCTTGAGTATCTCCCGCAGCCAGCGGTTCGCCGGATCGCGATCGAACGCGCCCACGAGATTCACACCGAACTATTCATAGTAGCGGGCTGGGCGCCGCAACGGCTCGTTGGTCGATGGCGCCGAACAGCGGCCGTCCATCCGGCAGTCGCGCCTCCATGCGCACGCGATCGCCGAACTTCATGAAAGAGGATTTCGCCGCACCCTGATCGATCGTCTCGATTCCGCGCCGTTCTGCGATGCACGACGAGCCGACCTCGCGGTAATTCTCATTGGACACGGTGCCTGAGCCCAGGATGGTTCCCGCACACAGCGAACGAGTCCGCGCGGCATGGGCAATGAGCTCAGGGAACGAATACGCCATCGGGTACCCGCTGGCCGCCCCGAACCGCGCGCCGTTCAAATCGACGATCAGCGGCAGATCGACCCGGCCGTCGCGCCACGCCTCGCCCAGCTCATCGATGGTCACGGCGACCGGCGCCACGCTGCAGGGTGGCTTTGCTTGAACCCAGCCGAAGCCCGTTTTCATCTCGATTGGCGCGAGCACCCGCAGCGACCAATCGTTCAACTGGATGACGAGACGAATATGGCCTTCGGCATCCTCCGCCGAGACGCCCATCGGCACATCGTCGACGATGACGCCGAATTCACCCTCGAAGTCGATGCCGTCCGCTTCGCTCACGAAGGGCACGTCATCATCGGGCCCATAGAACTGATTCGAAAGCCCTTGGTACATCAGCGGCCGGTCCTTCGGGATGGGATCCATTTTGAACACTTTCTGCATGAGATCGCTGTGACTGAGATATGCCGACCCATCCAACCATTGCCATGCGCGCGGCAGGGGCGCCGCCGCGCGCCGTTGTGCGAAGGCGAAAGCGTCCGGCGCCTCCCCGGACTCGAGCCGGGCGTATTCCCGCTGCAGCCGAGGCTCGAGCTCCGCCCAGCGTTCGATCGCCACCTGAAGCGTGGGCGCAATCGACGGCACGGCAAGCGCTCGGGCGTTATCCGAGGAAACCAGGGCCAATTGGCCGTCGCGGGTCTCATTGGCGAACGTAGCAACTCTCATACAGTGGTATCCATTGGTGGCGTGGCTGGGATTATCGAGCAGAGCAAAACCGGGGGGCGCCGGTCACCACGATCGAGCGAACGGTCCTTCGCGACACTATGGACTGAGACCGTCGGTAAATTGCCCATCGATCAGGATGAATGCGATCCGGCACGTGCGGCCGGAGCGGTTCGCCCAGGCGTGATTCGTGCCCCGCTGCACCACGATGTCGCCGGCACGGACCAGGGTTTCCCCTTCATCCACCAGCAAGGTGATCTCTCCATCGAGCACGATACCGTAGTCGATGGTCTCGGTGCGATGCATGTGAGGATGCCGGCTCGCGGAACCGGCGTGCGTGGACGCGCCGGCGGCGCCAATTTCCGCGAAATGTGCCTGGGCCTGCGCACTGTCCACCGCGCTCAACTCGGGAGCGTCGGGCGGGATATCGAGTACCCGAATCCGGGTGCCGTTTTTTGGAGGTGCCAGCGAGAGCTTCGCTTCAAAAGGCTCGCCACTCGCCCGATCGATCGAGGCCGGCGTCTCCCGTGTATTCCATACCTCATAGAAGGTCGGTCCGACACCGTTGCCGATGACCTGCACCCGGGTGGGCGGCGCGTCCGATTGAATGACGGCCTTGCCTGCGGAATCGTGCCCCGTGACGATGCGGCGAAATGGAGTGCTCATGCGTGCGTTCCTCGAATTGAAAAACCCTGTGTCGTGGATCAAACCGCCGTTACTTCGAGCGGCAGTGAGTGCAAAGCGTGCAACGTATTGTTGAGCCGCCGGGTGACCGGCCCGGCGAGCCGGATCGATTCGACTCTTTCCAACAGCGAATTCAACACCACTTCAGCCTCTTGCCGAGCGAGCATCTGGCCCAGGCATTGATGCAGGCCAAATCCGAAGCCGACGTGGCCGGCATTCTTGCGGGAGGGGTCGAAGCGCTCCGGTTCCGCCCAATAGCGGGGATCGCGGTTCGCGGCCGCGAGAAAAAGCAGCACCTTGGAGCCCTCGGGAATGATGCCGGCCGCTACCGGCACTTCGCGGGTCGTGGTGCGAAAGAATATCTGCACCGTACCATCCCAACGCAGGCTCTCGTCGAACACGGTGCGCGTCAGCGCGCGCTGCGATTTGACCTGCTGCCACGCTTCCGGGTGGGTGGCAAACGCAAGCAACATGTGGCCTATGGCGTTGACGGTCGTATCGACGCCTGCCGAAAGGAACGAGCGCACCAATCGCTCGGCTTCCGCTTCGCTGCATTCGCCGCGGTCGGCCGCCTCGAAGACCGCCATGCCCCAGCCGCCTGCGAGCAGGTTCTTGCGGCGGCAGGATTCAGAGACCCATTCGATGGCCTCCCGCGCGTCGCGCTGCGAGTGTTCGAACAGCGCATTTCTCGGCCCGAATGCGTTGAACACTGTGGTCCCGTACGGCAGGAGATGTTCCCGGCCCTGTGGTTGCAGGCCGATGGTGTCCGGAAACACCTGCATGGGGAACGCCTCGGACAACTCGCCCACCCCGTCGAAGCGGCGCTGCCGCACCAATCGACCGATCAACGAGTCCGAGATGCGTTGCCAGCGCTCTCGATGGCTGCGCAATGCGCTCAATGAGACGATGCGATTCATCAAACCGCGGGTGCGGGTATGGACGGGCGGGTCCGTTTCCAACAGCAGGGAGGTGGGACGAAACGGCGTCTCGCTCGCGAAATCGCTGAGACCCACTCCACGCCCCGAGCAATAGGATTGGTGATCCGCCAGCGCTGCCTTGACTTCGGCATATCGCGCCATGGCATACGCACCGATCGCGGGCAGCCAAATGACGGGGCCCGAATCCCTGAGCCTCGGGTGGTATTCATAAGGATCGTGAAGAAAATCCGCACTGAAGGGGTCGATATCCAAGTGAGGAATGTGGGTCATCGCCATCGCGTCCCGGTCGCCGCAATTCTACTAATGGAGCAGCGGTTGCTTATGGAACCGGCCGAATCTGAAAGCGCTCATGTTGGGCGTATCGGATCAAATGGGCTGCGAGACCACATCGAACATTTCGCCCGTTGCGCGCGCCTGGTCCACGACGGGTCCCTTGCCCAACTGGCCGTCGCAGATGGCCTTCGATTTCTCGACGATATACTGGCAGCGGGCAAAGCGCCGGTCACGATAAGCTTCGAGCGCGGCGTCGAGCGTGGTTCCCTTGGCGAGTTCGTCGGCGAGCACCAGAGCGTCTTCGATCGCCATGCCGGCCCCTTGGCCCAAATGCGGGGTGGTGGAATGCACGGCATCTCCCAGCAGCACGACCCTTCCCCGATGCCACGGACCGGTGAGCAAAAGCCATTCGAGCGGCCGGTATACCACCGCCTTGTCGTCCGTGATCTGGGACGCGAGCCGGGCAATTGCCGGGGCGGCCCCTGCCAGCGTGTCCCGCATGCGCCGCGCCAGGCCCTCGACCGGCAGACGCTGGGCAGTGGCTTCGGGTGTGGTCACGAACATGTACATCTGCGCCTGCGAGAGCGGCACCAGGCCCACGTTGACCGCGCCCGAGTACGCGCAGATGCCGTCCACTTCGGGCGGCCGGGGGAAGTTGTAGCGCCAGACCCCTTGGCCGGTGAACTCCGGGGCAGGTGCGTCGGGAAACAATTCGGCACGGATTTCAGAATTGATGCCGTCGGCGGCGATCACCAGATCGTAGGATCGCGACGGCCGGCCGTCGAAATGGGCGTCGACGCGCGTGCCGATGTCATTTAGCCCGGTCGTCGTGAAGCCGAACTCCAGACGCGCGCCGAGCTCGATTGCGGTTCCCGTAAGTACCTCATGCAGCGCGCGGCGGCTGATGCCGAGATTGGCGGGATAGCCGTCGACGAGCCGGGGTGCGTCGAGCGTTGCCACCAATTGGCCGGAGCCGATGAAGACATAGACTTTGTCGAACCCGAATCCGGCGTTCACGTAAGCATCGAGCACGCCGAGCTCAGCGACCGCGCGGATGACGTTCGATTGCTGGATGATGCCCACGCCATACACCGTGAGGGTCGGGTTTTTTTCGACGAGATCCACGTCAAAACCCCGTCGACGCAGGGCGATGGCGGCGGTAAGCCCGCCGATTCCGCCGCCAATGATCAATGTGCGCAGCGCTTTCAAAGCGTGCACACCCAGGCTTTGCGCCGCCGGCTATTCATATTCGCTCCGCATGCCAGTCCCAGCCACACACGATAAACGAAGCTGAAAATCAGTAAAAACGATTGTTCAGATCGTCATCGATCAGTCTGATGAATACAGACCCTCGGCGGCCGCGTGCAGATGATTGCGGAACCAGCTCAATCCAGCGTCGGCGCTGCGGGTGAAATGGTACTGCACCATTTCGCGCAGGGGCGGTATGTGAAAGGGCAGAGGGTGGTAGGCAATCGGAAACCTTCGGGCCATCACCCTCGCAAGCCGCTCGTGCATGATGGCCAGCCGCCGGGTACCCACCAGCAGCCAGGGAATCATCGTGAACGCCGGCGCGGTGACTTCGATGCGACGAACTTTTCCCAGCTTTTCCAGCACCTTGTCGCCGAACGCCGGCGTGCGCAGATTGCCGATTTCGACCGTTGCGTGTCCTGCCGCGAAAAATTCCGCCTCGGTCAGGTGGGCGGAAAAATGCGGGTTCTCGCTCCAGCCGACCATGACGTGGCTTTCGTCGTAGAGGAGAGCTTTAGGCAGGTCGGGCGACAGGTAGCCTTCGGGCGTTATGACCAGATCCACATCGCCGTTCTCGATTTGCTGGATCATCGCGTCGCTGGTCAGCAAAATTTCGGTGCGCACCCGCGGCGCCAAGGTGGCGAGATGCGAGATGAGCGGCGCGAGCACCACAGTGGCGATGTAATCAGAGGCGACCACTCGAAAGATGCGCTGCGAAGTAGCGGGATCGAAGCCGGCCGAGGTGACCAGCATGGAATCGAGCTGGCGCAGGCTGCCTTGAACCTGGGGCACCAAGTTTCTTGCGAAGGCCGTCGGGTACATGCGCTTGCCGTGCAATACCAGAATGTCGTCTGAGAAGTACTCGCGCAGCCTGCCCAACGCGGCGCTCATGGCGGCTTGACTGAGATGCAAGCGCTCCGCAGCCCGGGTCACATTGCGCAATTCCATCAGTGCGTCGAACGCCACGAGCAAGTTCAAGTCCAGCCCCTTGTAACGCATATGGGCCTACCTATAGATTTTATGGATGCATTTGGATTGAAACAAAAAGTTTAGCAAATAGCCAGGCGAAGACTACCCTGCGCGTCAAGCCGCATTACAAGCGGACGTCAAACCGGGGGTTGGTTCATGAAAATCGGAATCGGATCGGTCTGCGCCTGCGCAGCCGGCTTGACGCTCACGGCCGTTGGATTCACGGCCCCCGAGGCATCGGCCGCCGACGGATCGTCCGCCGAAGCGCCGGCCGCTCAGCCGGCCGATGCGGGACTTGTAGAGATCGTCGTCACTGCGCAGCGGCGCGAGGAGTCGCTGCAAAAGGCGGCCGTGCCGGTCACGGCGGTCACCGGAGACTCGCTGCGCGATGCGGGAGTCTTCAAGGCAACGGAACTCACGCAACTCGTACCCGCATTGCAGGTGGCAACCGCCTCCGGCCCCTACAATCTTTTCTATCTTCGAGGCGTCGGCAACTTCAACGGCAACTCGCTGTCGGATTCCGCCATCGCCTTCAACGTCGACGGGGTATACCTCGGACGCCCATCATCGACCACCGGCTTTTTTTACGATCTCGAGCGCGTCGAGGTGGTCAAGGGGCCGCAGGGTACGCTCTATGGCCGCAACGCCACGGGCGGCGCCATCAATGTCATCACGCAGCCGGCGAAACTCGACAGCACCGAGGGCAACTTCACGGTGGAGGACGGCAATTATGCCGATGTGCGTTTTGACGGAGCCGTCAACCTGCCATTGAGTCCCATTGCGGCGGTTCGCGCGGCCGTCGTCTACGCCAAGCACAGCGGGTACATGAACGATGGCACGGACGATGAGAAGGATGGCGGCGGAAGGCTGTCGTTTCGCGTGCAGCCGATCGATGAACTGAAGATGGATGTGGTCGGTGATTTCTTTCAGCAAGGTGGCCGTGGACCCGGTGCGACGCCGATCGCGCTGGGTGTCGATAATCGTTACGGCATCACCTCGGGCCAGGGGCAGGCTTACTATGCGTCCCAGCCGAACACGCTGCTGGGCCGTGATTTCTATCCGATCACCGTCGCATCGTTCCAGGACAACAAGTATTGGGGCATCTCTTCGACGATCGATTGGACCACGCCCGTGGGCGAACTCACGGTGATTCCGGGGCACCGCGACGGCCGTCTGGATTTTCAAAACCTCGCGGCCGGCTTTTTTATCCGCCAGATCGAGCATGACAAACAGAACAGCGTCGAGGCGCGCTTTCAAACGCCGGAGGACAAGCCCCTTCGCGGCCTTCTGGGCGTGTATTATTTCGACGAGAACATTGATGACCCTCTGGTTGCCTATAACCATCAATCGAACGCCAATTTCCAATCTTTGACGACGTCGACGGACAGCAAAGCGGTGTTCGGACGGCTGACCTACGCCTTCGTCCCGGAGGTGCGCGCTACGGCCGGGCTGCGGTATACGGAGGAGAAAAAGGACTTCGCCGGCCTCTTGCAGTCCCCGTCGCGCATCTGTGTGGTGCCTGCCTGCCCGACTGCGCCGCCGTTTCCCTACAATGTGTTCACGCCCGCGGCGCCCGATTTCAATCCTGCGCCGGACGGAACCATTACGACGCCCGCCGCGATCGACGCCACGGGAGCCAACGCCAAGAGCGCCACGTTCTCCAAGACGACCTACCGGGCGGGCATGGATTGGGACGTGACCAGCCGCAATCTCTTGTATGCCAGCTATGAAACGGGGTTCAAGGCCGGCGGGTTCTTCTTCTCGACGGATTCCGGAGTCTACAAACCGGAAAGAATCAGCGCGACGACCGTGGGTTCGAAGAATCGCTTCCTGGACAACCGCCTGCAGATCAACGGTGAGCTCTTTTTCTGGCGCTACCGTGATCAACAGATCAGTCACCTGGGAGTCGACTCTGCCGGAATCGCGATTTTCCCGACCGAAAACGTGGGCAGCTCGACCATGAAGGGCTTCGAGCTGGACACGGAATTCCTACCGTTGCCGGAGACGTTGTTGAACGCGGATGTTCAATATCTCGATGCCAGGTACGACAACTTCGTCTATGCCAAGCCGAACTTCAACGGTGGTGTAAGCAATGGCACGGGGTGCCCCAGTATCGGTGCGCCGACGGCTTTCTACACCGTCGACTGCTCGGGAGATAGACCTCCCAACGCGCCTCTGTGGACCATCAATGCGGGCGCCCAACAGATCGTGCCGTTGGGTAACGGCGGCAAGGTGGTGGGCTCGGTGCGTGAGCATTTCCAGACTGAAACCTTGACCGGATTGGAATTTACTCCGGTCGAGGAGCAGCACGCGTACTTCGAGACCAACGCATCGCTGACCTACAGCGCTCCAGGGGACAAGTTCTTCATCAGCGCGTTCGTGAACAATTTGTTCGACCGCACGGTGATCGGCGAGACGTTCCCGCCCCCGTTCAGTCTCTTCACGATCGCAACACTGCGGCCGCCGCGTACCTACGGCGCCCGTTTCGGGATGCAGTTCTGAGTTTCTTCCGGCGGGCCGGTACTTCGCGACTCATGCAAACGGTTATGACATTCTAGGATCGCAGCCATGTTTCGATATTTTCCCACCAACTATGTCTGGAATCTGTCGGTCGACCTCGCCATCGAGATGGGCGCGCGCATCGGCGAGATCGAAGAGATGTGCGCGCCGCTGATCGAAGCATCGAAGATGCCGGACGCCGCCGGCACCCGGGCGTTCGCTGCGAGTTGGGTTGCGATGGCGGACAAACTATCGGATCTGGCTGCCGCTGACGAGGCCTTGGGGCGCGGCATCTCGGCGGGCGACAAATTGTCGCGCGCCGCGATGTACTACCTGACCGCTGAAAGGATGCAGGGAGTTGCAAGTGCGGGTCGTGCGGTTCTGTATGGCAAGGTTCAGAAGTCATTCCTTCGCGGCATCGAACTTTCGGGGGCGAATTGCACGCGGGTGGAAATCCCCTATGGCGGGGTTCATCTTGCCGGTTTGCTGGTGCGTGCTGAACATCCCTCGGGAAATTCGCCGATTCTGGTGCAGGTCAACGGGCTCGACAGCACCAAAGAGATGAAATATTTCGTCGGCCTGCCGCGCTGGCTCGCCGAGCGGGGTGTGTCGTCGCTCATCGTCGATCAACCCGGCACGGGCGAAGCGCTGCGTCTGCAGGGGCTGAAAGCGGTCTACGACTCGGAACGCTGGGCGGGCCCGATCGTCGATTACCTCGAGAAAATGCCGGGAATCGACGCAAAACGAATCGGTCTCGAAGGCGTTTCACTGGGCGGCTATTTCTGTCCCCGCGCCGTGGCGTTCGAGCCGAGATTCGCCATGGGTGTCGTCTGGGGCGCCAATCACGATTGGCGCGACGTACAAAAGAAGCGCCTGGAAAAGGAGGGCAGCTTTCCGGTGCCGCACTATTGGGATCACGTCAGATGGGTGTGGGGCGGCGAATCCATCGACGACTTCATGCAAATCGCCGAAAAAGTCCACCTCGACGGCATTTTGGACCGCATCAGGGTTCCTTTCCTGGTCACGCATGGGGAAAAGGATTCACAGATTCCCGTGAAGTGGGCACAGCGGACTTTCGAACAGCTCGTCAACAGCCCGAAGCGCGAGCTTAAAATTTTCACGGCTCGTGAAGGCGGCGTGCAGCACTCCAGCTTCGACAACTCAGCCAACGCCGGCGCCTTCATTGCCGATTGGGTCGCCGAAACGCTCGGTGGCCGTTTGTCGGTATGAAGGGTCTATCACTTGAACTCGAGAGAGATTTATGAAAATCATTGGTCCTGATTCGTTGTTGTTCGGCGTGGATGATGTCGCCGCGTGCATTCAATACCTGACCGACTACGGTCTCTCACCGAGTGAGGTCAGCGAGAAGGGCGGTACCTTCAGCGCGCTGGACGGAACTTCGGTCGTCGTTCGGCACAAAGACGATTCCGCCCTGCCGCCGGCACTTCCTTCCGGTTCGATGTTGCGAAAAACGCTGTATGGCGTGGTTGACGCGGCGGCCCTCTCGGCCATTCGAACCGAACTGCAGCGCGACCGTCCTGTCAGCCAACTTCCGGACGGCTCGCTCGAGGCATCGGACGATCTGGGGTTCGTACTGGGCTTTCAGGTTACCAAACGCCGTGCCATCAATCTGCCTGCGGAACGCGTCAATGCGCCGGGCGACGTCGCGCATCGCCCCGCCAATGTCGTAGCGGTGAATGAGGATGCGGAGATCCGGCCTCGAAGCCTGTCGCATGTCGTGTATTTCGTTCCCGACACCGCCAAAGGCGAGGCGTTTTATGTGGAACGGCTTGGGTTTCGCTGCACCGATACGCTCGTGGGCGCCGGTCCCTTTCTGCGGCCCGCCGGCTCCCGGGACCACCATACCTTGTTTCTGATCCAAACCCCGCCGTTCATGAAAGGGGTGGAACATTTCACGTTTCATCTGGGAGGGCCTACGGAGCTGATGCAGGCCGGTGCGCGCTTCAGTGCCAAGGGATATCAGTCGTTCTGGGGTCCGGGACGACACAAGTTCGGCTCGAACTGGTTCTGGTACTTCAACAGTCCCTTGGGATGCCACGTGGAGTACGACGCAGACATGGACATCCACGATGAGACATGGAAACCTCGGGTTGCGCCGATGAGTGCGGATACCTCGCAGCTGTTCCTGTTTCAGCATCGCGAGAAGTGGGCGCCGGGGGCGCCGCCGCCGCCGGTACTCGGTTGAGAAATGCCATGGCCGCGCGGACGGCGATAGGCAGATTGGAAGATATTCCAAACGGCGGCGCCAAAGGCTTCGATCCGGCGGGGGACGGGCACGATACGCTGTTCATCGTGCGCCAGGGGAATACCCTGCACGCGTGGGCCAACGACTGTCCGCACATCCCGGGGTCACCGATGGCATGGCGCAAGGATGCCTATCTTAACGCCGCGAGAAACCGCATCGTTTGCAGCGGACACGGCGCCTTGTTCGATATCGTCACGGGGCAATGTGTCGCGGGAGTCTGCCTGGGTCAGTCGCTGCGAAAAGTGAATGTCACTTTGCAGGAAGACCAGACCTTGCTCTTGTTGGCGTAGGGCACCGAGATCGGTTAACGCCGGCTCGATGTGCGTACTTGCCAGGCCAGCAGAAGTGCGGCGCAACTGCCTGCCAGTACGATGGGCAGAATATCCAGCAATAACTGCGAAGGCCCATGGCCCGCGGCTTTCAATGCGCCCCCCAACTTGGGGCCGACAATCGAGCCAATACGGCCGACGGCAACAGCGGCTGCCACGCCGACGCCTCGAATGGTGATGGGGTACGGGGACGGCGCCATGGCGTAGAGAAACGCCTGTGCCGAGATGACCAAACATCCCAAAGCGACCACGATGGCCGTGATCAGGGTTACCTCCGCCGGCGCCTTGGCCAGTGCTGCCACCAGAATCGGCAACGTGACAAATGTCACCAGGATGGCGGGATAGCGGAAGCGGCCCTCCATCAAATGACCGATCAGAAGCGCGGCGCACGCACCGCCGATGTTGAAGCCGATTTGCGCGCCGGACGCCTGAACTCGGGTCAAGCCATCGCTGACCAACAGGGTCGGCAACCAATTGAGCAGCAAGTAAAGCAGCAACAGCCCGAGAAAGAAGCTCACCCACAACAGGGTGGTGCGCAGTGCGCGTCCCTCGGAGAATATCGCGATGAAGCTGCCGCGCTTCGGCATTGGTGCCGCATGGGGTGTCGCGGGCCGGGCGGCTTGCTTGAACGCCGCAGACTCCGTCAGACCAACAATGATGAACGGAGCCAGCGACAGCGGAAACACGCCGCCGACGATGAATATCCATCGCCATTGAGATGCAGCGAGCATCACGCTCATCAGGCTGGCGATGGCGCCGCCAAACGGCGTTCCGGCATACACCATGGCCACGCTTGCGCTTTGGCGGGTGGTCGCGGTTTCTGAGACCAGCGCGAGCAGTATCGGCAAAGCGCCGCCCAATCCCAAACCCGTCAACAGACGCGCCCACGTCAGTTCTGCGATGCTCGAGGAAATCGGTGTCAACAGCGAAAACAGCCCGAATAACGCGACCGAAAACACCAGCACCTTCTTACGTCCGATGCTGTCTGCGAGCCGCCCGCCGAGCAGCGCGCCGAACACCAAGCCCAAAGTGCTGGCGCTGAAAAAAGTACCAAACTGATCGGGCGCCAGTTTGAACTCAGCGCCAATGCCCGCCGCAGCCACGCCGGCGGCCTGCAGGTCGATGCCTTCGCACATTGCCACCAGAACACACAACATGATGGTCATGCGTACCGTCGTTCCAGCCTGGGAATTTTCCATCGCTGTTTTGTCGATTGCCTGTCCCGAGACTTCCTGGCTTTTCATCATAAGGCAAGCAGGCGGGCCTCACGCGTTCTCCTCGAGGATGAGGTGTCCGACGGCGGTGTTCGAGGCGGGTACGTGATAAAAGCGATGGACAACTTTGGGATCGCGCGAGGTCATGGCGCCCCGGGCAATGAGCCACATGACCAATTCGATCCCCTCCGAGCCCGCTTGGCGCACGTAGTCCAGATGCGGCTTGCGGGCCAGAGCCTCTGGATCCGCAATCAACTGATCCAGGAAGGCCTCATCCCATTCCCGATTGATAAGGCCAGCGCGTTGTCCCTGCAGCTGATGGCTCATGCCACCCGTGCCCCAGATATGAACATTCAGCGGCTCGTCGTATAGAGCGAGCGCCCGCGCGATCGCTTTGCCCAGGGTGTAGCAGCGCATTCCTGAGGGCACGGGGTATTGCACTACATTGACCGCGATTGGGATGACCGGACACGGCCAGTGGCTTACTTGACCACACATCAGACTCAACGGCACGGTCAAGCCGTGATCCACATCCATTCGATTGACGACGGTGAGGTCGAAGTCATCTTGGATGATGGCGTGGGACAGATGGGCTGCCAGTTCCGCGTGTCCTTTCACAATCGGCACGGGCCGCGGGCCCCAACCTTCATCGGCCGGCTTGTATTCCTCGGCACAGCCGATCGCAAATGTGGGAATCATTTCCAGACTGAACGCCGTCGCGTGGTCGTTGTAGACCAGAATGATGACGTCGGGCGTGTTCTTTGCCATCCATTGCTTGGAATACTCGTAGCCTTTGAAAAGCGGCTGCCAGTACGGCTCCCGCTGCTTGCCCAAATCCATCGCCGCGCCGATGGCCGGTACGTGCGAGGTGTAGACGCTGGCGGTGATGCGCGCCATCAGGGCTTTCCGCCGCAGAGCGGAGCCATCGCCGAGCGACCCCCGCTGAGCATCATTTTCGCGTAGGCCTCTTGAGTCATCCCCGTCATGCTTGCTGCCATGTATTGAAAGCTCTTTCCATCGGTCGCGCCGATCTTGGAAAGAAAATAGATGTTCCCACCCAGCTCAATGCAGCGGTTGAGATCGCGGGCGAGCACCGCCGACTTCTGGTCCTCACTCATGGGCCATTCGTTCAAATATGCACGTTCATCCGCCTTGAAACGCACGCGATTGTCCGCTTTCATCAGTGACATGCAGAATTGATTGAGATGGAAGCCTTTTCTGGCCAGTTCTGTGTCAAAAACGGTCGTGCCGGGAATGTCTTTGTACGATTTGTCGATTGACATAGGTTCACTCAAGTCCAAGAGGAAGCCAGGGATGCGTCTCGGGCGCTGTCGACCGGCGGTGCTATACGCGTGAGCAGCAGCGTGAACACGGCCGCGAAACCCAGCAGCCCCGCGGCGCAGTACAGCGACCAGCGATAGTCGCCTGAGGCTTGCTGCAGGTATCCGGAGATTCCGGGACCAATCGCGCCGCCGATGAGAAAAACCGCATACAGTGCACCGTAGGTCTGGCCATACAGCCGCGGCGCGAAATAACGTCCCACCAAGAACGCGATCAGGTCCACTTCTGCGCCGATGCCGAGACCGATCGCCATGGCCGCGATTCCGGCGATCGGCGCACCGCCGTAGGCCAGTGCGATCAACCCCCCCGCGACCATCAGAAATACGCCGGTGGTCACGAGGAGCGGGGGAGCGCGGTCCAATAACGCGCCAACCAGCAGCCGGCCGCCAATCGCCGTGGCTCCTATCAAGCC
>CAZZWM010000031.1:0-31591 GCA_964657945.1 uncultured Steroidobacteraceae bacterium
ATCTGGCAGCGCGCGATTTGAGCGAGGAAACATAGTGTCGGGTAATACCTTTGGCCGCTTGTTCACGGTGACCAGTTTCGGGGAGAGCCATGGCCCGATGCTTGGCTGCGTGGTCGATGGTTGTCCGCCGGGACTGAGCCTGAATGAAGCCGATTTGCAGGTGGACGTGGATCGCCGCCGACCGGGAACCTCGAAGTTCACCAGTCAGCGGCATGAGTCGGACATCGTGCAGATTGTCTCGGGGGTGTTCGAAGGCAGGACCACGGGCACGCCGATCGCCCTGATGGTGGAGAACGAAGATCAGCGCTCGCGGGACTACGAAAAAATCAAGGATCGCTTTCGCCCGGGCCACGCGGACTACACCTATACGCAAAAATACGGTTTCCGCGACTATCGCGGCGGCGGCCGTTCTTCGGCGCGCGAAACGGTGGTGCGCGTCGCGGCCGGCGCCATCGCGCGCAAATATCTGGCCGAGACGTACCGGGTGAGGATCCACGGCTATCTGGCGCAGCTGGGGCCGCTGCGGCTCGATGCGGTGGAGCCGCAGGCTGCATACGACAATCCGTTTTTCTGCCCTGATCCCGGCCGTGTCAAGGAACTCGAGGATTACATCTGGCACTTGCGCGAATCCGGCGATTCCATCGGCGCCCGGGTCACCGTCATCGCCAAGGGTGTACCGCCGGGGTGGGGCGAGCCGGTATTCGAACGACTGGACGCCGATCTGGCCAGCGCCATGATGGGCATCAATGCCGTCAAGGGCGTGGAGATCGGCGCAGGATTCGGGTGCGTGGAGCAACGCGGCAGCGAGCATCGGGACGAGATGACGCCCACGGGATTCAAGAGCAATCACGCCGGCGGCGTTTTGGGCGGCATTTCCTCGGGTCAGGACGTGGTGGTGAGCTTGGCCTTGAAGCCGACTTCGAGCATCACGCTGCCCGGGGATACCATCGATATTCATGGCGAACCGGTGCGGGTGGTGACCACGGGACGCCACGACCCTTGCGTCGGCATTCGCGCCACGCCGATTGCCGAGGCCATGATGGCACTGGTGTTGATGGACCATGCGCTGCGTCACCGCGCGCAGTGCGGCGACGTCGTCTGCGGCACGCCGGTGATCACACGACGATGAACAGTCCGAGAGCCTTGCCACACATTGCCGTGGTCGGCGCCTCCAGCCTGATCGGTGCGGCGGTGATCGATGAATTGCGCGCCCGCAAAATTCTGTTTGCCGAACTGCATGCGCTGGAAGACAACCGCAACCTCGGCGCGACGGTGAACGACGAGGACAAGAAATTGCCCATCGTCGATGTCGCGGGATTCGACTTATCGCGCATGAATCTGGTGTTTTTCTGCGGCCGCGCAGCTTTGTCCGAACAGTATGCGGAGGCGGCCGCCGCGCATGCGTGGGTGATCGACGGCTCAGCCGCATTCCGCCATCGTCAGGATGTGCCGTTGATTGCCGCCGATGTGAATGGCGAAACCCTGCGCAACTTCGGCAGGCGCGGATTGATCGCGCTGCCGGGCAGCGCCGGTGTGGCGCTGGCCATCGCATTGGCGCCGCTGCATGCGTTGAGCACGCTGCGCCGGGTCGAGGTCGCCACGTATCAAGCGGTGTCCGGCAGCGGCCGCGGCGCCATGGATGAGTTGGCCAGCGAGACCGTGGCCATGCTCAGCGGCAAGAAGGCGCGCGGCCGCGCCTTTGGCCGCCAGATCGCCTTCAATGTCATCCCGCAGGTGGATGGCTTCGACGATGACGGCGTCACTCACGAGGAGCGCCGCTTGTGGGTCGAAACCCGCCGAGTGCTCGATATTCCTGACTTGGAAATCAATGCCACCGCGGTGCGTGTGCCGGTGTTCTTCGGCCACAGCATGGCCGTGCACGCGGCCTTCGAGAAGCCGGTCAGCGTGGGCGCGGCGGCGGAGGTGCTGCAGCGCGGCGCGGGCTTGAGCCTGATCGACCCGGATTCGAGCACGGAATTCCCGACACCCGCCACCCTGGCGAGCGCCCCAGACAAGGTCTATGTAGGCCGCCTGCGGGCCGATTTGACCCGTGATCGGGGTCTAAATTTTTGGGTTGTCGCTGATAATGTTCGGAAATGTGCGGCACATAACGCAGTTTCCGTGGCCCAGATTTTGGTAAATAGTTCACAGTGAGCTATAGTTATTCGCTTATGTAAAAGGCAAGTGAGAAGTCGCTTCCAAGCCCCTATCGCACAATGAACTTTATCCGCTTGCCCACCAGAATTCTGGGAGTAAAAATGTCTGTGACCGTGCCTCGCCTCATGCTGATGGCATTGCTGCTATCCCCGTCGATGTCGTGGGCGCTCGGCCTGGGTGAGATTCATCTGAATTCGGCCCTCAACGAACCCCTGAATGCCGAGATCGATCTGATTGCGGCCGCACCGGACGAGCTGACGGCGCTGCGAGCGACGCTGGCCGGCAAGGACTCGTTCACCCGATACGGGATCGACAAGCCGCCTTTCCTCAACACCCTGTCCTTCAAAGTCGGCAAGAGCAAGGAAGGGCGGGACGTGCTGTTGGTCCGATCCACCGATTCCATTCCCGAGCCCTTCGTGACCTTCCTGGTGGAAGTCAACTGGGCCCGCGGACGTCTGATGCGCGAGTACACCGTGCTGCTCGATCCTCCGGTCTATACGCCGGGCGAACGCGCCAGCACGGCCGCGCCGGTTACGGCCGCCAGCAGCGCCCCGGCGACGCCTGCCGCGCCGGCGCGTCGCGCGCCGGCTGCCGGCGGCGCAACGCCCGCCGATTCCACGCCATCGAAGCCGGCCCGCGTCAGCCGCGCGACGCGAGCACCCGGCGATACAGGCGACATCGCCCCGGTGAACGACAGCGGCGAAGCCACCGGCACCTTGAGCGGCAATAGCTACCGGGTCGGCAAGGGCGACACGCTGACCAAGATTGCGCGCAGCCTGCACTCAGGTTCGCAGGCCGACATCGACCAGACCATGATTGCGGTGTACCGCGCGAACCCCGATGCCTTCGGCGGAAACATCAACATTTTGAAAAGTGGCGCCGTGCTTCGCATACCCGGCGCCGATGACATCGCCGCGCTGAATCAAACCGAAGCCATGGGCGAGGTGCATCGGCAGATGAGCGCTTGGCAGGGCGGCAGCGGCGTCGCGGCCAGCGGGCATCTGCGCCTGGTCACTCCGGGCGCCGGCGGCGGCGCTCCCGACAGCGCCGGAACCTCGACGGCCTCCAGCACAGGGGCTGCCGGCGGCGATACCAAGGCCCTGCAGAGCCGCGTCAAGGACTTGGAAGGTCAACTCGCCGATTCGAAGCGCTTGCTGGATCTGAAGAGCAATGAGCTGGCCGAACTGCAGCGCAAGCTGGGTCAGCGACCCGCAGCCGCTGTACCGGCGCCTGCCCCCGTGCCGGTGCCGGTGCCGCCGCCGGTCGCCATGAAACCTGCGCCCGCGCCGACGGCCACGGCTCCCGCACCGGCCCCGACGCCCGCTGCGCCTGACAATGTGCCGACGGCTACGCCGTTGCCGACGCCGTCCGATACCTCAACCCCGACTCCGGTGCCTCCGCCGGTGGTGGCCAAGAAGCCGACTCCGCCGCCCGCCGCGGATTCCGGCTCGTGGCTGGATTGGCTGTCCTCGAATTGGCAGATTCCCGCCGGCATCGTGGCCGTGATCGCCTTGTTGCTGGCCTTTCTCGCCTGGCGCCGTCGTAAGGGCGGCGGCAGCGACTTCCCCGGCTTGGATTCGACGGGCGTCGCCGACTATCGCGACCCGACCGCCAAGCTCGGCAGCAATCGCAGGGGCGATGAATCCTTCGTCGTGGAAGAGTCGGGCGAGCACCCCATGCCGGCTTTCAGCGACGGCACGGAACCGCGCTATGCCGAGACCACTTCGGACCTCAAATCCCCCGACGACACCATGTCGAGCGAGAGCGCGGTCAATCTGGATCAGGGCGATCCGCTGGCGGAAGCCGACTTCCACATGGCCTATGGCTTGTACGATCAGGCCGCGGATTTGGTGCGCATCGCGCTGGAGCGCGAACCGGACCGCCGCGACCTGCGCCTGAAGCTGCTGGAAATCTATTTCGTCTGGGGCAACAAGGATGCTTTCCTGCAAACCGCCAAGGGTTTGGAAGCCACGCGCGATCGCGCGCCGGCGGGCGAGTGGGACAAGATCGTCATCATGGGCAAACAGATCTGCCCCGACGAGCCGTTGTTCCAGAACACCGGCGGCAGCGGCCGCGGCGCCGGCGCACTGGTCGATCTGAACCTCGAAGGCGGGGAAAACCGCGTCGACATCGATTTGTTCGGCGAGCCGGAAGGCGAGCACAGCCATGAGAACTCGATCGCCAAGGACATCGACGACAATTCCATCACCGGGGAGTCGCCGGACCTCAAGCCGGGCACGGACCTGGACTTCACCCTCGACACGCCGGAGCGCGGCGCGGATGAATCGCCGACGCGCGAGATGCCGCATCGTGACGAATCGACGGTCGAATCGGAGTTGCTGAATTTCGCGGATTCACCGACCGCCGAATCCCCGGGGCTGAAGCATCCGGAACTGCGCCCGACGCCGACAGGCAAACGTCCGGCTCCCAACAAGGCGGATCAAACGGCCGAATTGTCGATCGACGATCTGGGTCTGGATCTGGATCATTTGGAGGACAGCGGGGGCCACAGCATCCCGCGCCTCGAAGTCACCGATCATCCGTCCGATGCGCCCACCATGGTGGCGGGCCTTGACGAGAAGTCGCGGCGCATGATGGCGGAAGCCGAGAGCAACGCGCGCGACAAGGATCTGACCGAACTGGAGCGCGAGCTGGAAGCCTCTTTCGTCGCGGATCTGGCCACGGAGCATGACAACGTCAAGACCGCGGTGCTCGGTCCCGAGTCCGCGCCGACGGTGCAGATGCCGCTGCAAGTGCCGCGCGGCAGCGAACTGGACGTGGCCTCGACGTCGCGCTTCAAGTCACCGGAATTCTCCGACGTGCACGAAGCGGAGAAGCCCGATGTGGATTCGACCTCGCGGCTGCGTGGCCTGAATTCGGACAGCATCGACCTGGATCTGGACCGTCTCGCCAACGCCTTGGGCTCGGGCGATACGGTGGAGCAGCCGCGCTCCGAGGACGAGGTGTTCTCCACCGAAGTGTTCGAAGCCAGCCAGCACAGCCGCCGCGTGGATTTGGACGTGGGCGAAGCGTTGAATGGTTCGGAAGCACCGACCAACAAGCTCAAGGCGGTCACGCCGACGACGGTGCGCACTGCCAAGATCAATACCGACGATATGGCCTTGCAGGAATTGGAACCCGTGACCATGAGCGAAGTGGGCACCAAGCTGGACTTGGCCCGCGCGTACATGGACATGGGCGATCCGGAAGGCGCGCGCAGCATCCTCGAGGAAGTGGTGAGCGAAGGATCGGCCAGCCAGAAACAGGAAGCGCAGCGTTTGATCGAGGCTCTGCCGGGATAAAAACTTGTCCGCGTTAGGACGTCGCGTCGCCGCCATCGTTGAGTATGACGGCACCGACTATGCGGGCTGGCAGTCGCAGATCCATGCGGCCTCGATTCAGGACGCGGTGCAGGCCGCCATCTCCTTCGTTGCGGGACATCCGGTGACGGTCATCTGCGCCGGCCGCACCGATGCCGGGGTGCACTCGCTCGGCCAGGTGATTCATTTCGACACCGAGGCGCAGCGCACGCCGCGCGCCTGGGTGTTGGGCGCCAACACCAAGCTGCCATCGACCATCGCGCTGCAGTGGGCCGGTGAAGTCACGCCTGGATTTCATGCCCGTCACAAGGCCCTGCGGCGGGTTTACCGCTACGCCATCCTGAACCGCAGCGAACGCTCGGCCCTGCAGCGCACCCGCGCCGCATGGATCCACCGTCCGCTGGATGCCGCGGCCATGCATGCGGCCGCTCAGGCGCTGGTGGGAGAGCATGATTTCTCGGCCTTCCGGTCGGTCGAATGCCAGTCGAAGACCACCATCCGCAAGGTCGACTCCATCCAGGTGGCGCGCGAGGGCGATTATCTGTGGCTGGAAATCGTTGCCAATGCCTATCTGCATCACATGGTGCGCAACATCGTCGGCACCTTGCTCGATGCCCAGCGCGAGGCGCAGCCGCTCGAGGCGGTGCGCAAAGTGTTGCAAGGGGGCGAGCGGCGCTATGCCGGGGCGACCGCGCCCGCCGCCGGTTTGTACCTGTGGCGTGTGGAATACCCGGCCCCGTACGGCATCCCGACCGGTGCAAGCCTCGGTAGGTTGGTCTAAACTAGCGCATGTCCTGGTTTGAACGAATCGTCCCATCGCGAATCAAAACCGAGCGCCGCACGCGTTCGGTCCCCGAAGGTTTGTGGGCCAAGTGCCCGGCCTGCGACGCCGTCCTTTACAAGGCGGAGATCGAACGCAACCTTCATGTCTGCCCCAAGTGCAGTCATCACATGCGCATCAATGGCCGCGAGCGTGTGTCGAAATTCCTGGATACCGGCACCGGCAACGAGATTGCGCCCAAGGTCGAGGCCGAGGATCCGCTGAAGTTCAAGGATTCCAAGCGCTACAAGGATCGCATCGTCCAGGCGCAGAAGCAGACCGGCGAGCGCGATGCGCTGGTCGTGATGCAGGGCAAGTTGGCGGGCCTCGACATCGTGGCGGTGGCGTTCGAGTTTCGCTTTCTCGGCGGCTCCATGGGCTCGGTGGTGGGCGAGAAGTTCGTGCGCGCCGTCGAACACTGTCTCGAGCATCGCATGCCCTTGGTGTGCTTCGCCGCCAGCGGCGGCGCCCGCATGCAGGAAGCCTTGTACTCCCTGCTGCAAATGGCCAAGACCAGTGCCGCCTTGAAGCGTTTGTCCGAGGCGCGTTTGCCCTTCATTTCGGTGATGACGGACCCGACCACCGGCGGCGTGTCGGCCAGTCTCGCCATGCTCGGCGATGTGAATATCGGTGAGCCGAAGGCGCTGATCGGTTTCGCCGGTCCGCGCGTGATTCAACAAACGGTGCGTGAAACCCTGCCGGAGGGATTTCAGCGCAGCGAGTTTCTGCTCGAACATGGCGCGCTCGACATGATCGTCGATCGCCGCGAGCTGCGCGACCGCATCGGTGCGATGCTGCGCTTGATGACCGGCAAAGAACCCGCAGCAGCGTAAGGGTGGCGCGGAGTCTCGAGCAGTGGTTGGACTACCAGGGACAGGTCCATCCCCAGGGCATCGTGCTGGGCCTGGATCGCCTGCGGCAGGTGTTGGACGCCCTCGGCTGGCAACAGCCGCAGGTTCCCGTCATCACCGTTGCCGGCACCAACGGCAAGGGATCGGTGAGCGCGTATTGCACGGCGATCTTGAGCGCGGCCGGTTACCGGGTGGGCACGTTCACCTCGCCGCATTTGCGGGAATACCGCGAACGCATCCGCATTCATGACCGCCTCGCGACACCCGAGGAACTGGTCGCTGCCTTCGAGAAAATCGAAACGGCGCGCGGCGACGTCAAGATCACCTTCTTCGAATACAACACGCTGGCCGCGTTGCTGCTGTTCGACGCCGCCAAACTCGATGCCTGGGTGCTGGAGATCGGCATGGGCGGACGGCTCGATGCCGTCAATATCGTCGAGCCGGATGCCACCGTGGTGGTGAGCATCGGCTTCGATCACCAGCAGTATCTGGGGAGTTCGCTGGAGGCGATCGCGCGCGAGAAGGCCGGCATCTTTCGTCCGGGCAAGGCGGCGGTCATCGGCGGGCGCGAGCCGGTGCCGGTGTTGGAGAGTGTGGCGTTGCAAATCGGCGCCCCGCTGAAACGTCTGGCGATCGAATACAACTACGTGCGCGATGGCGCCGGCTGGCGCTATCGAGGCAGCGAGTGGAATCTGCCGCAATTACCGGCGCCCGCTCTTGCCGGCGACATCCAGTTCGCCAATGCGGCAGCCGCTCTGGCGACCTTGGAATCGCTCGATACGCGCCTGGCGCTCGATGCGCGGGCGATCGCCACCGGACTGCAGACGGCGCGCCTGCCGGGGCGCTTCCAGGTGATCCAGCCCGCCACCGGTCCCGGCTGGATTCTGGATGTGGCCCACAATCCCGATGCGGCGCGCGTGCTGGCGCGGAATTTGAGCTCCTCGAAAACATCAGGCAAGACCCTGGCGGTGTGCGGCATATTGGCCGACAAGGACGTAGCCGCGATCGCCTCGGCGCTCGATACCTGCATCGATGTGTGGGGGGGCGCCCGCGGTCAGGACGGCGCCCCACTTGCGGAGCAGGTGCGCCAACAGGTGAGCGCGCCGGTGTATGTGGCCGATGGGATCGCCGCGGCCTGCGCTGCCGCTGCCGCCGCGGCGACTGCCCAGGATCGAATTTTGGTGTTCGGTTCCTTTCACACCGTCGGCCCTGCGTTCGATTATCTGGATGCGCAGGGACTCATGCCATGATGGAACGGCGTGCCAAGGAGCGCTTGATCGGCGCCTCGATTCTGGTGGCACTGCTCGTCCTCATCGTTCCCGAGCTGCTGTCGGGTCCCAAGCCCGCTGTGCCGGTTGCCGAGCCACCACGCCTGCCCGCAGCGGCGTCCACGCCGGAACCTAACCGCACCGTCACCGTGGATCTGGCGACCAGTAAAGCACCTGTCCAGAACGAGACCGAGGCCGACTCCACGCCCCCGCCGAGCGCCGCGCCAGCGCCCGCGCCCGCAGCCGCGAGCGCGCCGCCGCCTCCGCCGGCGGCAGCCGCATATCCGCGGGGCGCATCCGTTGAATCGCCCGCGCCGCCCCCAATATCGAAGGGTGGAGCCGGGCGCGGCGAGGCGGCGCATGCGTCGGGCTGGTCGGTACAGCTGGGCAGCTTCGCCAGCCGCGCCAATGCTGACAATTTGGTGCGCCAGCTGACGGGGCAGGGCTTTGCCGCATACGTGGTTTCCGGCGGCTCCGGCGCGGCCACCCGTCATCGCGTCAGAGTGGGCCCCTTTGCCGATCGCGACGCAGGGGCACGCGCTGCGGCCAAGCTCAAGACACTGGGCCATGCCTCCAGTTTGATGGCGCCCGGCACTTGAATCGGTGTTTATGGCGATGGTTTCACAAACGATGCCGGCGGCCCTCCGGTAGAATAGGAGCCGAGGTGGCAGATTGACCGCAGTCGATGTCTTAATCCTGGTGGTGCTGTTGGGCTCCACGGTTATCGGCGCACTGCGTGGCTTCGTCCGAGAAGCCGTCTCCGTCGTATTTTGGATCTTGGCCGTGTGGGGCGCGTGGCAATTCGGGCCCACGATCGAACCCCACTTGGGCGGATTGTTGGCCGACCCCAGTATTGCGCCGTGGGTGGGCCGGCTGGTGATCTTGGTGCTGATTCTGGTGATCGGTTGGGTGGCCGGCATGTTGCTCAGCTACTTCACCCGCAGCATCGGTCTGGGTCCCTTGGACCGGGTCATCGGGGTTCTTTTCGGCATCGTGCGCGGCATGGTGCTGGTCGGCCTGATGATCATCGGCGGGGAGCTGCTGCACCTGAATCAAGAGGAATGGTGGGGCCGCTCCAAACTGGTTCCCTATGGTGAGACCATGGGCGATTGGCTTCGCGCCATGGTGGGTGAGAAGGGCGAACCTTGGGCCAAGCTCGAGCGCATCACCGGGGTCAAGGTCAAGCCTAGATAGCGGGGTTTCTCATGTGCGGAATCGTCGGAATGGTGGGTACCAGCGCAGTCAATCAACGCATCTATGATGCGCTGACGGTACTGCAGCATCGCGGCCAGGACGCTGCCGGAATCATGACCGCCGAGAACGGCGAGCTGTTCATGCGCAAGGACTCGGGTCTGGTGCGCGACGTGTTTCAGCAGAAGCACATGCTCAAGCTCAAGGGCAACATGGGCATCGGCCATGTGCGCTATCCCACTGCAGGCGCCGACAGCGCACGCGACGCGCAACCTTTCTATGTGAATTCACCCTACGGCATTTGCCTGGGACACAACGGCAACCTGACCAATGCGCGCGAGCTGACCGAGGTATTGATTCGCGAGGATCGCCGCCATTTGAATACCACGTCGGATTCCGAAGTGCTGTTGAATGTACTGGCCTCCGAGCTGGAGCGCGTCGGCACGCCGCGCGTCACTCCGGCCGATATATTCGCCGCCGCGAATGCGGTCTACCGGCGATGCCGCGGCGGCTATGCCGTCACGGCAATGGTGATCGGCCACGGGGTGCTGGGGTTTCGCGATCCAAACGGCATTCGTCCGCTGGTGATCGGCAAGCGCGATACCAAGAAGGGCACCGAATGGATGCTGGCCTCGGAGAGCGTGGCGTTGGACATGCTGGGCTTCGATATGGTGCGCGACGTGGCGCCGGGCGAAGCGGTCTTCATCGATGAGCAGGGCCGTTTCTACGCGCAGCAGTGTGTGGCCATGGTGCGCCACACACCGTGTATTTTCGAGTACGTGTATTTCGCGCGCCCCGACTCCATCATCGACAACATTTCGGTCTACAAGGCGCGCCTGCGAATGGGCGAGCATCTGGCGGAGAAGATCAGGCGCGAGCGTCCCGATCATGGCATCGATGTGGTGATCCCGATTCCGGACACCAGCCGCACCAGCGCGGTGCAGGTGGCGCAATTGCTCGGCGTGAAGTACCGCGAGGGTTTCATCAAGAACCGCTATATCGGCCGCACCTTCATCATGCCGGGACAGGAGCAGCGCTCGAAGTCGGTGCGCAGCAAACTCAACGCCATCGATCTGGAATTCCGCGGCAAGAACGTATTGTTGGTGGACGATTCCATCGTGCGCGGCACCACCTCGGCGCAAATCATCGACATGGCCCGCGAAGCCGGCGCGAAAAAAGTGTTCTTCGCTTCCGCCGCACCGCCGGTGCGCTATCCCAATGTGTACGGCATCGACATGCCGGACGCGGCGGAACTGGTGGCGGCGGGACACAGCGTCGAGGAAGTGCGCGACATCATCGGCGCCGATTGGCTGATCTATCAGGATCTGGCCGATCTGGAACACGCGGTCCGGCACGACAACGCCAAGATCAAGGACTTCGATACTTCCTGCTTCTCCGGCCGGTACGTGACCGGCGATGTAACGCCGGAATATCTCGAGCGATTGCAGGGAGAGCGATCCGACGAAGCTAAGCAGCAGCGTCGCGAGGGCGTCGGTCGTGGACTCAAGTCAGTTCACATACTCTAGAACAAGTCTGCGGCCCGGGTCATGCGGCTACTGCTGATAGCAGCCCGTGACGATCATCGGCTGCTGGTCCGAAAGCATGTCGAGATCGAATGGCCGGACGCCGCCATCGTGGAACACGCGCTGGGCAAGGACGCGCCGCTCGATGAGCAGTTCGCGGCCGCGGGATTCGATGCCGTCATCGCGGTAGCGGCAAAGCCGACCTTGGGTGTCGAGGGCATGACCGCCAACCTCGCGGCGCGGAGCGAATTTGCCCCCATCGTCCTGGTGTTGTTGGTCGACACGCCGGCCCCGCTGCCGCCTGCCACCCACGGCATTCAGCGCCTCTACGGCTGCAAGGTCGATCGCGCGCAGCTGACCAGAGCCATCCGCGCGGCCTCGGAGGAGCATCGCCAGGCGCTTTCGATCATGCGTTCCCTTCCGGCCTTCGAGAGCCGCTACCGTTTCGGCTCCACGCTCATTCGCGGACATCGCTGCATTCGCCAGGTGGGCAGCGGCGGCATGTGCAAGATCTATCTCGCCGAAAGCGAACGCGCCGGCACGCTGGTGGTGTTGAAGGTGTTCAGCCAGGTACCGGATGTGTCGGAGCGCATCGTCGGCTTCGATCGATTCCTGCAGGAATACGAAATCGTCGCCGGCCTCAAGCATCGCAACATCGTGCGAATCTATGATCTCGGCGTTGCGGATGATCATGCCTACATCGCCATGGAGCACTTTCCCGCCGGCGATCTACGCCAGCGCATGAAGGCGCCGCTGCTGCCCGCCGACGCGGTGCGGTATCTGCAGCAGATGGCCAGCGCCTTGCAGGCCATCCATTCGGTCGGCGTGCTGCATCGGGACCTGAAACCCGCCAATGTGATGCTGCGTGCCGACGGTTCGCTGTGCTTGATCGATTTCGGCCTGGCGAAGGCCAACGAAACCGATGCCTCGCTGACCGGCACGCGCGAGATTTTCGGCACCCCGTACTACATGAGTCCGGAGCAAGGCCACGCGGAGCTCATCGACGCGCGCAGCGATCTATACAGCTTGGGCGTGATCTTTTTCGAGATGCTGATAGGCCGCAAGCCGTTCACCGGTGCCACGGCCATGGAGGTCATCTACAAGCACAAGCGCGCCGCTTTGCCGGAAATTCCGCCGCAGTTTTCGCGCTACAAGGACCTGCTCCAGGGCTTGCTGGCCAAGGCGCCCAACGACCGGTTCCAGTCGGCCGGCGCGCTGCTCGAGGCGATCTCGTCCGCGACAACGCCGGCGTGAACGCAATAGCGCGCGACGTGCCGTTCGAACACCCGCTGCTGCGGATGCCGACGCCCGCCGCCTGGGTGCAGCAGGCCTGCGGGCAATCCGAGATTCTGCTGATCGACCACGCCAACTGTGAGAAGAAGGCCGCATCCACGGCATTGGCGCTGATGTTCGCCTACGCCGAGGACTTGGAACTGACCGGCAAGATGTCGCGTTTGGCGCGTGAGGAACTGCGCCACTACGAACAGGTGGCGAAGCTGATGCGCGCGCTGCAAGTGCAGCCGCAGCGATTGGGACCCGGCCGGTATGCAGAGCGGCTGCGGCGGCTGGTGGCGCGCAGCGAGCCGCAGCGCGAGATGGATTTGATGATCTGCGGCGCTTTCATCGAGGCACGCTCCTGCGAGCGCTTCGCGGCACTGGCAAGCGTGATCGGCGCGCCCTTGGGCGAATTGTTCCGAGGTTTGCACAACGCCGAAGCACGGCATTACCGCGTGTATCTGGGTCTGGCCGAACGGGCGGCGGAGCGCAACGGACTGCCGCTTCTGCCGCGCATCGAAGCATTTGCCGAGCTGGAAGCGCAGTTGATCGGCAGCCCCGATCCGGTATTCCGCTTTCACTCGGGTCCGCCTTAGGCCCCGCTGATGGCCGAGCTATGCGGGTCCGCGCGGCAGCGAGGACAACTCAGGCCCATTTTCGTCCCAGCGCAGCACGCTGCCTTGATCGTACCAATCCCCCAGTACGATTCGTGTGCAGGGCCGCCCATCGACTTGCAGGGCATGAATCGCCGGGCGGTGAGTGTGGCCGTGCAGCAGGGTGGCGGTTCCGGCAGCGCGCAGAGCCGTGGTGACGCTGTCGGCATTCACGTCGGTAATGGTGAGTTCCATGGCAGCGTTATGCGCCTGGCTTCCGGCACGGGCCGCGCCCGCCAGCGCGCGGCGAGCATCCACCGGCAAAGCCAGGAACTGCTGCTGCCAGCCGACATCGCGCACCGTCGCGCGCAGCCTTTGATAGGGCCGATCGTCCGTGCACAGGGCATCGCCGTGCATGACCAACACCGGTTCCCCGAACAGCGTGACGATCAGCGGATCGGGAAGCAGTTGGGCGCCGGTCATGCGGGCGAAGTCCACCGACATCAAGAAATCGCGATTGCCGTGCATGACGAAGCAGGGAACGCCGGTGGAGGTCAGCGCGCGGAGCCCGGCAATGGCGGCGAGCTGGGCCGAGTCGGCGGCGTCGTCGCCGATCCAGGACTCGAACAGGTCGCCGAGGATGTACAGTGCCGCTGCCGACGCCGCGTCGCTCTGCAGAAAGCCCAGGAATTGATCGACGATGGGTGGACGGGTCGCGTCGATGTGCAAATCCGAAATGAATAGAATCGCCACGCGATCAGGGGTTGGGAAGGCGCTCGATTTTTTGAATCACCACGCTCTTCAAAGGCGCGTCTTCCTTGAAGGGACCGCGCGGCCCGGTGGGGACATTGCCGATCTGGTCGACCACTTCCATGCCCTGCACCACCTTGCCGAACACCGCATAGCCCCAGCGGGTTGCGCTCGGATCGAGCGCGGCATTGTCGAAAAGATTGACGTAGAACTGCGCGTCGCTGCCGTGCGGTTCATTGTTGCGCGCCATGCCGACGGTGGTGCGTATGTTGCTGAGGCCATTGCCCGATTCGTTCACGACCCGATCCGCCTGCTTGGCCTGGAAATTGGCATCGAAACCGCCGGCTTGGATGATGAAGTTCGGGATCACGCGATGGAAAATGGTGTTGGAGTAGTGCCCCGCATCGACGTTCTTCAGAAAATTCGCGACTGTCAGGGGCGCTCTTTCCGGGTTCAGCTCGATGACGAAGCTTCCCATGTTGGTCACCACCTGCACGCGCGGCGCCGGAGCGGCCGCGGGTTTGGCGGCAATCTTGGGCGCTGCGGCGGCGGCGGGCGGCGCCTTGGCCGGAGGGGGTGCCGTATCGTCGGCGAATGCCGGCTGCAATCCGAACACGAACATCAATCCGAGCAGACATGACAGTTGTTTCATGGCCCGAGATTCTACTCGAATGGGTACAATCTTGAGATGTCGATCGACCAACAATCCGCGGCCGTCACCCGGTTCGCGCCCAGCCCCACCGGTTCCTTGCACCTGGGCAATGCGCGGACGGCGTTTTTCAGCTATTTGTGGGCGCGAAAAACCGGCGGTCGCTTCATTTTGCGCATCGAGGATACCGATGCCGAGCGCAGCCAGGCGCGCTTTCGCGATGAGTTGATGGCCGAACTGCGCTGGCTGGGCATGGATTGGGACGAAGGTCCCGATGTCGGCGGCCCATCCGGTCCGTATTCGCAGGCCGAACGGAGCGATTTTTACGCAACGCTGTATGCGAAACTGCAGAGCGGCGGTCAAGCCTACCCCTGCTACTGCACGCCTGAAGAACTGGAGCTGTCGAGAAAGCTGCAGAGGATGGCCGGCAAGCCGCCACGCTATGCCGGGACATGCCGCAATCTGACCGCCGCACAACGGGCAGAGCGCGAGGCGCGCGGTGCAAGGCCCAGCCTGCGCTTCCGCGTACCCGATGATGAGACCATCGAATTCATCGACGCCGTGCATGGGCCGCAATGCTTCGCCTCATCGGACATCGGCGATTTCATCGTGCGGCGCGAGGATGGCACCTCGGCATTTTTCTTTTGCAACGCGGTGGACGATTCCGCGATGGGAGTGACCCAGGTGCTGCGCGGCGACGATCACATGACCAATACGCCGCGGCAGTTGCTGATCCTCGACGCACTGAAGATGCGCCGGCCGGCTTACGGCCACGTGGGATTGCTGGTGGGTGCCGATGGTGCGCCTCTGTCCAAACGCCACGGCAGTACCAGTGCCCTGGAGTTTCGCGAACGCGGCTTCCTGAGCGCGGCTGTGCTCAATCAGTTGTTTCGACTGGGGCATGCCAGCGACGTGGATGGCTGGCTGCCGCTGGCCGAGATGCCGGCCCATTTCCGGCCTGAGCACCTCGGCCGCGCGCCGGCGCGTTTCGATGAGGCGCAGCTGTTGCACTGGCAGAAGGAAACCTTGGAGCGCATGTCCAACACCGAAGTCGCCGCATGGCTCAAATCCAGTGACGCGCCCGAGTTCATCGACCTGGTGCGCCACAATGTGGTGTTGCCGGCGGATGCCGTGGCGTGGCGCGCGGTGGTCGACGGCGAACTCGCGCCATTGGGCACGGAGGAGCGGCGCGTGGTGGAAGCCGCCGGCAGCGGCTTCTTTGCCGCGGCGGTGGAAGCCTACGATCAGTCCGGAGCGGACCTGAAATCGCTGGCGAAGAGCCTCAAAGAGCGCACCGGCCGCAAAGGTCCCGAGGTCTTCATGCCGCTGCGCGTGGCATTGACCGGTCAGTCGCATGGCCCCGAGCTGGCGCAGTTGCTCAAGCTCATGACCCCGAAAACCGCGCGCCGACGGCTCGAGTCCCATGCTAAGAATCCATAATTCACTGACCGGGCTCAAGCAAGAGTTCAAGCCGCTGGTGGCGGGTGAAGTGCGCATGTATGTCTGCGGGATGACCAATTACGATTACATCCACGTGGGCCATGCGCGCATGCTCACCGTGTTCGACCTGGTGCAGCGCTATCTGCGCAGCCTGGGATTCAAGGTGACCTATGTGCGCAACGTCACCGACATCGATGACAAGATCATCGCACGCGCCGCGGAGTGCGGCGAGAACTGGAAGGATCTGGCCGATCGGTTCACGCTGGCCATGCAGGAGGATTGCACCAAATTGGGCCTGCAGCAGCCGGACGTCGAGCCGCGTGCCAGCGACTATGTGGATGCCATCGTTGCCATGACGCAAACATTGATCGACAAGGGATTCGCCTACGTCGCCGAGGATGGCGATGTGCTGTATTCCGTGCGGAAATTCGCCGCTTACGGGCGGCTGTCCGGCAAGCGTATCGATGATCTGCGCGCCGGCGCACGCGTCAAGGTCGATGATGCCAAGCACGATCCGCTGGACTTCGTTCTGTGGAAGCATGCCAAACCGGGCGAGCCTTCATGGCCTTCGCCCTGGGGCCCGGGCAGACCCGGCTGGCATATCGAATGCTCGGCCATGTCGACCAGCATCTTGGGGAGCTACTTCGACCTGCATGGCGGCGGTGAGGATCTGAAGTTTCCGCACCACGAGAACGAAATCGCACAGTCATGCGCCGCATGCGACTCGCTGTTCGTGAATGTGTGGATGCACAACGGCTTCGTGCGGGTCAACGAAGAAAAAATGTCCAAGTCGTTGGGCAACTTCTTCACCGTGCGCGAGGTGTTGAAGCATCTGCGCGATCCGGAGGTGCTGCGCCTGTTTCTGCTCGGCAGCCATTACCGGGGTCCGATCAATTACTCCGAGGCGCAATTGTCGCAGGCTGATGAAACGCTGCTCGGCTTGTATCGAGCGCTCAAGGACACCGATTCATCCGGCAGCGTCGATGCGGCGGCTTTGCGGCGGCTGCAGGACGCCATGGACGACGATTTCAACACCCCGGAAGCGTTGGCGGTGATACAGGGTGTGGCACGGGAGTTGAACCTGGCCAAGGCGGCCAGAGATGCCGGCAAGACTGCCGCGGCTGCCGCAACCTTGCGGGGCCTGGGCGCCGTGCTGGGGGTGCTGCAGCAAAATGCGGATGCGTACCTGAAGAAAAGCGTGGGCGCGCAATCGCTGTCGGATTCGGACATCGAGCAATTGTTGGCATCGCGGCGCACCGCCCGGGCCGCCAAGAACTTTGCGGAGTCCGACCGGATCCGGGGCGTGTTGGCAGCGTCCGGCGTATTGCTCGAAGACAAGCCGAACGGGATCACAGAATGGAGGCGCGCTTAGACCCCGGCCCCAAGCTTCGCCCCGGGTGGCGCGAGACCGCGCTCACCGGGGCGTCGGAAACCGAGTCGGCCGAATCAATCCCCGCGCCGTGATGCCAGGATGCCGACAGCCAGACCGATCACGGCAGCGACACCGATGACCTGCCACGGGTTGTCACGCACGAAGGTATCGGTGCGCTTGCCCACCTGCTGCGCCTGACCCCTGATCTGGGTGGCGGTATCCGCCATCGCACTCTTGGCGGCCGCCAGGGCAATTTTCACCTTGGCGCGAACCCGGGCGACATCAGGTGTGTCTACATCCTTCAAAGCCTTGGTCAAATCCTCGACGTTGGCGAGAAAAGAGTTGACCTGACCGTTGGCGTGTTTTCCGATTGATTCCATGTGTTCAGACCCTCCGGCCCAGGCTCATCAAGAAGGTGATGACGGCGCCGATCAAGAAAACGATGAACAGAATCTTGGCAATGCCGGCAGCGCCTACCGCGATGCCGCCGAATCCGAAGAATGCGGCAATGAGCGCAATTACAAAAAAGACTACGGCATAGTGAAGCATGTTGCACCTCTAAGAAATATCGAGCAGCTGTCTGCGGATGCGGCCAGTGTGGGGACAAAGCGCGCCCCTCACAGTCGGGACGCAACCGTGTTCAGGCGTAGGACATACCCCACGTTTTTCTCAGTGGGCATCAACTGACAGCCGCCCGGGGCGCCCCGCGGATTCCGAACGCTGCACGAATTGCGCATGGTGCCGCAATCGGCGAAGAGGCACAGGAGAAAGGCAATGGCGAGAAAATACAGCTCGGCGGCTCAGCAGAAGGTGAAGAAAGTCATGGAGGAGCGCAAGGCGGGTACGCTGCGCAGCGGCAGCTCGGGTAAAAAAGTGACCAGCCGCAAACAGGCAATAGCCATAGGCCTATCGGAGGCACGCCGCGCGGGCAAGAAAGTGCCGACGGAGACAGCTGCTAGAAGATGATTTATGAGCGGCTCGCAGCCGGCTCCGCCGCGCTCTAGGTTATCAGCCCGAGACGCTGGGCAGGAAACGCGGCGGCGTTCTGCCGCGCGCCACGGTTTCAAATCCCGAAGCCAGTTTGATCAATGTCGGTTCGCTGAAAGCGCCTGCGAAGAACGACAAGCCCAGCGGCAGCCCGCGGTGCAGACCGGCCGGCACGGTGATGTGCGGGTAGCCTGCAATGGCCGCCGGAGAAGAGCAGCCACCGCTGTCCGAGTCGCCGTTGATCGGGTCGATCAGCCAGGCAGGTCCTGAGGTCAACGTCACCATGGCATTCAATCTGTGTTTGGCCAACACGGCATCGATCCCGGCGCTGCGGGTGGCCTTCAAACAAGCCGCGCGAGCTTCGAGGTAAGCTTTCTCGGTCAGAGGTCCCTTGGCTTCCGATTGATGCAGCAGTTCCTGATCGAAGATCGGCATTTCACGATCCTTGTTCGCTTGGTTGAACCGGATCAAGGCGGACAGTGAACGCACCGGCGCCGCAGGCGGCAGCCGTGACAAATAAGCGTTCAAATCGGCCTTGAATTCATACAGCAGCACCTCCAAAGCGGGCGCGCTCCAAGCGCCGTGCATCGGCAAATCCGCGGGATCGACGATGATGGCGCCGGCGGCTTGCAGCGTTTCGATGCAATGATCGAGATAGGCATTGAGGGGCGCGCTGTCGGCAAAGAATTTTCGCGCAACCCCCAAGCGCGCACCGCGCAATCCATCGGCGTGCAGAAAGCCGGCGTAGTCCTTGCCAAAATGCTTCGACCCTGCGGCGGTGGCGGGATCCGCGTCATCGAGGCCGCACAGGACGTTCAGCATCAAAGCGGCATCCCGCACGGAGCGGGCGAGGGGACCCGCCGTGTCCTGACTGTGGGAAATCGGAGCGATTCCTCGGCGGCTGACCAGGCCCACCGTGGGCTTGATGCCGACGATGCCGTTGATGGATGCGGGACTGACGATGGAACCGTCGGTTTCGGTGCCGACGGCAATGGCGCACAAATTCGCCGATACTGCCACGGCAGAACCGGAACTCGACCCCGAGGGCGTGCGGTCCAGCGAGTAAGGATTGCGTGCCTGGCCGCCACGGCCGCTCCACCCGCTCACTGAATGCGTGGAGCGGAAGTTGGCCCATTCGCTCAAGTTGGTCTTTCCCAAGATCACCGCGCCGGCAGCACGCAACCGCTCGACCAGAGGCGCATCCTTGGGCGCAAACCAGGCTTCCAGCGCCAGTGATCCCGCGGTCGTCGCGATGTGATCCGACGTCTCGACATTGTCTTTGATCAGTACGGGCACGCCATGCAGCGGACTGCGCGGGCCCTTGGACTTATATTCCGCGTCGAGTTGCGCAGCCATTTCCGAGGCGCGTGGATTGGTCTGGATGACGGCGCCGAGCATGGGTCCTTTCCGGTCCAGACGTTCGATGCGATCCAGGTATATTTGGGTGAGTTGCTGCGAGCTTTGCTCGCCGCTTTGCATTCCCGACGCGATGTCGTCCAGAGACAGATCCGGTGAGTCGGTGTTTGCGGATGCCGGGGTGCCGGTCTGGCCAGAATTCGCATGAGCGACTCCGATGCCTGCCGCGGCGGTCGCCACCAAAAAGTCACGTCTGTCCATACCACCCTCCCTTTTCTTGTGCGGGCATGGTATTACATTCATGTCGCGCTACGCGTGCCATGGTCAAACCTCCAGGTGACACGTGACCCAGCCCAATCAGCGTTGCAAGCATTTGAGCAGTGTAAAGCCAGTGACCCCTTCGGGCGATGGGTGTGTGGAATGCCTGATCAGCGGCGACACGTGGGTGCACCTGCGCCTGTGCCGCAGCTGCGGTCACGTGGGGTGCTGCGACGATTCGAAAAATCGTCACGCGCGCAAGCACGCGGCCGGCACCCACCATCCCATCATTACATCGTTCCAGCCCGGCGAGGATTGGAGCTGGTGCTTCGTCGATGAGGTGGAGTTGGAACTGCCGCCGTATTAGGCTCTGCGGCGGGACCTTGCAGCAGTGTTTCTTGCCTGATTCCGCGGCGTGACGGCAACCGGCGGCGGCACTTCGCCTGCGGAGCGTCGCATGCAGTCAAAATCTTCAGTGCCCAAGAGTAGGGCGAATCGCGCATGACGCATGCGTTACAGGCGCGAAATCATGCTCGTCTGACAGCGGTTGCGGCGGCAGTCCTACAGGTGAACCTGCGGTGCAACGGCATTGTAGCGCTCGTCAGTTACATCGCCTCAAAGGCTGTTAGGAGTTTAGACAATGAAACGCATGATTCAAAGCGCCTGTTTGGCGATTTCCCTGCTCGCCGGTGCGGGTCTGGCCAATGCGGCCACCGGAAAGTATGCAGAAACCATCAGCATTTTTCGCAATGCGGGCGAGAGCGGCGACTTCTTCGCTCATAGCTATGGTTACGCGGTGTTCCCTAATGTCGGCGAAGGCGCCGTGGGCGTCGGAGCGGCTCTCGGCAAGGGTCGTGTGTACGCGCATGGCCGACTGATCGGCGATACCACCATGAAGCAGGTCAGCGTCGGTTTCCAAGCCGGCGGCAAAGTTTACAGCCAGATCATTTTCTTCCGCGACAAGCGCGCTCTGGAAGAGTTCGAATCCGGCAATTTCGAATTCTCCGCGGGCGCCAGCGCCGTCGCGGTTACGGCAGCGGCCAATGCCAGCGCGGCCACCAACGGCTCGCAGCACGGCGCCAGCGCGTACAACGGCGACGCCAAGGTCGACGGCAATTGGAATAACGGCATGGCGGTATTCACCATTGCGAAGGGCGGCCTGATGTACTCGGCGGCCATCGCCGGCCAGCACTTCTCATTCAAGGAACGCGGCACGGGCTGATACTCGGTTGAAAACGCGGTGCGCGACCCGGTCGGTACCCGACCGCGGTCTGCGCGACCCGGGTCAGCGGCGGCCGCTCCACTGCACTTTGCAAACGGTTCCCGGCATGCCGAAGCTGATGCACAGCGAAAGTATGCGTCGTTGATTGTCCTGAAGCCTGTCTCCCGGCGCTTTGACTTCGATCAATCGGTAGCGCCGCTGTTCCGGCCAGAACTGAATGAGGTCGGGAAAGCCGGTCCGGTTGGTCCGAAAATCCCGGGCCATCAATTCGAACCACGGCTTCAGATGTCGCGCGGGGATGCAGGCCAGCGCGAGCAGCACAAGCCCGCGGTTCAGGGCGCCCCAGGCGACAAAAGCATTGTCGATTCCGTTCTTGGCGCCGTAATTGTGCAGAATGGTGCTTCGGTAAGAGCCATCCTCCAATTCGGCCAGGCAGGCCGCAAAGAGGGCGCGCCGGCGCTCGAAGAAATGCGTGTCGGACAAATCCGCGGGCTCGCGATGAAAGGGATGGAAGAATGCGCCCGCAACGGGCGCGAACAATGCCCGCCAACACAGCAGACCAAATAGTCCGTTCAGCAGACAATTCTCGACGAAATAGACGCGGCTGCCCGCTTCTTGCTGCATCAAGAGCTCCCCCACCCTCCGCTCGACGCACTCGTGCTGATCAGGTTGTGTGAGCACCACGTGGAGCACTTCCGGGCTGGAGCGGTGTTCCTTTGTCGCGGCTTGCGCCAGTCCCAGTTTGCGCCGCAACCGTTTATGAGCCCGCATGAGCAGGCTGCGATCGAGGTCGCATTTGCACGCTGCGAGGGCGGCTTCGCAAGCCGCCAGCGTGGCTTCAGCCTCATCGCCGGCTTCTCGAATGCGAATGCTGCGAACCACCGCGCCGGGCTGCGTGATGCGCGAGTACACGGATAGCGCCGTCAATGAATCGCCGGCGCGTTCCAAGGCCTGTGCAATGCGGAACAACAATTTTTGCCGCCGCGACTCCAGCCAATCGCAGTCCGCGATGCAATCGGGCACCTGCGCCAACACGGTCAGGGGGTGGGCTGGGTCGTTGTGGAGGAGTTCGCGGCAGTGTCCCATGCGCTCGAACTGGCCCCATTGTTCGCGGGTGGCGAATGGACGAGCAGATGATTGCTCGACGCGCTCGTAACGACGAACACCGAGGTCCGCGAGAACGAATTCCGACCAGCTCTGATGAAAGTTGCCGAAATAAAGCAGCCGCAGCCGCTCGCAGAGCGCGGCGATTTCGAGGCGGAAAATCCTTACCCGCGAATTCGGGAACCAGTCAGCAACCCTGCGTGGGAGGGCAAAGGCAGCGCGGCAACGCTCGAGTAGAACGGATTTGGTCAGCAGCGAGAGCCCGCGGGGCAGCCGCAGCAACTCGCATAGCCGAGCCTTCGTGAAGACCATGAACAGGTCGTCCAGCGAAAGCAGCGGATCATCGCCCACCCAGCCGCCGTCGAGCAGGGGCGCCACCGTATCCGGCGCAGCACCGATCTCGGGGTACTGCAACTGTTCCGGCAGGAACAGACGTCGCTTGCGCATGATCATGCGTACCGCGAGCGCGCGTGCGGTCTTTGGCACTTGCTTGAAGCCGCGGATGAATCGCATCTCGGACTCATCCAACAGATCGGAGTAGCGATCCTCGATCGAATCCAGCACCCGCTGGAAGTTGTGCAGGTAGTAAAAGTTGTCGGCGAGCACGATGAATCCAATGTTAGCATCTGCGTCCGCAACGCAAGGAAGACAACGTGGATGCTCGCCCTCGCCATAGCGTAACGGCCACGAAACTGCTGATAGTCGGGGCCATCGGACTGTTGTTGTACGAAGCCCATGCGGCCTTCATTCCAGTTGCCATGGCGTTGTTGTGCGCACTGGTTCTATCGGGCCCGGTGGAAGCGCTGCACAAGTGGCGCGTGCCGCGCAGCGTCAGCGCCTTGCTCATCCTGATCGTGGCGGTGGCTATCGTTGCGGGATTGGTCGATTTCATGTGGACACCCACGCAGCAATGGTTCGCCGCCGCGCCGCGAACCATGGCGGTCATCAAGCAGAAGATCACCCCGGTGGCCAGGTTCATGAACCGGCTCGAGGAGCTGCGCAAAAATGCCGGTGCCATCGGCAATACCTCGAATCGCTCGGCGGCGCCGGCCGCTGCTGCCGCGGCGCCCCAGGGGTCCGCCCCGGGCATGCTGCTCGATGCCACCCGTGAGGCAGCGGCCGGCGCACTGACTTGTCTGATCGTGACTTTGTTTCTGCTCACCGGCGGGCCGCCGATGCTGGCGCGAATGACGGCGGCCTTCGTCGAGGATCAAAACACGGCGCACGTTCTGTTCATCATCGAAAAGGTTCGCGGCGAAGTGGGGCGTTTCTATGTCACTTCCGCATTGATCAATTTAGGGCTCGGGGGTGCCACGGCGGGCGCCATGCTGCTTTGGGGCATGCCGACGCCTTATTTGTGGGGCGCGCTGGCGGCCGTGCTCAATTTTATTCCGTATGCGGGGTCGGCCACCACCTTGCTGGTGATCAGCTTGGTGGCGGTGGTGTCGTTCAACTCGCTCGGCCAAGTGCTGGGGGTCGCGGGAACCTACTTGCTGTTGGCGGCAATCGGGGGCCAGATAGTGCAGCCGCTATTGGTCGGGCGTCGGTTGGAGGTGAATCCCTTGCTGATTTTCCTGGCCTTGTGGTTCGGCGGCATTTTTTGGGGTATCGCCGGGGTGATCCTGGCGACACCGACCTTGGTGGCTCTCAAAGTCATCGCGGAACACGCCAGCAGGGGCAAGGCGATGATGAAATTCTTGGGACCCAACGATCAGGCGGCGACCCAAGAAAACCGTCTGACACGGTTTGCACGAAGCTTCGAGTGAGGGCGGGTTCAGCAGCTTCCGTAAGACGCGCCTTACACTTCTTGAATCTTCCTGGGAATACCGAATCGCGCGTTGCCGGTGCAACCTTCAGGTTGGTAATCGAGCGAGCGACGGCGCTCCGTGCATAACCAATCGTCAGGAGCAAAAAATCATGGGCCGTGGAATTCTACTTTGGATGTTGGGCGTACCTCTTCCGGTCATTCTTTTGTTGGCGATGTGCTCGCACCACTGAAGGGGAATCCATTGGAACAAGTCATTCAGCCGGCGAAACATGCGGCCTCATGGCCGGCCATCATTGCCGGCGCTTTCGTGGCGGTGTCGATCACGCTGGTGCTGGTGGCGCTTGGGTCGGGCATCGGCTTTGCTGCGATTTCGCCCTGGCCCGGACGGGGAATGTCCGCAACATCGTTCGCCATTACCACAGCGATTTGGTTGATCGTGACCCAGTGGATTGCAGCCGCGCTCGGCGGCTACATCGCGGGCCGGCTTCGAACCCGCTGGATCGGAACCCATACGCACGAGATTTTCTTCCGTGACACCGCGCACGGGTTGATCACCTGGTCGGTAGCGACCGTGGTGATTCTCGCCGTAGCAGCGGGGTCCGCGGTCTCGGGCGGGGGTGCCGGCTTGCACGCCGCGGCTGAAGCCGCATCGGTGGGCGGCGAGGCGATGGCGTCCCAGGTCGCGAATTCCTACAACGTGGACAAGCTGTTTCGGGCGAGCGGTGCCGCGACGGGCGCTTCGAACGATCCGCGCTTGGAGACTGCGCATATCGTGGCGAATGCGGCGGCGACGGGCAGCGTTCCTGATGCGGACCGCGCCTACCTTGCCGAGCAGGTCGCGGCACGCACGGGAGTTTCGCCACAGGAGGCGCAGAGCCGGGTGGATGCTTTCGTTGCCAGCGTAACGCAGGCGCAGGACAAGGTGAAAGCGGATGCGGACGCCGCGCGCGAGGCGGCGGCGCAGGCTTCCATCTATCTGGCCCTCTCGATGCTGATCGGCGCATTCATCGCGAGCGTTTCAGCGGCTCTTGGAGGCCGACTGCGCGATGAACATCCTTGAGTGCCTGGCGTGCCGCGGGCATCGATAGCAGCAACTCATCCAAGACGTGCGACAGTGAGTCGCGCGCTTTCAAGACGTCATCGAAAGACAGCGCATCGGACAGCAGGTAGCCTTGCACGGTAAGTTCGGGGCTGTTCAAGAGCCATGCCAACTGCTGCGTTCGCTCGATTCCCTCGGCGGTGACCTCCAGACACAGACCGGCGCACAGATCGATGATGGCCCGCGCTATGGACGCTGAGCGCGAGCTGGTATCGATGCTGGCGATCAAGGAGCGATCGAGCTTGATGCGCGTCAACGGCAGCTGCTCGAGCGAAGTCAGCGAGGAGTAGCCGGTGCCAAAATCGTCCAGCGCAATCCCGAAACCATGGGCGTGCAGATTGCGCAGCGCGGTGATGGTTGCGGAACCTGTCTGTAACACCGTCTCCGTCAGCTCCAGCTCGATGCAGCTGGGAGGCAGCCGATGCTCCCGCAGCAGGGCCAGCAAAGTTTCAGTGAAACGCTGATCCAACAGCTGCCGCGGCGAAATGTTCACGGCAACTCTGGCCCGCGGCCAGGCGCCATGATACCAGCGGCCGGCGGCCTGGACCGCGGTGCGCAACACCCATGCATTGATTTCAGTCATCAATCCCGATTGTTCCGCCACACCGAGGAATTCGCCGGGCCTGGCCAGGCGTCCGTCGGGCATTCGCCAACGCAGCAGTGCCTCGACCAGATCCATCTCCAGGGTCGCAAGGTTGTATTCCGGCTGGTAGAACAGCTCGAACTGGCCGAGTTCCAGCGCGCGCCGCAATCCTTGCTCAGTGGTGAAGCGCGCGGCGGCAGATTCGATCAATTCCGGCGTGAATACGGTCAGCTGACTGCGCCCCAGGTCTTTGGCGCGAAACAGCGCGGAATCTGCCGCTCGCAGCAAGTTCTCGGCATCACGGCCGTGGTCGGGATAGATGCTGACCCCCACACTGACGCTGACACTGAGCTCGCGCTGATCGACCGAGATCAGCTTCTGAAAGGCATTCAGAATATGGGTGCCGACGTCGTGCGCCGTGGCGGGTGAGTCGGCTTGCTCGCAAATGAGGGTGAACTCGTCGCCTCCCAAACGCGCGACGAAGCCCAGGCCGTCGGCTATTTCTTCGAGACGATTCGCCACGCTCATCAAAACGCGGTCGCCGAACACGTGGCCTTCGCTGTCATTGAAGTTCTTGAAGTTGTCGAGGTCGATGAAATAGACCCAAAGGGCGCGTCCGGCGCGTTCGGCGCGTTCGATGGAGTCATTCAACAGCGACAGCAGGTGGCGCCGATTCGGCAACGAGGTGAGCGGATCCTGATCCGCCAACTGGCGTAGTTTGTGCGTGCGTTCGAGAACGCGGTCTTCCAGCGTGATCTGGTGCTGGCGGCTGGCTTCGTGGGCCGCCGCGAGTTTCGCGGCCATAAAATTGAATTCAGCCGCCAACGTGTCGAGCTCGCGGATGCCGCCGCGAGCCAGTTGCACGTCGAGGTTGCCGGCGGCCAGCCGCTTAGAGCCCTCGAGGATGCGCCGCACGGGCTTGAGCACACTGCGGATGGTGGCGAGCGATATCAACGTCACCAACAACATAACCAGGGAGGTGACCACAGCCATGAGAGTGCGTGCGTGACGATTGGCATCGGTTGCCGCCATGTGCGCGGCCTGCCGTTCGTCTTCCTCACGCTCCGCCACCCCTTCGGGGGGCAACGCCATCGGCAATGCAATGACCGTAGAAGGTACGGCGACGAGGTCGACGCTCAAAATCGCGGCGGTCAATGCCGCCCGGCTGCGCGAAAGCTGCCTCGCCGCATCGCTGGCCTCGACAACGGAGCGCTCCAAAGCGGCTTGCGCCGCGACCAGGGCGGTGAAGTCGGTGCGCATGCCCTCCACCCAATCTGCGCCTTCCGATCTTTCCAGGCCGGCTTGGTTGGCTGTGAAGACCGCCAGGTACTCGTTTTCGGCGGCGGCCAGCCGCTCGTGCTCACTGGGCGTCGGCAGGCTGGTGTCCGCGCGAACTTCCGAGAGAGTACGCACCCGATCGAAGTCATTACGCAGTTCAACCAACGATTGACGGGCCAGCACCCGGCCGAAGATCTTCAGCGATCCGTCGAGCGCATTGCGCAGCCGCTCGTAAAGCGTGGCCGTCAATTTGGCGTGCACTGCATGTGAGTCGCGACGCGAGTCGCTGAGCCGGATGAGCTGCCTGGCATGCTGGAGGTAGTCGGTTGCGCCGCTCTCGAGTCGCGGGTTGCCGCCGGCAGCCCGTTTCAACTGATCCGCTGCATTTTCGAACTTGGATTCGGCGAGCTTGGAGTTGCTTTGCAAGCGCTGTTCACCTGCTTCGTCCAAGGCCGCAAGCGCGGAGAGCAGGGCCTCATGCGTCATCCGTTTCGGTGTCACCGGGAGGGGCGCGGGCGGCGGGGCTTGGTGGGTGGGCAGAAAGATGACCGCCACGGTTTCGCGCGCAATGAAGTTGGCGGTCGCCGCCAGAACGGCCACGGCGATGAAGGAAAGAGTCAGCCGCGCCGCGATTCCCAGCGGAAAGATCGAGGCAAGGCAACGGCGAACTTGAAGCAGCATGCAGGCAGGTATCTTGCACGGTGGCTGCCGCAGCAAAATAAATGGGCGTCAAATCTGTGCACTCCATCGCCCACAAACTGCCGATGTTGAACATATTTCGTGGCTAAAAAGCTGCTGTAGGCCGCATCCTACAGGCAGTGGTCCATGGCCCGGATTATCGAACACGATACAAGTACGTAGTCTGCCATTCATACACAATTCTTCGTCGGAGACCGAAAATGGATAGCTCGAAAAAACTGAAACAGCTGGTTACCGACACCGAGGAGTTGCTCGCGGAAATCGCCGACGAGCACAGCCCCGAGATCCAGCAGTTGCGCAAGCGTTTGACCGACTCGATCAAGTCAACCAAGTCGTACCTGCAGTCTTTTCGCAGCGCGAACGGTGATGGCGAGGCGGATGAGGATCGTCACGACGCGCATGTCAAGGTGCGGCATGTGGCCGCCTCCGTGAATGAGTACGTGCGTGGGTATCCCTGGCTGGCGCTGGCCACTGGCGTATTGGTTGCCTCTACGCTGGGCATCATGGCAACTTCGGCGACTCGACGTTCCTTGGACCACTAGGGACACGTCAATCCAGCGGTCGCGTCAAGGCTAGCGGTCGCTTCAAGCCTATCGTCGAGCGGGCCTCGTTGCTGCAAAATGAGCGATGGCAGTCAAACGATGGGTGACGGACGCATGCTGGGCGGTTTTGCTATGCGGCGCGCCATGTGGTGCAGATGAGGCGGAGCTGCCATGGAAGCTCACCGTGGGCGAATACGCCTACTCCGACTATGCCGGCACCGATTTGAATCTGCGCTGGCGTGCCAGCGGCAGCAGCGCATGGGGCGGCCTGTATACGGATCGGGTGTTCGGAACGCAGGTGCGCGGCGGCGCAGACACTGAAATCAACCTCGGTAGATATATTCAACTGCAGCCCTCCGTTCAGGTGGCATCCCAGGGGTTCGTGGGCGGCAGCTTCAATGTGCAGGCCGGCGATGACTGGTATGGACTTGCCGGATTCGGGCGCACCGATGCGCGGCCTTATTTCAACTTGAATTTCGATCCCAATGACGCACTCACGCTGGGTGCCGGGCATCACTCCGATACCGGCATCAGTTACTACCTGATGATGATTGCCGACGACCGCTTCCACACCGGACAGCGCGACTGGCATTTGAACGCGCAAATTCCATTCGGAACATCGCATGCGACGCTGGACGTGTTGCACAAAACAGGTTTGAGTGACGCCGGCCGCATCAGTGCTTGGGGCGCAAGCGCCAACTACGATTGGCCCACTTGGTTTCTGCGACTCGCGTACGACCCCTACCAGAATTTTTCCGCGCAGAACGCTTGGCGTTTTGCCGCCGGATGGCGCTTTTAGCAGGGATGGGGAGCGGTGAACCGATCTAGTCGCGCTCGGGCGCTCCGCCGGGAAACAGCGGCCGATAGGGACGCGCTTCGTCGACGGCCCGCAGCACCGAGGGCCGCGCCAGCAAGCGCCCGCGATAGTCGCGCACCCGCGGGAACGATGCATCGATCGGGTGGACCCAGTCGGCATAGAACAGGGCGGGTGCGGCGGCGCAGTCCGCCAGGGTGAAATCGTTCCCATCGGCCCAAGTTCGCTGCGTGAGCAGGTCGTCGAGCCAGGAATAGGCATTGGTCAAGGAGGATCTGGCTTCCTGGACGCCGTGCGCATCGCGGACGGCATCCGGCCGCAATCGATCGCCGACGATTTTCTGCATCGGCGCCATGATGTAATTGTCGAAAAATCGATCGAGCATGCGCACATGGATGGCGCGATCGGCGTCCTTGGGGATGAGAGCGGCGCGTCCTGGGTGGTGCAGGTCCACATGTTCGATGATGACGCTCGATTCCAGCAACACGCGATCGCCATCCACCAAGACCGGAAACTTCTTGAGCGGCGACAGCCTGGAGAATTCCGCGAAAGTGCCTGGATCGTCCGGTCCGATGATCCGCTGGGTGAAATGCGCGGCGGTTTCGTAGAGGGCCACCAGCACTTTTTGCGTGTAAGAGGAGAAGGGGTGTCCAAAGAGCTGCAGCTTCATGTCGTGCCTCGCGGAGGTATTGAATAAGTTCCAACAGCGTGCGCCACCACCGCGTCGGACCCGGCCGAGTACAGCGATACTTCGCCGACGGCCAAGGCACGGCCCACTTTGATCAGCTTGCAGACCGCGACGATACTCTTGCCGGCGGCAGGCTTGCGCAGGAAGTTGATGTTGAGGCTGGTGGTTACGGTGAGCGGAACGATGCCGATCTCCCCGAGGATGGCCACATACAAGGCGATGTCCGCCACCGCCATGAGAACCGGACCTGCCACCGTGCCGCCGGGCCGTAGATCGTCGGCCCCGATGGGGTAGGTGATGGTGGCGCCGCCGTCGCCGACCTCATCGACGATGCATCGGCTGGTCGGAAATTCACTGGCGAAGAATCGGGTTATATCGTCTTTGGTGGCGGTCATGGCCTCGTGCCAGGTTGAGCGTGGGTGAGTACCTTATGTCATCGGAGGCCGGGGCGGGAGGGCGCGCCCCGACGGATCGGTCAGTCATTTCCCCGGAGAATCGGCCTCAATTTGTTCCATTGTGCGGAATTACGCAGCGGCGGATGCGTTTGGCGCCGGTGTGTATGATTGCGGCGCCATCAATCTGATGGGTTTTATAGTCCGCGGTGTCCATGACCACATCGGCTTCCCCGCTAACCGGATTGACGGTGTTGGATTTTTCGCATGCGCTGGCCGGTCCCTATTGCAGCATGCTGATGGCGGCATACGGCGCGCGCGTCATCAAAATCGAAAGCCCTGACGGCGACATCGGCCGGACCTGGGGGCCGCCGTTCCATGGCGAGGATTCCGCATACTTCGTCGGCCTCAACAGCGGCAAAGAGAGCGTAGCCATCGATTTGAAGACCGCGGAGGGACTGGCGGCATGCCGGCAGCTGGCGGCGCGCGCGGACATCGTCCTCGAGAATTTCAGGCCGGGCACCATGAATCGGCTGGGCTTGGACCATGCGTCCTTGTCCGCGGTCAATCCGCGGCTGATCTATGTGTCGATTTCAGGTTACGGGCAGACCGGTCCCCGACGCATGGAGCCGGCCATGGATCTGATCATTCAATCAGCCTCGGGGCTGATGAGCATCACGGGAACCTTGGCAGGCGAAACGGTCAGGACCGGACACTCCATCGCAGACATCACAGCAGGCATGTTTTCCCTGATTGGGGCGCTCATGGCGCTCGAAACCCGGCATCGCACCGGGCGAGGCCAATTCGTCGATGTCTCGATGATGGACACGGTGATGTCCACCATGCTGCCGAGCTTTGCGCGCTACCTTGCATCGGATGTCATACCTGGCCCGCGCGGAACGCTGTTTGACGGCATTGTGCCATACAGGAATTATGCCTGCTCCGATCGGGAGATCACGATCGCAGTCGCCAGTGACAAACTGTGGAAAAACTTTTGCGTGGCCATCGACCGGCGGGACTTGATGAATCACCCCGACTACGGCTCGAATCCGCTGCGCGTCAAGAATCGCGATGCGCTCGAGCCGATCCTGGAGGCGCTATTTCGCTCGAGTCCTGCGGTTCATTGGGTGGAGGTGTTGTCGAGTCACGGCATTCCGTGCACGGTGGTAAGGAACCTGAAGGAAGTGGTCGACGATGAGCAAACGGCGGCGCGCAATATGACGCCGGTGGTCGAACACGCGGTTGCGGGGCCGATTCGGGTGCTTGGGGTACCGGTGCAGCTGTCCGAGACGCCGGGGCGGATCACCCGGGCGGCGCCGCTGCTGGGCGCGGACACCGAGACTGTGATGCAGGAACTGAAAGCTCTGACGCGGGGCTGATCAACGCAACGAATTCACGTTCTAGGCGGGCTTGTCAGGCGAAACGGTTTCGCCGGCGCTAGAAGGGCAGGGCAGAGCGGCGGGAAGGGGATTGCGGACCTGCTTGCGTGGCATCCGCGACCTGATACGATTCGCACCCCGTGTGCCGGGCCGCCGAATCGGGGTGTAGCTCAGACTGGTAGAGCGCTACGTTTGGGACGTAGATGTCGCAGG
>CAZZWM010000032.1:0-31210 GCA_964657945.1 uncultured Steroidobacteraceae bacterium
CCTTCTTTTCCACGTTGGGCCGCCGCACGCTGCCCAACCCGCCGGCAATCATGATGGGTTTGTGATAGCCCCGAATCACATCGCGGCCGGCCTCGTTGGTCTTCTGTTCGAACACCCGGAAATAGCCGCAGGTGGCGGGGCGGCCAAACTCATTGTTGAAAGCCGCGGCGCCCAAGGGCGCGGCAATCATGATGTCGAGTGCGGAGGCGATGCGATCCGGTTTTCCGAAATCGATTTCCCACGGCTGCGTCATGCCGGGGATCTTCAAATTCGATACCGAGAATCCGGACAGTCCGGCCTTCGGCTGCGCACCGATGCCGGTGGCGCCTTCATCGCGAATTTCGCCGCCGGCACCGGTCGCAGCGCCGGGAAACGGGGAAATGGCGGTGGGATGATTATGAGTCTCCACCTTCATCAGAATATCGATGGGCTCGACCGAACCGGCATAGCGCAGCGTGTAAGGATCTGCAAAGAATCGAGTGGTCTCGGTGCCTTCGATCACCGCGGCATTGTCACGATACGCCGACAGTACGCCGCGCGAATTGCGCGCATACGTGGCCCGGATCATCGCGAACAAGGACTGCGGCATGCGCTCGCCGTCGATGATGAAGTCCGCGTTGAAAATCTTGTGGCGGCAGTGTTCGGAGTTCGCCTGAGCGAACATCATCAGTTCGACATCCGTCGGATCGCGGCCCAATCCCTGAAAGGCTTTCACCAAGTAGTCGATTTCATCGCCCGACAGCGCCATGCCCCATTCACGGTTGGCACGCGTCAGGGCTTCGGATCCGCTGCCGACATCAACGCTACGCAGAGGCCGGGCAGCGCCGGCGTGAAATAACTGTGTAGGTTCCTCCGTGTCGAGCCAAACCGACTCGGTCATGCGATCGTGCAATTGCGCGGCGATCTTCAGCAGGTCGCCGGCGCTCAGCGATGCGGAAGATCCGACGAAATACATGCAACCGCGCTCGATCCGCGCGATCTTGCTCAATCCGCAGACATGGGCGATGTCGGTCGCCTTGCTGGACCAAGGAGATTCCGTGCCTACCCGCGGGGTGACCAGAACGCGATGGCCGCCTTGCGGCCCGCGGGTCCCGAGCGTGACATCGCGGGCCCCGTAGGTGAGCAGTTTCTCCAACAGGCGCAGTTCGCCGGTGTCAAGCCGCTGCGCAGCATCGAGGAAATGCACCCAGCGGGAGGATAGTGTGGTAACACGAGGATCTTGCGATTGGAGCGAACGCAGCAGACCGTCGAGGCGGAATTGCGACAGCGCCGGCGCGCCGAAAAGGCTGAACATGCCCTATTCTACAGAAATCAGCCTATTTGCGCGCGTTGCTGTCGCCGCCGGGCGTGTAGATGGGAACCGGAAATTGCGACACATTGGACCCCTCCAATGCGACCACTTTGCTGACGCCCTGCTTCTTGACTTCGTCGATGCGCAGCACCGAATGCATGGGCAAATACGTGCGCTTTACCTCATGGAACTCCGCCTTTATCTTCTCCTCGGACGGATCGACGACCACCGAAGATCGCTCCCCGAACACCAGTTCCTCGACTTCGATGAAGCCAAACAGGCTGCCGTGACTCACCTTGCGGGCATAGATCTCATAGACCTTGCCCTGATTGACGAACAGAACCTTGAAAATGTGACTCGCAGCCATCTAGAGGGCTCCAACCGTTGCTAGTATTTCATCATATTATACGGGCACTTAGCGCAAACCCAGCTACCCGCCGGAGGCATTGAACAATGGCCCTGCGCTTACGCGTCGTCAGCGAACACTCAACTCGTTTGGGCTCGAAAGCCACCAAGGTGTTCGGTGTGCACGGCGGCACCATCGGTCGCGCTGGCGACAATGAGTGGATTCTACCTGACCCGGAGCGTTACCTCTCGGGCAAACACGCACGCGTGGACTTTCGCGCCGGCAACTATGTCCTGGTCGATACCAGTTCCAACGGCACCTATGTCAACGGCGCTCAAGTGCCGCTGGGCAAGTATCACGACTATTCGCTGCGCGACGGCGATTACATCCGTTTGGGCGAGTATGAACTTCTGGTCAGCATCGACAAGACCAACGACTTCCCGCCGGATGAGAGCGCCATCATCGCCTATGACGGTGTGTCGCACAGCTCGTCTGTGCGCAAGTCCACCGCCGACGATTTGGGCGCGGATCTGGACCTGAGCGAACTGCTCGAGCCCAGCGATCTCATCTCCCACGATCCGGCTGCTGGCGATGCCATGGATTCCGGCGTGCGCCCGCGCGATGCCTACGGCCAATCGGTGCTCGACGACGATTCGCCGGGAACACCCTGGCACATGATGACGCGCCCGTTGAGAGTCGAGCCGCCGTCGGCGCGGCTCGAACACTCGAACTCTCTCCCCGCCGCGTCGCAATCCCAGCCGCCGGCCGCAAGATCTCAGACGCCGGCGTTGTATGAAGGAGACTTCGATATCGGCTTGGCGGCGTTCTGCCGCGGCGCGGGCATTGAACCCCGTTCCATCAGCACGGAAGCGCGCGGCGCCGTGCTGCAGTTGGCGGGCCAGCTGCTGCGCGAATCGGTGCTGGGGCTGATGGATCTGAACCAAGGACGCAATGAGTTTCGCAACAAATTCAGGATGCAGCCGCCGCCCGTGGAAGGCCCCGAATCTCCGCTGAATTTCTCGCGCGGGGTCGACGAAGCGCTGGTGCGGCTGCTGAACACCATGTCGGTGCGCGCCGGATCCGTGGAAGCCATTCGCCACAATTTCCGTGAACTCAAGGCGCAGAATGCCGCCACCTTGGTGGCGACGCGCGCCGCCTTCGAGGAATTCTTGAGCCGCGTCGATCCCAAGGAATTGGAAGAGCGGTTCGAGAAGGCCGGCAAGCGCGGCGTGTTCGGCGGCCAGGGCAAGGCCAAGTACTGGGACCTGTACGCAGAGATGTTCCCAGGAATCGCGCAACGGCCGGCGGAAGGATTCCCGCATCTTTTCACCGAAGCCTTCGTAAAGGCCTACGAAGCCAAGGTGCGCGTATTGGTGCCGCCACGGCGCAGCAGCTTCGGCGCGGACCGCGACGATCCGGATCAATCGACCAACCAGGCCGTCGGCGATCCCTGATATAAAGTAAAGCATGTCGATACTTCGGGATGGCTCATGCGGCTGCTGATCGTCGAGGACGACGACATCGTCGCCGACGCCATCCAGCGCGGCCTGGAAGCGGCCAACTATGCCATTCATCGGGTCAGCAGCGCCGAGTCGGCGCAAGCCGCATTGGCCGATGAAGAGTTCGCGCTCGCCGTCATCGATGTCGGATTGCCCGGCAGCGACGGCATGAGCTGGGTAAGACGTCTGCGCAGCATGGGCAAGACCATGCCCACCCTGATCTTGACTGCCCGCTGCACCCTCACCGACAAGGTAAAAGCGCTGGATTTGGGCGCTGATGATTTCATGAGCAAGCCGTTTGAAGCCGCGGAGTTGGCGGCCCGCTGCCGCGCTTTGATGCGCCGCTCCAGCGGCGCTTTGAATGGATTGATCAAGCTCAATCGTATGACCGTCGACTTGCGCGGCAAGAGGCTGCTGATAGATGACAACGAGGTGGAACTGACCGCCCGAGAATGGCTGGTGCTCGAAACCTTGGTGCAACGTGTCGGTTTGGTGGTCTCGAAGGACAAACTGCAACAAGCCGTGGCAAATCAAGATCAGGATGTCACCGCAAACGCAGTCGAGGTACACGTGTCGCGTCTGCGTGCGAAACTCGGCGACGCTGTGATCATTCGCAGTCTGCGCGGGCTGGGCTATCGTTTGGAAGAAGCGAAGGCACCGTGAATGCCTCAATAAGTCGTCAACTGATTCTATGGCTGGCCATTCCACTGATGATCATGTCGCTGTGCGCGGCGCTGATTCACTATTTCAACAACGTTGCACCGGGCGTATTCGATAGCGACCGGCGTCTGCGCGATGCGTCGAGTTCCTTGATGTCGCACGTCGTTGTCGCGAACAATCGTGTCACTTTGGACGACAGTCCGGATGCGGCCCGTTCGCTGCCCTCAAAGGATTCGATTCGATATGCACTGCGTGATTCGACCGGGCGGCTGCTGGCCGGATATCCGCAGATCCCGGCGGTGGCGATGAACGCAGACGCGAGCCAGCTCGTGTCAATGCTGCAAATTGACAACCGGAACCTGCGGACATTGACGACTCGCTTCGATACCCGCGCAGGCATAATTCTGGTCACGGTCGTAGATCTGCGATCTCCGACCGAGTCAGCAGCGCGCTATGGCTTCTTCAGCACCCTGTTGTGGGACTTCGCGCAACTCAACATGACGTTGGCCCTGGTCTGGACAGGCGTTCAGTTGGGATTGAGGCCAGTAAAGCGGCTGCGCAACGAGATCGCTGAGCGTTCGCCCAATGATTTGCGCCCCATTGTCGAATCCTCGGTGCCGCGCGAAATCGCACCGGTCGTGGTGACGTTGAACCGTCTATTTGCTGCATTGCGAAGCTCGGTTCAATCGCAGCAGCAATTCATCGCGAATACTGCGCATCAGTTGCGGACACCGATCACCGGAATGCAGGCGCAGCTCGATTTGCTGGTCGCCGAGCCCGCCGCAAAACCGATTCGCGATCGGCTGCTAACGGTTCAGGAAGGCATCCGGCAACTGGCGCACTCCGCAAATCAATTGCTGACCTTGGCGAGGGCGGATCCGGCGGCGAATCTGACCACCAAAAGGCAGCCTTTGAACCTTGCTGCGCTGGCGGCCGAGGTCGTCGCAAAATTCTTCGATCGCGCGCTGCAGTCGAACATTGACCTGGGGGCCGAATTGCAGCCCGCGACCGTGCTTGCCGATGCCTCATTATTGGATGACCTGTTCAACAACTTGGTGGATAACGCCCTCAAGTACACGCCGCCGGGCGGAAGAGTCACCGTAAGCGTTACGGAAGACATGGGGAGGGTCGCCCTTGTCGTCGAAGACTCGGGGCCCGGAATTCCCGAGGCTGAACGTCAACGAGTCCGTGAGCGCTTTTATCGGTTGCCCAATTCCCCGGGTCATGGCAGCGGACTGGGGCTGGCCATCGTCGATGAAATCGCTCGCCTCTACGGCGCTACACTGACGATCTCGGCGGGCGCGCAAGGTCTGGGCACCAAGATTACCGTTCTATTCCCTTGACCGGTCGGCGATGCATCGGCTCGCGCATTCGCTACTGCGACGTGTTTCTGAGATCTGAGTCTCATTTCTCAATCTGGCGTGCCCTTCGCAAGGTTCAAGCAAGGCTGCAGCCTTAGTATTGGCGCCATGCAAGGGATGACCAGCAAAACCAGATCGGCGGGATTCAGCATCTTTGAACTGCTGATCGTAATGACTATCAGCGGCATCTTGGCCGCCATCGGCACGGCTTCGTTCAAATACGTGACAGTATCCAATCGCATCAGCTCGGAAATCAACGGCCTTTTGGGCGATCTGCAATTCGCGCGCAGCGAAGCCCAGAAACAGGGTCAGTATGTAAGCTTATGCCCTGCTAACACCGCCGGAACAGCTTGCGCCGCGGCTACCAACAACTGGAGCGTCGGCTGGATCGTGTTCGTGGACTTGAGCAATAACCACAATTACAGCGCCGCCTCTGACGGCGCAATTTTGCGATGGCGACCATCGATTTCGCCCGACGTCTTACAAGGCAGCTCTGCCACGCTCACCTTCGTGACCTTCAATCGCGAGGGATTCGCCAATAGTGGAGCCACCACTTCCTGGGGCACCCTGATATTGAACAGCACGCCGGTCAATGCAAATTGGAAACGGTGCATTGCAATTTCCGCGGTCGGTGCGATCAAGAGCGAAATCGGCGGTGCCACGGTACCCACCACATGTTGACGACTGAGACGCACATGAAATTCGGTACTGTGCGCGGTTTCAGCCTCGTTGAGGTGATGGTTGCGCTGGTCGTGGTCGCGGTTGGCCTTCTCGGTTTGGCCAAGATGGAGTCGCTGGCGCTCGCCAGCACCACCACCGCGGGCACCCGCTCCATCGCCGCCATCCAAGCATCCAGCATGGCGGCAGCCATGCACGCCAACCGTGCGTATTGGGGTACGGCGGTCGCGCCGGCCACCACCACGGTCACTCCGGCCACGGCGAGCACTGCGGTGCCCGCCTGCAACACCAATCCCTCAACATGCAACGCTCAGCAGATGGCGGCTTACGATTTGCAAAATTGGTCTATTGCGATGAATCAGGTGTTGCCACTGTACCTCGCAACTATTACTTGTTCGACGGCAACCCCGCCCGTGAACTGCACCATCAACATCCAATGGGCTGAAAACGGGGTTGCCATCAACGCGGCGCAGACCAACATGTCCGGCTTGGCGGCGCCCACCTATCAAATCTTTGTTGAACCATGAAAACCCTCAACCTGAAGCATCTTCGTGCGCGCTCAAAATCAGGCGGTTTCACCCTAGTGGAACTCATGATTGCGTTGTTGATCGGCTTGTTCCTGACCGGTGGTCTGCTGACATTGGTGTTTGCCATGCGTCGCAGCACGACGACTCAAAGCGGCCTTTCGCAGCTGCAGGACGATCAGCGAATGGGCATGAGCATCCTGACCAACGCAGTCCAGTCCGCGGGGTACTTCCCGAACCCTTACGCGAACACCGCAGCCACATTCTTCCTGCCGACATCAGTTGCGCCGCTGTTCGCCAGCGGCCAATCTATTACGGGTACGCACACCAGTGCAACAGTCCCCGACAGCTTGACGGTACGTTTCACCACAGCGGGAAGCGCCACGCCGTTGGTCAAGGACAACACCATCAATTGCGCCGGCCAGACCAGCACGACGCAGACCACCTGGACCAACACTTTCAACATCGACACCGTCAATCAAGTACTGCAATGCGTGCTATCGGACGGTGTGAATCCTGCAACCACTCTGAATTTGGTCACCGGCGTGACAAATCTGCAAGTGCAATACGGAGTGCCAACACAATCGACTACGCCAGCGAGCTCGGCGGACAGCTATATCACCGCCGATCTGGTGACGGCTGGCAATCTTTGGTCCAAGGTCGTGTCGGTGAAGGTCACGCTGACTTATGTGAACCCGCTGAAAAATCAACCGGGGCAAGCCACCATTGGCCCGACGATCAACTTTACTCGCGTGATCACCGTCATGAACAATACGGGCGTCGATACATGATTCGCATGCGTCAAAACACAATCAAGGCGCAGCGTGGCATGGTGCTCGTCACCAGCTTGCTGATGCTGGTGGTCGTGACCATCCTTGCCGTGGGGCTATTTCGCAGCTTCGGCACGGATGAAAAGATCGCCGGCAATACGCGTGAAAAAACTCGCGCCCTGAATGCCGCCGAAACCGCGGAACAAGCTGCCGAGGCATGGCTTGCGGCTGGCAACGGCATCGTTGCCGTGAATTGCGGGACACCGGTCTTGGTTTATCCGGCTTCGCAAATCTGTAATTTGACTTTGCAAGCGCAAAGCATCGACCCAGCCGTGCTGCCTTGGGCCAATGCATCGGGTCCAATTGGTGTCAATTACACCGCTCCCAACATGGTGATCGGTTCGCCGGGTGCCGGAACTTACATCAATCCGCCGCAGTATTACATCGCGTTTCTAGGCAGCAAGACCAGCAGCAATATCACGACGTCCTATTACCAGATCGACGCGGTCGGTTATGGCGCAAACGCCAACGCGGCCGCGGTGGTGGAATCAACCTACACCACTTCGGCAAAAACCATCTTGTTGAGCGGCCAGTGAAAGCATTCAAACCATCGCACTTCCAACGGCTGAGTACCCAACTCATGAACCCAAAATCCTTTCTGACTTTTGGCCTATGCCTGATGGCGGCGATTTGCATCTCGCCGGCCGGCGCACAGACCACGTATACGGAAAACTTCACGAATCCAACCACGACCAATTCTTGGTATTTCCTGAACGGCGCATGCCTCACTTCAGGCACGTCGGCAACCACCGCGCCGGCGAATCCGGCCTGCGTCGGACTGGCTTATTATCCCAACAAAGGCGATACCAACCTGAAGGGAGGCGCAACGGGAACGCTACCGGACGCGGTCGCGTCGGGCGCACTGCGCTTCACCAACAGTTACGGCGAGAACGGCGCGATTCTGTCGAATTTCAATTTCCCGCTGAGCAGCCAGGGGCTCGCAGTATCGTTCACCACCGTTACATATGAAGGTGACTCGGGCGGCAGCGGCCATGACGGCGCGGACGGCATCAGCTTCTTCCTTCAGGATGCCTCTTATGTTGCTGACGTAGGTGCCTTCGGCGGTAGCTTGGCATATACCTGCTCGAACGCCGTCGGCAACTACGACCCTACCTTAAGTTTGGCCACGGGCCGAGCACGCGGCAACGACGGAATCAATGGCGGCTACATCGGTCTTGGCATTGATGAGTACGGCAATTTCCTTAATCAGAGTGACAATACTGCCACCGGTTTTGGCTATCAGCCTGGCCGTATCGGCCTGCGAGGTTCGGGCAGCGTGACATATGCGTCATTGAACGCCACCTATCCTAATCAGTACCCTTTAACGTTAACGGATACACAGCGTGCGGCTGCGGTGCGGGCCGCCTGCTCGAGCGGCGTCGTATCAGACTTTTCGAGCGGCTCCGGGGTCGCCTATTCACCCGTGACGGCACTGCAATTCACTTCGTCGTCCGGCAGTAAATTCAGCGACTACGCCGCCATTGCGGGGGCGTACAAAGTCTTGCCTACGACGCAGCTCATCGCCAATGAGTCCGCAACAATGCGTTCGCAGGCAATACCCATCACTTATAACCTGAAAATAACTCAAAGCGGGCTGCTGAGCCTTTCTTACAGCTACAACGGCGGTGCCAATCAGGCTGTTATCACCGGCGTCGACATCACGCAGAAGAATTCGGCCGGCGTCGCCGCCAATCCTTTACCTGCGTCGGTTCGCTTCGGCTTTGCCGGATCCACCGGCGGTAGCACCAACATTCATGAAATCATGTGTTTCCAGGCCACGCCCACTGCGGTGTCCTCGAGTTCCGCCGGCGTCAACCAGCGACAGAGTGCGCGCGTGCAAACAGGCACTCAAGTTTACCTGGCCTACTACAATCCGCAAAGCTACTCGGGTGCCCTGACATCGCAATACATCGATCAAAGTACAACCGATTCGAATGCGCTCAGCATCGATTCGACCATCAACTGGGACGCATCCTGCGTGTTGACCGGAGTGCCGACGGGCCAGACATGCGACACCACCGGTCCCGCCGGCCCCATTGCTGCGCAAGGTTCCAGCGCCCGCGTGATTTATTCGTGGAACGGGGCCTCGGGCATTCCGTTTGAATGGGCCAATCTGACCACAGCTCAGCAAACAGCATTGACCGCGGGCGACACCGTGCCGCTGCTGCCGCTGCGTCTGAATTACCTCCGCGGCGATAGAACTCAGGAACAAGTACCGACGTCGGCAACGACCTTCACCGGGTTGTATCGAGATCGCACCAGCGTGTTGGGCGATATCATCGATTCCTCACCCACCTGGGTGGGCCCACCCAACGCCCCGTTTCCCGATACGTGGTCGGATATTCTGCATTCTTCAGATTCGACTCCTGAGAGTTCGTCGCCTTACTCGGTGTTTGCCAGTAACGGTACGGCCGTTGCGCACAACGAACGACAGCGCACCAATGTGGTCTACTCCGGCGCCAATGACGGCATGCTGCACGGTTTCAGGAGTGGCAGCTACAACGCGGCGAATACCTACGTCACGACACAGAACGATGGCCTCGAAGTGATGGCCTATGTGCCCGGCAATGTGGTAAGCAACATCCAAAACGCCACCAACACCGCACGAAATTATTCTGACCCGCAGTACGGACACAAATTCGACGTCGATGCGCCTCCGGGCACCGGCGATCTGTTCTACAGCGGCGCTTGGCATACCTGGTTGGTCGGCGGCTTGGGACCTGGCGGCAAGGCCATTTACGCTTTGGATGTTACCGACCCCGATTCCTATTTCACCAGCGAAGCGAACGCCACCACCGTGGTCAAAGGCGAATGGGACAACACGAACTTATCCTGCGTCGGCAATAGCACCTGCTACACCAACTTGGGGAACACGTACGGCGTGCCACTGATACGGCGGTTTCATAACGGTAACTGGGGCGCCATCTTCGGCAACGGCTATAGCAGCACCAGCGGCGATGCGGGCATCTACGTAATGATGGTGAACTCCACTTCAGGGACCATCAGCTTTTACTATTTGAGCACTGGCGTCGGTTCCGCGACGACACCCAACGGCATCAGCTACGTCGCAACCTCTGACTTGGACGGCGATCATATTACCGATTATGTGTATGGCGGCGACCTGCAGGGCAACATGTGGCGCTTCGATTTAACCAACACCAATCCCGCGAATTGGTTCACGACGCCGAACCCGATTTTCAAGACACCCAGCGGCCAACCCATTACCACGGCGCCCATCGTCATTGCGGCACCTGGCTCGGGCGTTTATCCGCACGTGCTGGTTGAGTTCGGCACCGGCCGGCAGATTCCATTTACTAACTCGACGCCTGCCATCTATCAAACGACCACGCAGGCAGTTTACGGAGTTTGGGATTGGAATCTGTCGAACTGGAATTCCATGTCATCGATAAAGTATGCGACGACCACGCTTACGCAGCCGACGGCCCCTGCTGCCGCTGTCAGCATAACGAATTTGCAAGCTCAGACCATTACCAGCACTTCGGCGGCCACGGTCGCAAACACGGGCAGCGACTATCGAACCATCAGCTCGAATCCCGTGTGTTACGCCGATGTCACAAGTTGTACTCAGTACGGCTGGTATTTGAACCTGGTATCGGGGAATGCCTATCCGCCTGATCCCGCGGTTCCGCAGACGAATTCCTCCTACCCAACCAGCCCGGCGGTCTATGAGCAGGTGATCTTCAGCCCGGCACTCATTCAGGGCGCTTTTGTGGTCAACACCACGATCCCAGCGGCCACGTCCGCGACCAGCTGCTTCAACTCCACTGCGTCCGGGTGGACACTGGCGATCGATCCGGTAAGTGGCGGCGCGTTTACGACGTCGTTCTTTTTGGACGGCAACTCCAATCCGCTCAATGCTCAATCCGTAGCGGTGTCGGGACTGGCGCTGGGAGGAACGGGTACGGTGACCTCGCTGATTGCAGGCGGAGGCCAATCCTACATTCTGACGCAAACGTCTGGGGGGGTGCCGCCGTCCAGCGGTTCCGGCTCCGGCTCGTCCGGCGGGAGCGTATGCGTCGGTTCAGGATGCGGCAGCGGTGGGGGCGGCAATGCCATTATCGTGCGCTCCTCTACACCAGGCGCTATCAAGGGCAAACGGCTTACCTGGATTCAGAAGCGCTGAGGAGCATCATGAAAACGCAAACAACAGCTGGACGGACGACAGCATCGCCGCGTCGATTGGGTGGATTTACGCTGATCGAATTGGTGGTGGCGATGTTGATCGGCGCCATTTTGGCAGCGATCGCCGTCCCGGCCTATTCCAACTACGTACGCAAGTCGCGGCGAGTTGACGCTAAGAGCGCGCTTTTGGACATTGCCAGTCTGGAAGAACGCTACTTCAGCACACAGCAGGTTTACAGCGGCGCCTTAAGTGACTTAGGCTACGGCGCGGGTGCGTCGGTCAATGTCGGTGCCGGCAGCGGTGACTACAATGTGGTGCTGTCCCCACCTACCCCCGCCGTTGCTCCAACGGCGACATTCGCAGGGTTGCCTGCAACTTGGACCGCTACCGCCACCGCGATCAACGATCAGCTCAAGGACACGAGCTGCCGCTCATTCACCCTCACGTCCGGCGGTCTGCAAACTTCGGCTGACTCCTCCGGTAACCCGTCAACCGGTTGCTGGTAATCGCCCCACCATCTTTGGGGCTCGAACAAAGCTCCAGTCCCTACTTATCGGGCACTGTACCCCCGCCCCTCGACGCAAGCCACCATCGCTCGTTGGTAATCAGAGCTGTTCTGCGCTACCTGCCCAGCCTGTTGAGCGGCCCACTGTTGGCACTCGGCCTTATCTTGTGACTGCTGCTCGACGCTCTGGCCGTTCTTCGGGTACATGAATATCTGGCCGGCACCGCCTTGCTGGCCGGGATCCGCCGGCTGCGCCATCGGTTGCGCGCCGGTCGGCGCCTGCGCCGAGCCGCTCGAATCACCGCCGTCCGTCACGGGAGGCGGATCGGTCGCTACGTAACCCTGGTACGAAGGATCGTAGGTGTAGTAGGCGTCATTCGCGTAGTAGTACGGCACGCCGCCCCACCAATACGTGGCATACGCCAGCGGCAGAACCGGGAGGAACCACGCGAATCCCGGACCGTAGAACGCGCTAGGCCAGAAACCGCCGTGCCAGTAGCCACCGCCCCAATAGGCGCCGGTGGAATAACCGCGGCCTACGAAGCGGCCGTTGGAAAAGCCCGGGTGACCCGCGATCGCTCCGCCGTGGAAGCCCACCGTGGAACCGTGATATCCCGCTGCGTAATGCGCAGTGCCGGCAAAGTGTGTACCCGCTGAGTAGTGGGCGCCGCCACCGACGCGACCGACGGCATGACCGCCGGAGGCTCCCGCATGTCCGCCTGAAAAGTGGCCGCCGCCCGATGCGTGGCCGCCACCGCCTCCGCTATGCTGCGCCAACGCCGGCGCCGCACCGCCGAGAATGGACCCCAGAACGCCCGCCGCGAGGAAGACCTTCTTGCCCTTGGTGATCATCTGCCTCTCCTTACCGGCGAAGCCCTGTCTTGGCCGGCCTGTTTAACCATCGCATACAAACAATTAGACCCTAACTGATCAACGCGGTTCATGACGATTGGTGTACATAACCGCAGGCTAATTTCGCAATCCCGCATTGAACATTAAATAGGCCGTACGGCCCGGCGCCGGCTCGAAAAAGCGAGAATTGGTGTCATTTACGATCACAGACCCTACATATGACCGGTTCGCGAAGTTATCAATGCGTGCGTATTCGCTGAATCGCCAATGCTTGGTTTCCTGCTTGAAACCCGCGCGTATATTGGCCACCCAGTAGCCGGGCGCCGCGGCTGTGTTCCGATCATCGGCAAATATGGCGGATCTACCCACGGTCTCCAGAGTGCTCGAAAAACCCAGCGGGGCGTAGTCCCAGGTGAGCCCCAGATACAGCGAATTTCGCGGGACTGCGGGTAGGAGGCTTCCTGCAGGCACTTGCACGAAATTGACCGGCGGCGGCGCATTTGTCGCCAATGGATTACACGGCGGTCCGATGCAGGTGAAGTACGGCTGGGCGACCGCGGCGTGGATGTAGGTATAAGCCAGTCGGCCGCTGAACCCGCCGGCCCAATTCGCATCGGTGCCCAATTCCAAACCGCGGCGTTTGGTCTCTCCGATGTTCTGCTCCACCGTACGGCCGCCGGTATTTTGCAACACCGACAATTCGTCTTCTGTCTTGATGTAGAACAGCGCGAGGTTTGCGCGCACATGCTCGTTGCCGGCCTTGATGCCGGTTTCGAAGTTATTGCTGCGCGCAGGCTGCAGTCCCAAGTTCAGTCCCGGCAGGCTGCCATCCACCGAACGGTAGGCCAAATCGTTCAGCGTCGGCGTTTCGAATCCTTTGCCGTAGGAGCCATAGATATTCGCCCAGGAGGTCGCCCGGAAAGTGACGCCCGCAACCGGGCTGACCGCGGAATAGCGCACGCTGCTGTCCGCAGCGTCAATCACCGCCAGATGCCCATGCGAGGTGACTTCCACCGAGTTGTTGCGCACGCCCGCGATCAACCGCCAGCGCGCATCGGGATCCCATTGCGCCTGCAAGTACTGATCGAAGTCGTAAACATTGTTGATCTCGAAACGTCTCAGATCGCCTTCGACGCCGGTCACCGAACCGATGAAGTTCAGGAATCCCTTGCGTGTTTCCGCGAGATCGTCGTAATTCACGCCCGCGGTGATTTGAAAAGGCGTACCCGCCAACTCGCGATGATCGGTGGCATGCAGATCCACGCCCCAGTAGGCACGGTCGAGGTCGATGATGCCGCCGGGCGAGGTCGCCGCGGCCTGCGTCGCCACGGGAATGGCTTGGAACTGCGTCGTGGCGCGATGACCCGCATAAGTGCTCGCCGCAAAATCGTCCGCGAAACTCAGCCGGTCATCGAACACAACACCCAGCTGTTCCTGCGACAGATCTTTGCGCGTGTTGAATTGCAGGGCACCGACCCCCGCCTGCCGGGGATCCGCGGCCACTTGCGCGCCGGTCAACCCCAGCGGGTCTTGCACGAAGGGCGTCTGCACCGCATTGCCCACGATGGTGAGTTTCGATCCATCGCTCGGTTCGAAGCGCACCTTGGTGTTGAAGTTGTTGCGTTCGGCCTCGCTGTGAAATCGATAACCGTCCGTCTGGAAATGCGCAGCATCCACGACATAATTGACCACGCCATTGTCGCCCGTGGTTTTCAAAGCGTAGCGTTGTGTATTGAAGGTGCCGTACTCGAGCGTGCCGTCCACGCCAAATCCGGGCGGCGCATCTTCGGTGAAAATCGAGATCACACCGCCGGATGAATTGCCGTACAAGGCGGAAAACGGTCCGCGCAATACTTCGATGTGATCGGCAGATCCCAAATCGAATTGCGAAAACTGCCCTTGGCCATCCGGCATGGTGCCGGGTATGCCGTCCGAGTACAGACGCACGCCGCGGATGCCGAAACTCGAACGCGCGCCAAAACCCCGCAATGAAATCTGCAGATCCTGGGCGTAATTTTGCCTGCTTTGAGCAGAGATGCCGGGCACCGTCATCAGCGACTCCGACAGGTTGACCTGCTGTTGACCTTGCTGCAGGGTTTCTTGATCGACCCGGTCGATGGATACCGGCAAGTCGCGGCTGCTCTGGGCGATGCGCGTGGCGGTCACCACGATGCTGTCCAACCCGGCGTCGGTTTCCGCGAATGAATCCAAGGGCGCGCTCAAAGCGCATGCTCCGGCTAGCAGCAGGGCCGCTGAGGGTGTACTCATGTTCACTTCGAATTCCTTGACGTATGCCCGATATGTTACGGTGCCGCGCTCAGCGATCATTAAAGTCGCGCCGCTTCGTGCCGTTAAGGTGAGCTTGAACAAATCTTCGCACAATCATCGGTTGAATGCGGCGCGACTCGCATTGGTCATGGCCGGAAGCTTTGCCGCGGCAAGCGCGAAGGAAGTGCATACCGAGCTGTCCGTCACGGCCACCGTGCGCGCCGTCGCCAATATCGATCTGCAATCGACGCCCGCTGCGCTCGAGATCTCAGCTCACGATGTGCAAATCGGATACATCGATGTGCCACAACCGACACAGTTGGTCGTGCGCAGCAACAGTCAAAGCGGATTTGCGCTCGATGTGCTCACCGTAGCGCCGATTTTTTCGGCCATGGTCATTCAGGGATTGGATTCCAACTTGGAGCTGGGCGCCGACGGCGGCTCGGTGGTGCAACGCTGGCAGCGACCGCAAGCCATGAACTTGTCGCTCAGGTTCCGCTTCGCGTTGGCGCCCGGCGTCACGCCGGGAATCTATCCGTGGCCGGTGCGCATGGCGGTTCGTCCGCTCGAGTCGAACTGACGCTCAATAGGTTACGGTTACCGCGATGACGTCCGCGTACGAGCCCGGCGCCACGTCCTGTCCCGCCGGGACCATTCCATAGAAAGTGCCGGTCGCGAAATTGGTGCCCCCGGCCGTGACCGTGAAGGGCTGCGTGGATCCCGCAAACGAGCCGCCTGAACCGTCGCCGACGATCTGGTTGTATGCCGTGCTCCAATAAATGTTGTAGTTGAGCGAATTGGCGGCGGACAGCATCGTGCGCGTGGCGTAGCTGTTGCTCAGGCCGGTGCTCAAGGTCACATTCACGGTGACATTGGCAGAGCCCGTCCCGCGGCCCGTACATGTCACCTTCAACGTGCCGGTCGATTGATTCGGGGTCGCCGAGAGCGGGCTGTAGGTGCCGAAGGCGATGGCGGTGGCCGCAGCCGTGCAAGTGACGGTGGTCGCCGCTTCACTGGTCACGGCATTGAGCCCGACCAGGAATATCCCGACACCGATAGAGATTTTCATTAGTGCCGCACCACGCAGCGGATCGTTCCCATGTCGGGTACCGGGTCATCCGGCGGCGGCGGTTCCAACCTGAAATCGCAGCCGCCACCCGGCCAATTGGCCTCAGCCGCCATGCCATGATCGTAGCCCGTGACATACACGACGCCATCGTTCACCACCGGGAACACTTCGCCTCTCAGCTTCACCAGCGCGCCCACCGGCACCGGTTTTCCGTCTGCGGTGACCAGCCGAAAGGTTCCTCCATGCACGCGTTCCACCGGGAAGCGAGCCACCACGCCGCTGCGATACGGAGGCGCCATGACCGCCGTGGTGGAATCGATCGTCGTATCCAACGGCAAATCCTCGGGCGTGATGCTGATCTTGTTCGCCTCGTAGGGCCGCAGGTTGTACAGCAAAGCCTTGCCGCTGGAATCGGTGTGCGCCGTCAGTTGATTTTCCACGTACACCGGCACGTCCGGCAGGCCAGCCACATCGACCATGGCGAAGCTGCCGTTGATGACGCGCGTGGCATTGAGCTGGCCATCGAGAAAGGTCATGGCACCCGTCAAATAGGCGCTGCGTCCGTCAAGACCTTGATTGCGGGCCGCCTCGACTTCCACATCGGCGCCGCTGAACTGTTGGCGCCAGTCTGCATCGTAGTTCCCGGCGGTGGAGGCACTGAAGCGGTAGCCGCTGCCGGGGCCCACGGGCGGACTTTGAGTGACCGTGGCAATGACTTCGCTTTGCGGCGCACCAGCGCCGCTGCCGCTGACCGAGGTCAGCGTGGCGGCACGGCGTCCTTCGAACGGCACAACGAAGATCAGGTAGGCGCTGGTCGAATCCTGCGCGGCGTTGGGAAATGCGGCGGCGGTGTGAATGCGCGAGACGGTGAGATTCAAGCTGCCGAAGCGCCCGAAGCTCACGCTGTCGGTCAGGGCCACCGTTTGCTGTGCCGGCGAATCGCGATAGGTCTCGCGCACGTAGGCCAACGACAACGATCCGAATCGACCCAGACCCGTGCCCGTCTGCACCAAGGTTCGTTGCCGCATGCGCAGCGCCGGGTCGGTGGGTTCGCCCACCTGGGAGAAGCCGCTCGACGCCCAGCGCGAGTCGACGATGAAGCTGGTGTTGGTGCCGCGATGCTCGAAACCCACGCCGCTCAACATGCCATTGTCATGCGCATCGCCGCCGCCGGCCGCCGTAAAATTGATCACGCCGAATTTGCCCAGGGCGAATGCGGCGTTCAATCCAGCCGCATGCGAGTCGCCCGACAGATATTCGGCGTGGCCCTCCAAGGTGACCGTGTCCGTGATTCCGCGCCGGTAGCTGAACTCGCTGAGCGCGCCGCCATAGTGATTGCTTTCCAAGCCGTAGTCGTCGCGAACGCTGCCCACATTGACCGAGTACTGGCTCAAGCCACGCGCCAACAACGTGGTGCTGGTGTAGAAGGATTGTGTCAGCACTTGCTCACGCCCCAAAGCATCCCGCACCACCACGCTGACATCGCCGGTACCGGAAACCGTGGGCAGGCGATCGATCACGAAGGGACCGGCCGGCAATTGATTGCTGGTGACCAGTTGATTGTTGACGAACACATCGACGGTCGAAGGTACGGTGGCGGTGCCGCTGGTCGCCAGCAGCGGCGTGGTCAATAGATCAGGTCGCAAGCCGAAGTTGCGGGCCCAGCGCAGGCCCGCATAGCGCACCGCATTGCCCCAACTGCCGCCATCGCTGATGGCATCACCCAGGCTCAAGGTCTCCAGCGAATCGGGAAAATCCCGCGTGTAGGTGGTTTCCAGACGCAATACCTGATTGTCGCCCTGGCCGGCGGGACCGCCGTAGCGCGCCAGCGCCGTGTTGGTGAGTACGCCGGCGCCGGCGAACAAACCAAGCTCCGCGTAGGCGCCGCCGATGTTCTGAGCGTCGATCTGCTGGGCCGAGATCTGATAGTTGAGGAATGCGCCGGGCGAGGCGGGTGTGACCTCCGGATGCTGGCGCTGCGCGCTGCTCAGATGCGTCGTATCCAACGCGCCGGATGGAGGCGTGATGACTGCCAACTGCAAGCTCTCATCGATATCCAACTTGCAGCCTGGAATGGCACGCGGATCGTAGTAACGCCGGCCTTCATGCATCGTAGGTTGGGTGGCGGGCGGCTTGAGGCGAAGCTTGGCAAAATCTGCTTCTTCCAGAAAGAACTGCCCGTCAGGGCCGCGCAGCACCACCATCATTTCGCCGGATGTGCCGGTGGATCTGATCTCCAATACGGCCTCGCTGAGCGGCGCAGCATCCTCGGCGCGCGCGATGCGGCCCATCGAACACAGCAGCATGAGCATCACCATGAGCCGCATCAGCAGGCCAGAATATGTCTGAATCGCGCGCGGAAACCGATTTCTCCTGGACTCGGCCACGCGCCAATCCGCGACTCTTACAGGTCGCTGGGCGCAACGTCGGCGGAAAAATCGCCTTGGTCGCTATGCCCGCGAATCGGAATTACTCCCTGTCGCTGCGCATCCGCGGGCGGCGTCAGAACCCAACTCATGCGGCTGCCGGGCAGCACGTACTTGGACGCGATTCCGCGCAATGGCATCAGCGAGCCCGGAAACTGTGCCTCGAAATCGGTGACCTGCAGGTGCCCGGTGCCGGAATTGATTGCGGCGACTTCCACCTGGCCGTTTGGCAGCCAACGTGACTGCCAAGTGACCTGCGGATTGGCCCGCCCCTGCCCGGGCGCCACGAATATCGGCACGCTCAGATGCAGAGCCACGCGCAATCCGGAAAACTCTTTCGGCGCCGCTTGCGGTACTTCTTCGAAAATCACCCGGTAGGTGAGCTCTTGTGCCGGATCCGGATCGCGCCGCAGGGCGACACGGATGATCTGTTGCCCGTTGGGGGGAATCTGCAACACCGGCGGAGTCGACAGCAGGTCACGCGTGTCCTCCAATTTTTCCACGCCGTCCTTTTGCGACCAGCTGTACAGGCGCACCTGCACCACCACCGGCGAGTCGTCCGCATTCGTCAAGGTCAACGCTTCGGTGCGGTGCGCGCCGCTCAACTGCGCGCGAATCGGCGAAATGGTGAAAGTGCTCGCCAATGTGGGCGCGGAAACCAATACGCAAGCGGCGAGCAGCAGCGCGCGCATTTAGTACGTGACCGTCACGGCGATCGTGTCTGCGTACGCGCCCGGTATGGCGGCCTGGTTGGTGGCATTGTCGGGCAACTGTCCGTATACGGGCACATTGACCGCGTTGGCGGCCGCGACGCCCGCACCGGTGCCGCCCACTGTCACTGAACTGCCGCTGCCATCGCCGAAAACCGTACCCAGGGCTGCCGTCGTGTAAAGGTTGTATTGCAAATGATTGGCAGTGCCATTGAGCATCAGCCGCTGTGCCACGGTGCCCCCGCCGCTGCCGCCGTTCAAAGACACGGTGAACGGAGTGTTCTTGGTGCATTTCACGCTGACGTTGGTGTTGGCCGTCAAGGTGCCGCCGCCCGGCGTGTACGCGCCGAACGCCAGCGTCACTGCGCTCGCGGAGCAGGTCGACTGAAGATTGGCGGTTACTTGAAAAGTGGTGGTGGTGGTTGCTGAGTGAGCGGCGCCTACTGCGGTGGCTCCCAGGATCAGCATCATCGCTTGAATCTTGCGCATCAAAATCTCCGATGAGAGGCGGCCGCCCTCGTGGCGGCCGCGATGTCATTCATCAATAGGTAACGGTGACCGCGATGGTGTCCGTGTATGCGCCTACCAGCGCCGCCTGGTTCGTCGCGCTGTCCGGCAAGCTGCCGTACACCGGTACGGTCACGGCATTGGCAGCCGCCACACCGGCGCCCGTGCCGGGAACTGTCGAGGTACCCGCGCTGCCGTCACCGAAGATCGTGGCCAATCCCGAGGTGGTGTACAGGTTGTATTGCAAGGTCGAGGTCGCGGCGCCATTGGCCATCAGGCGCTGGGCGAAGGTTTCCCCGGAGGTCGAACCGGCATTCAGCGCCACCGTGAAGGTGGTGCCCTTGGTGCACTTGACCGTGATATTGCTGTTGCCCGTCAAGGCGCCGCCGCCCGGGGTGTAGTTGCCGAAAGCCAGTGTGGCGGCCGACGCGGAGCAGGTTGCCTGCACGTTCGCGGTTACCTGGAAGCTGGCGGTGGTCGTTGCGGATTGCGCAACACCTGCGGCCATTACTCCGGCTGCCAGGGTTGCGATGAGAATCTTGTGCATGAAAGCTCCTGAAAAAATGGGTCGGTCGGTACGTATCATTTCGGGCAATTCCCGAGGTCGAGCTATTGTTGCGTTACGTAGCATCGGGGTTGTGACCGCGGTCGCACTCTGTAGAGGAGACCCTTAAGTTTTGCGGCAATCTGCCGGGCCCATCTCAATTTGCGGCCCCAGTGCATCAGCCGCTCTTTGCAATGGGCGCCGGCCGAATGCCGTGCCTTGTGTGAACTGTTTCCCAGTTCGAGGGGTCAATGCTAGGATCGCCGGCGTCACGCTTCGGGTTTCGAATTGCACAAAATCGCGCATAACTGGTCCTTTGCCTTGGCAGTCTTGGCTGCCCTTGTGCTGGTTTTCGCCCAGCTCGGCGCCATGAACCATGCCTATTCGCATGTGCCCAGGGTCGCCGCCAGCGTTCAGGATTCGAGTCCTGCAACCCATGCCATTTGCGATGAATGCCTGAGTTTCGCGCCGCTGCTGTCGTCCGCAGGCTCGCCGGCCGTCTTGGGTTTCGTGGCGCCTCCGGCGCGCGCCGTCGCGCTGCGCACCATCGCCGCGTCGCTGATCGCCAATCGCCTCGACCTTGCCTTCCGTTCCCGGGCCCCTCCCGTCTCCGCGTAAGTCTTTCGAAGATTTTTCCTGCCGCCAAGGCGGCAACGCGTGTTCGACGAGGAGATTCATCCATGTTTTCAGTTTCTTTCCCTGGGGCGCACCTGGCGCTCGGCGCCGCTTTATTGAGCGTCTTCCCGCTCGCATCGATGGCAGACGCTGCCGTCGCAAACACACCGCCGGACGCCGCCCCGGTGGACGAGATCGTGGTGATCGCGCAGCACCTGAATGAGGCGCGCAATGGCATTCAGACCCAGACTGGTGCATCGACTTACGTCATCAACGAAGCCGCCATCAACGCCGCACCGGGCGGCGACAACAGCCTGCTGAATCAAGTGGTCATGCAGGCGCCGGATGTGGCGCAGGATTCGTTCGGCCAGTTCCATGTGCGCGGCGAGCACAATGGGCTGCAATACCGCTTGAACGGCATCATTCTTCCGGAAGGTATCAGCGTGTTCGGTCAATCGCTGGATCCGAAGCTTGTTTCCTCGCTCACGCTGGTGACCGGCGCGTTGCCGGCCGAGTATGGGCTGCGCACCGCCGGCATCATCGACCTGAAAACCAAGAGCGGCGTGATCGATCCAGGCGGCTCGGTGTCCATCTACGGCGGCAGCCACGGCACCTTTCAGCCGAGCTTCAACTACGGGGGGACGGCCGGCAATCTGAACTACTTCGTGTCGGGCGATTTTCTACGCAACGATCTGGGCATCGAGTCGCCGGACGGCAGCTCGAATCCTGATCACGACCACACCACGCAATACCACGCATTCGGTTATTTCGAGTACATCCTCGACGCCGAGAATCGCCTCAGCGCCGTGCTCAGCACGTCCACCGGAAAATTTCAGATTCCGAACCGCAACGGCGCGACTCCCGGCATCACCAATGCCGACGGCACGCCGCTGGCTGTCGACGGCCAGACGACTTTCCCCAGCGAAGCACTCGATGAGAATCAGCGCGAGATCAATCACTTTGCCGTGGTCAGCTGGCAGCATGCTCAGGGCGATTTCAACGTGCAGACCTCGGTGACCGCGCGCTACTCGGGTCTGACCTTCGTGCCCGACGCCTTGGGCGACATTTTGTTCGACGGCATCTCGCAGAACGCCTACAAGCAAAATGTCGCCTACGCGCTGCAATCCGACGCCGCCTACAAACTCGACGAGCAACACACGCTGCGTGGCGGCCTGTTCCTGCAGACCGATCACTCCAAGAGCATGACCGAGTCCGCAGTGATCGCGCTCGATGCCGCCGGCAATCAGCTCAACGACACGCCGATATTCATCACCGACGACGGCGGCAAGACCGAATGGATCGAAAGCCTGTACCTTCAGGATGAGTGGAAAGTATTGCCCGCCGTCACGCTGAACTACGGGCTGCGTTTCGACAAATTCAACGCCTTCACCGCTGCGCACCAGGTGAGTCCGCGCGTGAACGTCGTATGGCAGGCGCTAGGCGATACCGTGGTGCACGCCGGTTATTCGCGATATCTGTCGCCGCCGCCGTTCGAATTGGTCGGCACCGAGACGGTCGGCAAGTTCGCCAACACCACCGCGGCCGCGGCCGTGACCCAGGCCGACACACCGCAGGCCGAACAAGCCAATTACTACGATATCGGCGTGCAGCAGAAAATCAGCAGCGCGCTCACGGTGGGTTTGGATACCTACTACAAGCAATCGCACAATCTGATCGATGAAGGCCAGTTCGGTGCGCCCATCATTCTGACGCCCTTCAATTACGCCCAGGGCAAGCAGTACGGCGCCGAGCTGACCGGCAATTACACGCAGGATGCATTGACCGCGTATTTGAACCTCGCCTATCAGAGTGCCAAGGGCAAGGACATCGATTCGGCGCAGTTCAACTTCTCGCAGGATGACCTGAACTACATCGCCACCCATTACATCCATCTCGACCATGAACAACAGGTCACGGCATCGGGCGGCGTGTCCTATCTGTGGAACCACACCCGCTACAGCGCCGACTTCCTGTTGGGCTCAGGTCTGCGCGCGGACGAAGAACTGCCCGACGGCACCTCGGTTCCCAACGGCGCACACCTGCCCTACTACACCCAGGTCAACCTCGGCATGAGCCATATTTTCCATATCACCGATGCCAGCACCTTGACCGCCCGGCTGGACCTGATCAACGCCTTCGATCGGCGTTACGAAATCCGCGATGGAACCGGCGTCGGCGTGGGTGCGCCGCAGTTTGGTCCGCGCCGCGGGTTGTTCTTCGGCCTCGCCAAATCGATCTAACCCTTCACACCGCCTCGAGCGCGGCCGCCAGATCGGCGATCAGATCATCGGGGTGTTCGATACCCACCGATATGCGTATCAGGGCATCGGTCACCCCGAGCCGGTCGCGGGTCTGTTTGGCGACGCCGGAATGCGTGGTGCTCGCCGGGTGAGACATCAATGTTTCCGTGCCGCCCAAGCTGACCGCCAGCTTGATCACCTGCAGCGCATCGAGCAACCGGAAGGCTTCGGCCTCTGCGCCTTTCACGGCAAAACCAAACGTCGAACCGGCGCTTTGACATTGGCTGCGGAACACCGCAGTGCGCGGATCGCTGTCCGCCAAGAACCCGAGGTAGTTGACCGAGGCAACCTTGGGATGCGCAGCCAGAAACTTCGCCACCAGCGCGGCATTTTGTGCCGATCGCTCCATGCGCAAGGCCAAGGTCTCCATGGAACGCATGATCATCCAGGCGGTGTTCGGGTCGAGCTGGGTGCCAAGGGCACCGCGCAGCTTCTTGATAGGCCCCACCACGTCACGCGAACCCACCACGCCGCCGGCCACCAGATCGGAATGACCGCCCACGTACTTGGTGAGCGAGTACATCACGATATCCACACCCAGACCCAAGGGACGCTGAAATACCGGTCCGAGGAACGTGTTATCCACGGCCACCGGCGGGCGGCCGCCTTTTTGCCGCTGGCCGATCATATCGGAGACTTCCCGCATCAGCTTCAGGTCCACCAAACTGTTGGTGGGGTTCGCCGGCGTCTCCACCATGATGAGACAGACGCGGCCGCCGCTGGCTGCGGCTTTCTTCATGGCCTCCTCGGCGGCATCCCACACCGAAGTGCGGTCGAAGCCTTGATTGAATCCGACGGCGCTCACGCCGAATCCCGGCAAGGTCTTTTCGATCAGAGTCTCCGTGCCGCCATACAAGGGCTGACTCATCAGAATGACGTCACCCGGCCGCACATAATTCCAAATGACGGTGGAAATGGCCGACATGCCGCTGGAAAAAACCGCGGCCGCTTCGCCTTCCTCCCACAACGCCAGCCGATCCTCCAACACCTCCAGATTTGGATTGTTGAAGCGCGAATACACCAGGCCGGATGACTGCCCGGCGCCGAGCTCGCGCCGGCCCGAGGTATAGTCGAAGAAATCCTTGCCATCCTGCGCCGTCTTGAACACGAAGGTCGAGGTCAGAAAGATCGGCGGTTTCAACGAGCCTTCCGACAGGCTCGGATCGAATCCATAGCCCATCATTTGGGTCTCAGGCTTCAGCACGTGCTTGCCGATTTTGCGTTTATGATAGGTGTCGTAACTCACGCTGCCCCCAGAAGTAGAATCTTGTACGTCGATCTTACACCGTGTTGCTGCTAGCCATTGCCGCCGCCGCGTTCCTCAGCACCCTGTGCGGCGGTTTGCTCGCGCTGCGCTTGCGCGACAAATTGCATTTGATCTTGGGGTTCAGCGCGGGCGCCGTCATCGGCGTCGCGTTCTTCGATCTGCTGCCGGAGGCCATCAATTTCGGCGCGCCGCTGCACCAGCCGGCAACGGTCTTGTCGTTCTCGGCGCTCGGATTTTTGTTCTACCTGGTCATGGATAGGATTCTGCTGTTCCACGGCGAAGGCGCACCGCGCAGCGGCTTCGCAGCGGGCGTCTTGTGCGTGCACAGTTTGCTCGACGGCATCGCCATTGGACTCGCATTTCAAGCCTCGCATCAGATCGGCATCGTGGTGACCGTCGCGGTACTGACCCACGATTTTTCCGACGGCATCAACACCATGAACATGGTGCTGCGCAATGGCGGCAACCGGCGCCTGGCATTTCGCTGGCTGCTGGTCGATGCGGCGGCGCCGGTCGTCGGCGTTGCATCGACCGTATTTTTCACGCTGCCCGGCAGTGCCTTCGGCACGGCGCTGGCGCTGTTCGCCGGTTTTTTTCTCTACATCGGCGCCAGCGATTTGATTCCTGAAAGCTATCACGCGCATCCGAAGTTTCTCACCACCGGCATGACGCTGGCTGGGGCCGCCGTGCTGTACGCGGCGATCGCCTTGATCGGGCAATAGTTGGGTCGGGCTCTACGTCAGTCGGGCAATATCTGCACCGCTGGCGGCGATGGCGGTGCTGGCATCCTTGACGTGGCGGCGCTGCCGCCCGAGGCCACCATGATGCAAATAACGGCAATCCACTGGATCGGAGTCAGGCTCTCTCCCAGGAACAGCATTCCCGAGAACGCCGCCAACGCGGGATCGAGGCTCATGAGCACGCCGAAGGTCTTGGTGGGTATTCGTGGCAGAGCGAACATCTCCAGCGAGTAAGGCAGCGCACTCGACAGCACCGCCACCGCGATGGCGACCGGCAAAATCGCCGGCGTCAACAGGCTCATGCCATGTTGCGCGAAACCGATGGGAACGATCGCGATGGCGCCGATCGCCGTGCCCAGCGCGGTGGTCTGGGCGCCATGGGCTGCGCCGGCGCGGCGTCCGAACACTATGTATAAAGCCCAACAGACGCCGGCGCCCAATGCGCACAGCACCCCGATCACCGGCAGGGCGGCGCCCGCTTTCATCGGCATCAACGCCAGCAGCCCCAGCACCGCCAGCGCAATCCAAGAGAAATCCACCGCACGCCGGGAGGCGAGCATGGCCAGTCCCAACGGACCGGCGAACTCCAGGGCCACCGCGATACCGAGCGGGATGTAATTGAGCGACAGATAGAACAGGAAATTCATGCAGCCCATGGACAGGCCGTACAGCACGATGATCGGCCCGTCCTTCGCACCCAGGCGAACACGCCACGGCCGCCACACCGCCGCCAGCAGGAGGGCCGAGATGCCGAGACGCAGGGCAACCGTACCCGACGCGCCGATCAGCGGAAACAATCCCTTCGCCAAGGCTGCGCCGACTTGAAAGCAAAGCATCGCCGCGATCAGGCCTGCTACAGGCACGGCGATTGGGTAGTTCTTAATCGGTTCCGTCCCGTTCCTTGTCGAGCAGGCGCAAATGGCGCATGACGCGATTGAGATTCTTGCGGATCTCGTTCAACTGCCCGAGGCTCACGGCGGTTTTCATCGCTTGTTTCAGCGGCTGTAGCGGATAGCCGCCATAAGCACCCGCATTCGGCACATCGTTGGTGACGTTTGACCGCCCCTGCAACACCACATTATCGCCCACGGTCACATGCGCCGTCACCACCGAGTTTCCCCCGGTAATGAAGCCGCGGCCGATTTTGGTCGAACCGCCCATCATGAAGCCCGCGGTGAAAAAGCCGTTCTCTCCCAAATCGCAGTTGTGCGCGATGTGACAGATGTTGTCGAGCTTGGTGCCCGAGCGGATATGTGTGGATGTCAGGGTTGCCCGATCGACCGCGCAGTTGCTGCCGATCTCGACCCGGTCGCCGATCTTTACATTGCCGAGGTGCGGGATCTTGCACGGGTTGCCGCCGGCATCGGTCGCGTAGCCGAAGCCGTCGCTGCCGATGCTGGTGTGCGGATGAATCTCGCAATCCTCGCCGATCTCGCAACCGGCGCCGATGAAGACATGCGGATGCAGAATGGTGCGTGCGCCGACGCTCGCGCCATTTTCAACCACGGTGTGAGAACCCACCAGGCAGTTCTCGCCGATGCGCGCCGCGGCGCCGATCACGCAGTACGGCCCCAACAGCGTCTGCTCGCCGATCAGCGCATCCGGGTGGACCACGGCGGTCGGATGCCGCTCGCCCCATTGGGAAAAGCGCTTGCACTTGGCATCGAAATGCTTGAGCAGCACAGCCATTCCCAAAGGAATATTTTTCACCGAAAAATAGCAGCTATCCGCATCGGTTGCGGCGCTCAGGGCTGCGCACCCCGCCATGTGCGAGGGGACGATGACGATGGCCGAATCGCGGCACTGCGCCTGCGCTAGCTGCGCCTCATCACTGACGTACACCAGGCTGCGGTTGGTGGCCTCCGCAGGCACATGGCAATGGCTGGCCTGCGCGCCGAGATTTCCGCGGAGAAACGTGAAGATATCCGCATGCTGATTTTTTATCGTGTTTGCGGTGAGCATGGCAATGCGAGAGTAGCACCGCGGGCTCATCTTGGCGCAAGCTTCCGCCCACCCTTTGGCCACCCAGAGGAACAATTCATGCCGCGATACTGTCACATGGGGTTGCCGGCCGCCGATGTGGCCAAGGAGCAACGTGCAAGGCCGCCCCGCAATCCATCCCTTGAGGTTCGCCGCCTTCGGCTGCGGCGCACTCGCCTTTCTGCTATTTACTTTGTGCAACAAAGCACAAGCGCAGTCGCGATGCCCGGGACAGACCACCCGTAGCGTAGGCGTCGGCAACTCCACCGTGTGCTTGATTCTGGACAGCGCGGCTTCCGCGCAACAACAGGCATTGCAGCAAGCTTGGGTCGAGCGCTCGGCGCACATTGTTGCCGGCTATTACGGCCGATTTCCCGCGCCGCAGGTCGTGGTGCGGCTGCGCAGCAGCGACGGCACCGGCGTGAGCGGCGGACGCACCATCAACGATGGCGGACTGATGATTCAGGCAACCGTGGGACGCCACACCACGGCCGCGGGCTTCAATGCTGACTGGGTCATGGTGCACGAAATGGTGCATCTGGCGCTGCCGGAGATAGGCCGCTCGCACGACTGGCTGGCCGAGGGCTTGGCCGTGTATGTGGAAGGGGTCGCCCGTGCCCAGGCCGGCAACCGCGCAGTCAGCGATGTCTGGGCCGAGGATCGGCGCGAGATGCCGCGCGGTTTGCCGCGCTCCGGGGAAGGCGGCATGGACCAGACTCACACATGGGCCCGCACGTATTGGGGCGGCGCATTGTTCTGCCTGCAAGCGGACATGGCGATTCGCGAACAGACCCATAATCGCGTGGGTTTGCAGACGGCACTGCGCGCCATTCTCGCGGGTACCGGCGGCTATGGTTTCGAACGCGACATCGTCGAGGTGCTAAGGGTCGGCGATGCGGCCACCGCGACTCACGTGCTTTACGATCTATACAACCGCTCGCGCAACAGCGTGCAGGTACCCGACCTCGACGCCATTTGGACCTTGCTCGGCGTGCCGGAGAATCCCGACGCCGAGGCGTTCGACGATCGCGCACCGCTTGCCGCGGTACGCACTGCCATCACCGCCCCGCCTTGAGCGCCGCCTCGAGCGCGCGGCTCAGTGGTCGGTGAAATTCGGTTCGCGCTTCTCGAAGAACGCGCGAACGCCCTCGACGCAATCCTGGTTCCCCAGCGTCATCTCCTGGGCGCTGCGTTCGGCTCGCAGCTGTTCCTGCAAAGAGTTGTCGAAGGTCGACGCATGCAGCGAACGGATCTGGCCCAATACCGCGCACGGTCCCGTGGCCAGCTTGTGCGCAACGCCCTGGGCGCGCGCCACCACTTCGGCCGGTGGCACCACGGCATAGGCCAGTCCCCACTCGAGGGCTGTCTTGGCGTCGATTTTTTCGGCCAGCATCAGGGAAGACAGCGAGCGTCCGGCGCCGATACGTCGCGCCAGATGGAAGGTGATTCCCGCATCCGGCACCAACCCCAGGCGCGCGAAGGAGGGCAGAAAATAGGCGTTGTCGGCCGCAATGATGATGTCGCTGGCCAAAGCCAGGCTCATGCCGGCACCGACCGCCGCGCCGTTGACGGCGGCGACGATGGGAAAGCGAAAGCCGCTGAGACGCAGAATCAGCGGGTCCATGAACCGCCGCATTTCGAAGTGGGCGCGTTGCCGCGCCTCTTGGGTCTTAAGATCCATGGAATGCAGATCGAGTCCGCTGCAGAACACATCATTGCTGCCGGTGATCACCACCGCCTTCGCACCGCTCTCGCCTTTTTGAATCTGGTCCAGCGCCAGATGCACGGCGCGGATTACGCTGATGTCGATGGCATTGCTGCAGGTTGAACGATGCAGCGTCAGAGTCGCCACTCCATCGGAAACCGTGAACCCCAAACAATTTGCACCGCCCATAGGCCCGCCCCTCCCCAAGTCTCGCCAGCTACGACGTTCTGTTAACTCACCCCTACGATGGGTCTTTCCCTGCACCCGATCATGCCCCCTACCCCCGCGCACCGCAAGATCGGACCAAAACCGGGCCCGTTGCGGCGCCGCGGCCCTTGCCGCAGACTTCCGGACCTCGAAACCCGCGGAGTTCAACGATGTCGATTTTCGGTGCGCGACAAGGTGCGCGCGTTCCCGCCCTCATGATGCTGCTCGCCATGCCCTTCCCAGCTTTCTCGGACGTGGTGACCAACGAGACACCGGCCACTTTCGTGCCCAAAGTGGACAGCTTCGACTACACCAAGCGCGAGGAGATGATCCCGATGCGCGACGGAGTGAAACTGAAGACCGTCATTTTGATTCCCCGCGGGGCGACGCATGCACCCATCCTGCTGTCGCGCACGCCCTATGGCGCCACCTCGCGAATTTCGAAGAGCGCCGCCTCGCACTTGTCGGCGCTGATAGGCAACTCAGATGCCGCGGATGATGCAGTGCTGAACGGCGGTTACATCCGCGTGCTGCAGGACATCCGCGGCAAGCACGGCTCCGAAGGCGACTACATGATGACCCGGCCGCTGCAAGGCCCGTTGAATCCGACCAGCGTGGATCACTCCACCGATACCTACGACACCATCGACTGGCTCATCAAGAACATCCCCGAAACCAACGGCAAGGTCGGCATCCTGGGAATTTCCTATGACGGTTTCACCTCGCTGATGGCGCTGGTGCATCCGCATCCTGCGTTGCGCGCCGCGATTCCCATCAATGCCATGGTGGATGGTTGGGTGGGCGATGACTGGTTTCACAAGGGCGCCTTCCGCCTGGACAGCCTGACCTACATTCAGATGCAGGAGGCGACCCGCGGCAGCGATGTGCCTTGGTGGACCGATCACTACGACGACTACGACACCTGGTTGAGCGCCGGTTCGGCCGGCGACATGGCCCGCATCCATGGCCTGGAACAAGTGGGCTTCGCCCGCAAGCTCATGAGTCATCCGGCCTACGACGAATTCTGGCAGGACCAGGCCATGGACAAGATCCTCGCCAAGCTCGGCGTCACCGTGCCCACCATGCTGGTGCATAGCTTGTGGGACCAGGAAGACATCTACGGCAACATTGCGGTATACAAGGCGCTCAAGGCGCAGCAAGCGGATACCTCGAACATCTACCTGGTCATCGGTCCCTGGTATCACCACCAGCAGCGGCTCGATGGCAGCTCCTTGGGTCCGATTCGTTTCGGCAGCGACACGGCCGAATATTTCCGCGAACATCTGCTGCGGCCTTTCTTCGATCACTACTTGAAGGATGAGGCGCCTGCTTTGACGATTGCACCGGTCACCGCCTTTGAGACGGGGACCAATCATTGGCAATCGTTGAACAGCTGGCCGACCGGCTGCAACAGTGGCTGCACCATCGAGCACCGCAAGTTGTACCTCCAGAACGGCGGCAATCTGCGCTTCGCCGCCTCGGGCGATGGCAACGCCTTCGATTCCTATGTATCCGACCCGGCGAAACCGGTGCCCTACCTGCCCCGGCCGATTCACATCGCCGGCACCGAAGGTCCCGGCAGCTGGCAAACCTGGTTGGTTGCGGACCAGCGCGACATGGCTTCGCGCACCGACGTGTTGAGCTTCAGTTCCCCGGTCTTGAAGGAGCCGATGAAAATCAGCGGCGAGCCCATCGCCAACCTGATCGCCTCCACCACGGGGACCGACGGCGACTTCGTGGTGAAGCTGATCGATGTCTATCCGGATCAGATGGGCCGCGAGCCGAACATGGGTGGCTATGAGCTGATGGTGTCGGCCGACATACTGCGCGGCCGCTACCGCGATTCCTTCAGCAATCCGAAGGCCATTCCTGCCGACCAGAAGCAGGTGTACCGCTTTGCCTTGCCGACGGCGAATCACGTGTTCCTGCCCGGACATCGCATCATGGTGCAGGTGCAGTCCAGCTGGTTCCCGGTGTACGACCGCAACCCGCAGTCCTATGTCGAGAATATTTTCTTCGCCCAACCGGCGGACTACAAAAAGGCCACGGTGAAGATATTCGATGGCGGCTCGAATGCCAGCTTCGTCGACGTGCCGGTCGTGGCGCTCGGCCCTGCTTCCAAATGAAAACGGCCGAGGAATCCTCGGCCGTTTTCGTTCATCGATCGACGACTACTTGTCGT
>CAZZWM010000033.1:0-31092 GCA_964657945.1 uncultured Steroidobacteraceae bacterium
AGGCACTGAATTCCAAAAACGCGTGTGGCGCCAGCTCATCGAGATTCCCTTCGGCGAGACCTGGAGCTATGGCCAGCTGGCCAGGCGCCTCGACAATCCCAATGCCTCGCGCGCCGTGGGGCTGGCGAACGGGCGAAATCCCATCGCCGTCATCGTGCCGTGCCATCGCGTCATCGGCGCCGATGGATCGCTGACCGGATTCGGCGGTGGCATTGCGCGCAAGCAATGGTTGTTGTCGCACGAGGGCATACCGACCAATGGCAGTCTGGCGTTGGTAGGCTAGACAGTCCGGCCAGGCTGGGAGAACTCCCGGCTAGATGAGCGGGAGAGTGACCGTAAAGGTCACGCCGCTGCCATCGGCGCGATTGGCGGCAACCGCGGCGCCGCCGTGATATTCGGCCACCAGCCGCACGATGTACAGACCCAGTCCGAAATGCGGCCTGTCGTCGCTGCCTCGCCGTTGTTCGAACAGCGATTCGAACAGACGGCCGATCAGCTCCTCGGGAATCAGCGGCCCGTCGTTGCCGACCTGCAGCATGTAAGCATCCGCTTCACGCGTCAGACGCACCATGATGACTCCCGCATCGGAACAAAAATCGACGGCATTTTCAATCAACTTGTCGAGCAGCTGCACCAGCAAATCGGGTGCGCCGAGCACGAAGCAGGACCCTTCAGGAACTTCCAGTTCGATACGCGAGGCCGGAAAGCCATCGCGGTAGGCTGCCACGGCGGACGCCGTCACCTCGCGCAGGTCGAAACTCACGCGTTCCGATTGCTTGATGCTCTCCTCGACGCGTGCTGCGGCGCCGAGCGCACTCAAGATGGATTGCAGCCGCTGCGTGCCTTCGCGGGCGCGCGTGATGTAGCGAAGTTGATCGCCGCGCAGGCCTTCGGATTCGAGATTGTCCAGTGAGCTGCGCACGATGGTGAGCGGCGTGCGCAATTCATGCGACAGCTTGCCGCCCAGTGTGCGCAGATACTGCGCGTGTTCGTTGAGGCGCCCGAGCAGCCGTTCGAAGCCGCGCGACAACGCACCGATCTCATCGCTGCTGCCGGATTCCGGCATGTGCAATTGAATCTTGCCGTCGCTGCCCACGGCAGCGTCTGCCGCAGCGCGCAGTCGGCCGATGCGCACGCTGATCCAGCTGGCGAAGATGAACATGACGACAACGGCCGACGCCGTGGCGATCAGCGTGAGATTGAACAGCCGGGTGAGCGCGCGATCGCGCAGTGCCAACAGTTGGTCCGCAGCCTGTTGCAGCACGACGGCGCCGCGCGTCTTGCCTTCCACCAGAATGGGAGCCGCCGCAGTCAGCAGCAACTCGCGATTGGTGCCGTCCAGCGCCCACTGCGCATGGGGCCTTCCGTCCAGCGCCGTTCGCACGCTGTCGCCGCCCAGACTGTCGGGCAGCGAGGGCAGCACCGGCATGTCCGCGGTGTCGACGCCCATGAAATAGCGATACCACCAGGTCGTGCCGGTTTCTTCGGGATAGTCCTTGTTGCTGGTCACCAAGTTACCGGCAGTCCCAAGTTTCAGCGCGTTGTCGTCGATCACGGTGGCGCGGGTGCCGTCGCGAATGAAAGTCTCCAGCAGCGTATTCAAACCGGTGGTCGCAAAGTACAGCCGCCCCCCGTCGGCGGCCGAACGCGCATTGACGCCGGCGCGGCCGCTGCCGTTCCCGTCGATGGCCTCGATCCACAGTCGCTGACCGACCAGGGTCAGGGGAACACGGACTTCCAGGCGATATCCCGATGCCGCCTGCAGCCAAAAGGCCTGGATGCGCGGCTCGGTGACCACCTGGTCGGCGCCATCTTCGCCCTTGGCAACGGTCTGCGCGGTGATCAAGCCCGGCGCATCGGTGCCGAAGAAATATTCAATGGGTGCACCGTCGGGCCCGAGCACGGTCATATTGACGCGATCGAAGCGGTCGGTGTCGGGACGGACATCGCGCGGTTGCGGCACAAAGTGCGTGTCATCGACTTCCAGGTACAAGTACAGGTAACGTTCGGTGGAACCCGCCTGCGCGCGCGCATGGTAGCCGTTGGTGGTGTGCAGCGGCGTCGGGTTGATGGAGATGTTCCACGCGTCGCGGTAGCCATCCAGCAAAGGCTGGCTCGACAGGGGATAGACGTACAAGTCGCCGGCGGCCGGTGTAAAGCCATGTCCCGTGTTGGCATCGTGGAATACGCGCTGTGGTTGCGCGGAAAGCGCATTGGCGATGGTGCCGGCGCTGGCGAGCAAGGATTTTTCCTGCGAGTTTCGCAGGGTGCTTTCCAGCTCACGCGCATACTGACAGCCGGCCCAAGGAAGCACCAGCGTAGTCAGGGCGACGATCAGCAGCTGCAGCCGGATGCTCACTCGACCCAGCGGTATCCCATACCGTACACGGTTTGAATGGCGTCGAAAGCGGTGTCGACCTGTTGAAACTTGCGGCGCATGCGCTTGATGTGCGATGTGATGGTGTTGTCGTCCAGCACCACGTTGGCCGCATCCATCAGCTGTTGGCGGTTCTTGACGTGCCCGGGATTGCGCGCCAGGGCGTGCACCATCCAGAACTCCGTCAGCGACAGGGTTACCGCGGCCCCATTCCAGGTGGTCTGCATTTTCTCGGCGTCGATGGATAGCGCGCCGCGCCGCACGATTTCCGCGGCGTTGTCGGGGCGGCGCAGGGCATCGATGCGGCGAAACAGAGCCGCCACACGCGCCGCCAGATGCGGCAGGCTGACATCCTTGGTCAAGAAATCATCGGCGCCCAATCTCAAGCCCGATACCGCATCGAGCTCACTGTCGCGGGCGGTGAGGAAAATGATGGGCAGCTCGGCGGACATGGCCCGCAAATCGCGGCATAGATCGAAGCCGCCTTCGGCTTCATCCTCGAGTGAAATGTCGATGATGGCCAGATCCGGCAACCGAATTTGAAAAGCCTGCATGGCGCTCTTGCGGTTGCCGTAGGTCTTCACCAGGTAGCCATGGCGCGCCAAGGCCGCGGCATAGTTTTCGCGCAATGCCGGCTCGTCCTCCACCACTGCAATCTGCTTTTTCATGGCCGAATGATAGCTGAAGCGGCGATTTTCCCGGCCTTTTCGGCCGCCACAATTCGCCCGAATTGATCCGCGGATTGCCTCCATTGCTGCCCACAAATTGCGCCGCACCTTGCAAAACTGGCGGTGAAAACCAGGAGGCTTCATGTCGAACCCAACTCAGCACGCCGCGCTCGGCGCAGCCCGCAATGGCTTTTGGACTTTGCATCGTGAAGCCAGCCTCAACTGGATCGCATTTGGGCTGCTGCTGGCAGCCTGGAATGCCGTCGACGACAAACCGGCACCCGATCTGCGGCGCCGGCCGGAGGCGCTGCGGGGCTATGCCTACGTCTCTGCGCGGGCGGTGCAACGGGCTGACGTCACAGTACTGTAATCGCGCACGCTTCTAATGAAGCGATGTTGGCCACTCGGTTCAAAAAGCAGATTCTCATCGTCGATCGCGATCTGGCGACGGTCGAGCCTCTGCGTCAAAAGCTTAGTGAGTCGGGCTTCGTGGTGCGCGCTATCACCGATGGCGCGGCGGCGCTCACAGCCGTCAGGGAGCGGCCGCCCCATCTGGTGGTGATCGACTGGAACATCCCCGGGTATGGCGCATTGGAAGTCATTCAGTGCGTGCGCGACACCCGCGGGCCCCAGGCGGTGCGATTGATCATCCTGTCGGCGCTCAGCGGCGAGCACGATGTGGTTCGCGGTTTGGAGTCCGGTGCGGACGACTATATCTCCAAGCCATACTCGCTGCGTGAAACCGTGGCGAGAATTTCGGCGTTGCTGCGCGTGCACGCGAACAGGCTTGAACCCCAAAACTTCGACCACTTGACGCTCGACGCCGCGACCCACCGCGTCACCGCGCAGGGCGCGGCGCTGAACCTGCGCAGCGCGGAATTTCGGTTGCTGGAATTTCTCATGTCGCATCCCGGGCGCGCCTTCAACCGCAGTCAATTGGTGGCGGAGGTATGGGGCGGCGATTGCGATGTCGATGAAAGAACCGTGGATGTGAATGTGCAGCGGCTGCGCAAAATTCTCGAGCAACCGGGCTATGGGGCCTGCATTCAGACGGTGCGCGGCTTTGGCTACCGCTTCGTCGGAGTGAGCAATTGATCCCATTTCTACTGTTCCACGCGATGTTCCCCTCTTAAGTGCTTTTTTTGTAAGCAAATCTTCTCGTTCAAGTCATGGATCCGTCACATCAAAAGGCGATTGTTACTCCAGATGAGTCAATCCGGAGGAACGACCATGGTGAAGCGCGAGGGTTCGCTGTTGCGAATGCGGACGGTCTTCATTTCAGACATCCATCTCGGCTTCAAAGGCTGCAGCGCCGAGTTGCTGCTGGATTTTCTGCATCATGTCGAGATGGACACACTCTTCCTGGTCGGCGACATCATCGACGTGTGGAGCATGAAAAAGTCCATGTACTGGCCCCAGTCGCACAACAATGTACTGCGGACCATCCTCGGCAAAGCCAAGCGCGGCACCAAGGTGATTTTCGTACCCGGCAATCACGACGAGGTGTTTCGCGATTTCGACGGCGCCGTGTTCGGCAACCTGGAGATCCATCGCGAGTACGTACACCGCGGCGCAGACGGACGCGAAATGCTCGTGCTGCACGGTGACGAGTTCGACAGCGTGGTCAAGTGCAGCCCCTGGCTGGCCAAGCTCGGCAGCAACATCTACGACGTATTGCTGGCTGCAAATCCCTATATCAACTGGTGGAGGCGCAAGTTCGGCCTGCCACATTGGTCGTTGTCGTCGTATCTGAAGCAAAAAGCCAAGAAAGCGGTTCAGTACATCGGCAGTTTCGAGGAAGCAGTGGCCACCGCTGCGCGCAAACGCGGCGTCGGCACGGTGGTGTGCGGACACATTCACCGCGCGGAAATGCGCGACATCGACGGCATCCTTTACTGCAACGACGGCGATTGGGTCGAGAGCTGCACTTCGCTGGTCGAGGATCTGAACGGGGCTCTGCGCTTGGTGGACTGGCCCAAGCATTGCGAACAGACGCGTGCCGCACCGGCCGCGCTTCCCATCATACAGGCGGCCTGATGAACGAGGTTTGCGACGTTTGGAGTTCTGCCTGGCTCAACTTGCAGAGGCAGCTGGCCGATGATGCAAGGGCTCATGCGGGGCAGGCCACCCGCATTCGGCAGCATACGGACCATACCTCGTGGCTGTACCGGGCGCTCGATCGCGCAGCGCTTCGAGCTGAAGCGAGGTCTGCCGTTTAAAGCGATTGCCGCTTGCCTGTCGAGAAATCGTCACATTGACCATGCAAGATCGGTTCAACCCGGAGGTTGTACCCATGAGCAGTCTCGATCTGGAACTCGACGGTCGCATAGAAGCGTTGGAACTCGAGTGGCGCCTGGCCTATGAAGCCGGGCGCCAAGCGCGCGCAGAAATCGAATCCACCCCGGCTGATACCCTGGCGGATCGGCGTATCTTGAGCTTGGTGGGTGAGCGTCTGGAGCGCTTGGAGGCGCAGAAGGCAAGAATCATGGCGAAGATCGAGCGGCTGGAAGACAGCATGCTCGAAGGGAGCTGACGCCATGGAAGAACGCCAGGTCGATCTGCTGGAACGGCGTTGGTTCGCCGTGCAGTCTGCCACCCGGGGGATGCAGGCCGAATGCAATCTTCTGTTGGAAGCCCTCAAGTTGGCGCAGGCGGCGTGGCAGCGGGCCAATCGGCAATTGGCCGAATTCGAGGCGCTGAGTGACGCGCTCGAAGATCAGCTGGCCGCCGTGGACAATTCTGAAGTGATGTCCGCCGCCTAAAGAGTCATACTTCATGGGATCTCATGAAGTGCGCTTTTCATCCGGCCTATCAGGCGGCGCTCCCGCCCGGGCATCCATTCCCGATGAGCAAGTACCCCTTGCTCAAGGAACAACTGCTGCGCGAGGGAATCATCAGCCCGACCGACCTCATCGAGCCGGAAGCGCTATCTGCGCACATCATGGGAACGGTCCACACCACCGAATATCTGAAGAAGTTGCAATCCTCGGGTCTGTCGCCTACGGAGACGCGTCGGCTGGGGCTGCCATGGTCCGACCAGCTGTGGTTGCGCTCGAGAGTGGCGGCCGGCGGCACGCTGCTGGCGGCTCGAACGGCTCTGAAGGATGGCATGGCGGCCAATCTGGCCGGCGGCACGCACCATGCCTTTGCGGATCATGGAGAAGGGTTCTGCGTCATCAACGACGTGGCCATTGCCATATGCCAGCTGCGCGCAGCGGGAATCCTGGAGCGCGCAACCATCATTGACTTGGACGTGCATCAGGGCAACGGCACGGCGGCCATCTTCGAAGCAGACGATGATGTGTTCACTTTTTCCATGCACGGCGAGCGCAACTATCCGCTGGCCAAGATGCGCTCGAATCTGGACGTGCCATTGAACGACGGCACCGGAGACCTCGAATATCTCGACGTGTTGGACCGGCATTTGCCTGCGGTCCTCGATCATGCCGCGCCGGAACTGGCGTTCTACGTCGCCGGGGTCGATGTCGCCGCCGGTGATCGTTACGGAAAGCTGGCGCTGTCGGATGAAGGCATCAGGCAGCGTGATCGCATGGTGATAGAGGCGGTGCGCGGACGCGGCGTGCCCTTGGTCGTCGTGCTGGCCGGCGGTTACGCGCCGACCCGGCAGCGCACCGCCGAACTTCATGCCCATGTTTTCCGCGAAGCCGCCGACTATGAGCGGAAGGCTATGCGGCGACCCGTAAGCCGAAGCGCCGATAGAGATCCGCAGCCAGCCACAGAGGGCCAATCATCAGGAACTGCACATCCTTGAAAAAGGATGGGCGCTTGCCCTCGATGGCATGTCCGATAAATTGCCCGACCCAGGCCAGCACGAACGCCCCCGTGAAAATCATCCAGAGGGGCACGCTGCTGGCATGATTCAAGGCGTCGAGCGACCAGAGCATCAACAACAAAATTGGCAGAATGCCGAGGGCCAGCGGCACGGACAGAAATAGGTAATAAATCAGGCCCGCGATGACGACCACGGTGGCCCAATTCGCAAGGGGTATCGACTCGCGGAATACGGGCGGAAACGGTGTGATCCAGAGCAGCCCCAACACGCACCATAGGATGACTGGCACGCAAAACCAGTGCAGCGATTTGTTGGTCGGATTACGGTGGCTATCGCCATATTCGTTCAGCCATTGATCCACGGTGCGCATGGCCGATACCTTACGCCGGTCCCCCACCTGAGGCAAAAGCCGCCCGCTGGGCGGCAGCATGTCTCAATCGTCCCAGCGCTCCGGCAAAATTCTGCAGCTCCTTTTGGGCCCCGAGCGCGTTCAACCAAATCCCCAATTCATCATCGAAAGCCGGGCCGCCTTCCGTAAGCTTCCGCGACCCGAGGGCAGTCAGTGAAACGATGGAGGAGCGTCCGTCGGCCGAGTCCTGCTGGCGTTTGCACAGGCCTTTTTGTTCGATTCTGTCGACCGCCTGGCTGGCTCCGCCTACCGTGATGGCGAGCTGTTCCGCAATGTCGTTGACCCGGCAGTTGGCCGTGCGCTCCACCACCAGCAGCACGTTGAAGGTCCCCAGCGGCACGCCGGCCTGACGCCGTAAACGCGCGTCGATTGCGTTCCACAAGTCCGTTTCGAACCGTACGAGGTCGTCGAAAAGCTGTCGTAAATTCATTGCACGCTCAATCTATATTAGTGCTAATATAAAATGCATTAGCAATAATGTAGTTTAGTCCGAAGGAGAATTCCTGTGAAAGCAGTTTGTGTTACGGCAGATCGGAATTTGGAGCTTCGCGATATCCCGGCGCCCACCGAGGTCCCTCCCGGCTATCTGCTGGTCGATATCGAAGCGGCGGCCATCAATCATGGCGACAAAACCTTCTTGAAGACGCCGGCAGTTGCCGGCCGTGCGTTGGCTGACCGTACGCATGATGTTTGGGGAGCGTCCGCATCTGGAACGGTGAAGGCGGTCGGCGCCGGCGTACCGCCTGGATATGCGGGGCGGCAGGTCGCGATCTATCGATCACTACAGTCAGACCAGCCGATATTGGGCCTGTGGTGCGAAACGGCGCAGGTTCCCTACCTAACCAGCCTGCTCCTGCCTCAGCATGTTCAAGCCAAGGCGTACTCCGGCTCGCTGGTCAATGTCATCACGGCCTACGCCTTTCTCGAACAAACCGCCGCCGACGGGCACCGGGGGGTGATCGTGACGGCCGGCAGTTCAGCGACCGGATACTCACTCGCAGCGCTCGCGCGTCGACGCGGAGTGCCGGCCATTTTTCTCGTGCGCACGGCCGCGGCTAGAGATGACCTACGCCGCCGCGGAATCGAGCACGTCCTGATAAGTCAGGAGGGCTCGCTGTCTGGACTGCCCGATTTGGCCGAGAAGCTGTCAGCGACTGCGGTATTCGATGGGGTCGGCGGCGAACTGATCACCCGCCTTGCACCTGCCTTGCCCATGAATTCCACTGTGTATTTCTACGGTTTCCTATCAGGAGCATCGCCGGTCTCGCTGCCATCGACACTGTTCATGATGAAGAATCTGACCCTCACACGGTTCAGCAATTTCGCCAGCGCCACGGTACGCAATGCCGACAAGCTCAAAGCCGCGCTTGCGGACTTGGAGTCCTGCATCGATGATCCGATGTTCGAAACCCGCGTCGGCCAGGAATTCCGGCTCGAGCAATTCGACGCCGCGATGAACTACGAAAGCACTCCAGGCGCGAAGGCGGTCTTCGTTCCTTGAGATTCTGCAGACAAAAAAATACCCGCCGGCAGGCGGGTATTTGCGCTGAAATCGAGGCCCAGTGGTTTACGCCGCTGCCATCAATCCTTTCAGCTTGCTGATGGCGTTCGCCTCAACCTGCCGCACGCGTTCAGCGGAGATCCCATATTCATCCGCCAGCTCGTGCAGTGTGGCCTTGTCGTCCGTCATCCACCGCCGCTTCAAAATGCTGCGGCTACGGTCATCCAGCTTCTCCATCGCGATGCTGAGACGGTCGGCGGAATCCTCTTCCCATTCCTCGTTCTCAACCTCGATGGCCGGATCGGCGTTGCTGGCAGGCAGATACATGGCCGGCGAGTAAGCCTCTTCCTCATCGCTCTCCGGCGTCGGATCGAAGGACATGTCGCGGGCCGACAGGCGCTGTTCCATTTCGCGCACATCCGACACATCGACGCCCAAATCCTTCGCCACCGCCGCGGTTTCCGCTTCCGACAGCCAAGCCAGGTTCTTCTTCATCTTGCGAAGATTGAAGAACAGCTTGCGTTGCGACTTGGTGGTGGCGACCTTCACCAGCCGCCAATTGCGCAGCACGTACTCATGAATCTCGGCCCGAATCCAATGCACGGCAAACGATACCAAGCGCACGCCCACGGTCGGGTCGAAGCGCTTCACGGCCTTCATCAAGCCGACGTTGCCTTCCTGGACCAGATCGCCCATCGGCAACCCATAACCCAGGTATCCGCGGGCGATGTGCACCACGAACCGCAGGTGCGACAGCACCAGCTGACGGGCGGCATCCAAGTCGGCCTCGGAACGAAAACGGACAGCCAGAGCGACCTCGTCCTCCTTCGATAGAACCGGGATCTGCGAGACACGGTCTATATAGGAGTCCAGGCTCCCCACGGGGCCTGCGAAAATCAGTCCTGTTTGTTTAGCGACCAATGCAGTCATTCGGCATTCCTCCCAATCAATCGACAGGCGCCATAATAGCACTCCACGGATTTGAGTGCTAACGGCGAAAATAGTTCAATATCATTAGAAAACATAAGCTTATGTCGGTTCTATGGCATGAATATGCTGCGTCGCGGAAAGCCAGGATCCGAACCAGGACAAGGCCAGCGCCAGGCCTAGAACCTCGCTTCCCAGCGCCCAGCCGAGGCCGCCCAAGCGAAAAGCGCTGCCGTAGAGCCGAGCCAGTTGCTCGATGGGTGAGGCTAGCAGTTGGGCAGCAATAGTCACCAAACCTAAGGCCAGTATTCCGCCGCCCAACCCATACCAAACTCCACTATATAGGAACGGCCGGCGCGCAAAACCATCGGAAGCACCCACCAACTTCATGACCTCGATTTCGGCGCGACGGTTCAATATATCGAGCCGGATGGTATTGCTGACGATGAGCACGATTCCGAGCGCCAACAGCCCCCCGGTAATCAGCACCACTTGACGCAGAACGCCCAAGATTGCGTGCAGCCTCTTGATCCATTCAGTGTCGATTTGGACGCTTTGCACATCGGGCAAGGCGGCGATCACGCCGCGCAGGTGTTCGGTGCCCTCCGGCGTGCTGGCAACCAGGGTGGGGGTCACAATCAGCGTGTCGGGCAGGGGATTGTCGGTCAACGCATCCAATGCTTTGCCAAAGCCCGACTCCTTGCGAAAGTCCGCCAGCGCCTCATCGGCCGAAATAACCTTCACACCCGCGACGTCCGCTTTCTGACGCAGCAGCTTGGCCACCGCCAAAGTCCGCGCAGCGCCGGCTTTCTTGTCCATGTACACCGACAGGTTGAATGCCTCGTTCAAATTTCCGGTGGCCGCGCGGGCGTTTTGCAGCAACAAATTCAGGAACAAGGGCAATGCCAGCGCGACGCCAATGACCCCCATGGTCATGAGTGTCGCGATGGGTTGCCTGGCGATGCGGCCCAGAGAGCCGACAAAGGTTTGTGCGTGGCGCTCAAAATACGTGCCTATGCTCATGTAACCCGCCCCTCGCGCAGCACGATGCTGCGGGCGCCGAATTGCTCGATGAGATGCACATCGTGCGTCGCCACCATCACGGTGACGCCCACTTCGCTGAAGCGCTTGAACAGGCGCATGACCTCGAGCGCGAGATCGGGATCCAGATTGCCGGTGGGCTCATCGGCAATCAGCAGAGCCGGTTTCGCCACAACTGCACGGGCAATGCCGACGCGCTGCTGCTCGCCGGTCGACAATTCCAAAGGCCGTAATTTCTCCTTGCCGAGCAGGCCAACCTGGTCCAACGCCGCACGCACGCGCTTCTCTATCTCGCGCCGGGATACACCGGCGATGATCAGCGGCAACGCCACGTTGTCCATGATCGGGCGATCGTGCAGCAGCTTGTGGTCTTGGTAGACCACGCCGATCTGACGGCGAAACAGCGGAATGCGGCGCGGCTTCATGGCACCGGTGTGCTGATCGTTGACGATGACCTGGCCGCGAGTCGGGCGTTCTATCAGCGCGATCAGCTTCAAAATGCTGCTTTTCCCGGCACCGGAGTGGCCGGTGAGAAACACCAGTTCACCGCTGTCGATGTTGAAGGTGATGCCGGACAACGCCTCGCGGCCATTCGGATAGCGCTTGAACACCTGCTCGAAACGGATCAAGGAGCCCGCTCCTCGGCGGTGCCGGTCTTGAGCAATGCGGCCACGAATTCCGCCGCGTTGAACACACCGAAATCCTCCGCTTGTTCGCCGACGCCGATGAAGCGGATCGGAATCTTCAGTTTCTGGGCGATGGCCAATACCACGCCGCCCTTGGCGGTGCCGTCCAACTTGGTGATCACCAGCCCGGTGACGCCAAGTCCCTTGTGGAATTCCTGAGCTTGCGCAACCGCGTTCTGGCCGATGGTGCCATCGAGCACCAATAACACCTCGTGCGGCGCGGCCGGATCCAGACGCGCCAGCACGCGCTTCACCTTTTTCAATTCATCCATGAGATGGGTTTGCGTGTGCAACCGGCCGGCCGTATCGGCGATCAGCACATCCACATTGCGCGCCCGAGCGGCATTCAGCGCATCGAAAATGACCGCCGCCGGTTCCGCTCCGGCCTGCTGGGCAATGATGGGGACCTTATTGCGCTCAGCCCATATTTCCAGCTGTTCGCGCGCCGCCGCCCTGAAGGTGTCGCCGGCCGCCAGCAGGACGCTGCGGCCTTCGCCGAGCAGCCGATGCGCGAGTTTGCCGATGGTGGTGGTCTTGCCGGCGCCGTTGATGCCCACCACCAAGATGACGTAGGGCTTGACGCCCAAGTCGATGCGCAGCGGCTGTTGCACCGGCGTCAGGATATCCGTCATGGCAGCCGCCAACGCATGCAGCAGCGCGTCGACATCCGCCAATTCCTTGCGTGCCACACGGCGGCGCAACTCGTCGAGGATGCGCCCCGTGGCTTCCTGGCCCACATCGGCGGTGATCAAGCGGGTCTCCAGCTCATCGAGAATCTCCGCATCGATCTTGCGGCCGGGGAGCAATTCCGTGATGTCGGTGGTGAGCCAGGCGGGGCCTTGGTTCAACTTGGCGCGCAGGCGTTTGAAAAATCCGCGTACCCCGGGCTTGTCGGTTTCATTCGTCATGGGACGGGTATGATACCGGCGGTGAGCATACTTAAGACGGAATTACCGGACACCGCCGGACGCAACTCCGTTCGAATCATCGCGGGCGCCTGGCGCGGTCGCCGCATCAGCTTTCCGGATCTGCCGGGACTTCGGCCGACGCCGGATCGAGTGCGCGAGACATTGTTCAATTGGCTGCAGCACTCCATCGCCGGCACGCGTTGCCTGGATCTATTCGCGGGCTCAGGAGCGCTCGGTCTCGAAGCCATCTCCAGGGGCGCCCGCGAGGTGGTGTTCGTCGAATCCGCCCAGCAAGCTGCGCGAGCGCTGCTGGACCAGTTGGTCCGTTTCGGCGGGCAAGCCAAGGGCAGGATCATGGAAATGGGGGCGAGCCGCTTCTTACGAACCACGCCTTCGCCCTTCGACGTTGTATTCCTCGACCCGCCCTTTGGACAGCATGCCTTGAGTGAATACGTGCCTCTGCTCGATGCCGGCGGGTGGGTGGGAGTCGGATCCATGGTGTACTTGGAAAACGAGAAGAAGGCCGGCGTTCCAGGATTGCCGCCTCATTGGGAAGTGCTCAAATCGAAGTCGGCGGGCGAGGTGGGGTATCATCTGGTGCGCGTCAACGGGCGGACCTGAAGATTCATGCATAAAAGAACTGCCGTCTATCCAGGCACCTTCGATCCCATCACCAACGGGCACAAAGACTTGGTGCGCCGGGCGGCATCCATATTCGATCGACTGGTTGTGGCAATCGCCGCCAACCCCAACAAGGCGCCGATGTTCAGCCTGGAGCAGCGCGTGGACATGGCGCGCGGCGTGTTGGCCGACGTGCACAATGTCGAAGTCATTGGCTACTCCGGACTCACTGTGGATTTTGCAAGACAACACGGCCTGTCGGTGATCGTGCGGGGACTGCGCGCGATTTCCGACTTCGAATTCGAATTCCAATTGGCTAATATGAGCCGGCATTTGAGTCCTGACATCGAATCGGTCTTCATGACGCCGCAAGAGCAATACACATTCATATCTTCGACGCTGGTCCGCGAAATCGCGGTGCTGGGCGGCAATGTGTCGGAGTTCGTGCACCCACTGGTTGAGATCGAACTGAAACGGCATCGCAAGCTTTGATGCTGCATGGCTCCGCCGTCGCGACACTCGCCATCGCGGTGCTGTTCGCACCGCTGACCCGGGCTGATTCGGCCGCAGCGCCTGACAAGCCCCTCACCGGCATCGTGCACGCGGCACCGCATGAGGTCGCGCACACGGGCGCGCCCCACAAGGGCGCCATCGCCAGCGCCTATCCGCTCGCCAGCCAGGCCGGGCAGGAGATACTTGCGGCCGGCGGCAACGCATTCGATGCCGCAGTGGCCGTGTCCGCCGCGCTCGCCGTGGTTGAACCCAGCAGCTCGGGATTGGGCGGCGGCGGTTTCTACCTGCTGCACCGCCAGTCCGACGGCATGGAAACCATGTTGGATGCGCGCGAGAAAGCGCCCGGCGCAGCGACGCGCGACATGTACCTGGACAAGGCCGGCAATGAGATCGAAAACGCATCGACCAGCGGTGCGTTGTCGTCGGCGATTCCCGGCGAACCGGCGGCGTTCGAATACCTGGCACGCAGGTATGGCAAGTTGCCGCTGAAGCAAAGCTTGGCGCCGGCGATTCGTCTGGCGCGCAACGGCTTTCCGCTGTACGCCCGGTTGCAGTTTGGGATTCGCTACAAACAGAAAATTTTGGCGCAGTCGCCGGAAGCCGCGAGAGCGTTCTTGATGCCGGATGGCAGCGTCCCCGAAGTCGGTTTCGTCATCAAGCAACCGGAGTTGGCCGCCACCCTGGAAGCCATGGCCGCTCAAGGGGCCAAAGGATTCTATGAAGGCCGCGTCGCGCAGGATCTGGTGGCGGGGGTTCGCAAGGGCGGCGGCATCTGGACGCTGGAGGATTTGAAATCGTATCGCGTCGTGGAACGCAAGCCGCTGGTGGGCGAGTATCACGGGGCGCGGATCGTGTCGGCATCGCCGCCTTCTTCGGGCGGCATCGCACTGATCGACTCGCTCAACATACTGGAGGGTTTCGATCTCCATGCCGTCGACTCGGCGACGCGCAAACACCTCATCATCGAGGCGATGCGCCGCGCTTACCGGGATCGCGCCATTTATCTGGGCGATCCGGACTTCGTCAAAGTGCCACTGGCCCAGCTGTCAAGCGTGGACTACGCCGCCGGCCAACGGGCCAGCATCCGTGCCGACAAAGCCATGCCGTCGGACCTATTGCCGGGCATCGAATCGGAACCCGGCGGCATGCAGACCACGCATTTTTCCGCCATGGATTCCAGCGGGAATCTGGTCGCCGCAACCATTTCGGTGAATTTGTTCTTCGGCAATGGGTATGTGCCCGCCAATACCGGCGTGTTGCTCAACAATACCATGGATGATTTTTCCACCAAGCCCGGCCAGCCGAATGCATTCGGATTGGTCGGCGCCACTGCCAATGCGATTGCGCCGAACAAGCGCAGCCTGTCCAGCATGACGCCCAGTTTCGTAGAAACCCCCAAGGGGTTGATGATCGTCGGCTCGCCGGGCGGCAGCTACATCATCAGCATGGTATTGCTCGGCACATTGAATTATCTGGACGGCATGAATGCCGCAGACATCGTCAAATACCCGCACTACCATCATCAATATCTGCCGGATGTAGTGGATTATGAGGCCGGTGCGTTCACCGATGCCGAAATGGCAGAACTCAAATCAAAGGGTCACACCTTGAAGCTGTCCAACCGCCCGTGGGGCAACATGCAGGTGATCACCTGGGACTTCGCCAGCGGTAAGGTGGAGGCAGCCTCGGATCCGCGCGGCGAAGGCGAAGGATTGATTTATTAGGCGCTAGCGCTGACAAACCGCGCACCAGTAGGTCGAGCGCTGTCCCTGGGTGAATTGTTTGATATCGGTCTTGCAAACCCGGCACGCCAGGCCGTCACGTTCGTAGACGAACAACTTCTGCCGGAAATATCCCGGCTCGCCGTCCGCATTGGTATAGTCGCGCAGCGTCGTGCCGCCGATCTTCACCGCTGCCGCGAGCACCATCTTGATCGAGCGTGCCAGCCTCGCGGCCTCCGCCTGGGTGATGCGCCGTGCCGCGCGCCGTGGAGAAATCCTGGCACGGAACAGCGCTTCGCTGGCGTAGATATTGCCGACGCCGACCACCAACTGGGAGTTCATGATGAGTTGTTTGATGGCGACGCTGCGCTTGCGGGTGGCGCGGTATAGGTACTGCGCGTCGAAGGCCTCGCTCAAGGGTTCGGGCGCCAAGCGCTTCAGCAGAACATGCTCTTGCGGATCGCCGGCCGTGAAATGCAGGCTGCCGAAGCGGCGCGGATCGTGAAAGCGCAGCAGCCAGCCGCTATCCAGGGCCAGGTCCCAATGATCGTGAGTCTTCAAGGGAGCGTCCGGTTTCACCAGCCGCAAGCTGCCCGACATGCCGAGATGCAGTATTAGAGTGCCGGTGTCGAAGGCGATGAGAATGTACTTGGCGCGACGTTCGACGCTGCGCACCGTCTGCCCGATGACGTTTTTCTCGAAATCCTGCGGTATGGGCCAGCGCAGACGTCTCTCGCGCACCATGGCGTCGATCACACGGAAGCCCAAGAGCGCCGGAGCGATGCCGCGGCGCGTGGTTTCTACTTCGGGGAGTTCGGGCATGTCGGCAGCGATGTGCTACCGCATCGAGCAAGACTTACTTGATCTTCGATTCTTTGTAAGCGACGTGCTTGCGGACCACGGGATCGAATTTCTTCGTTTCCATCTTGTCCGGGTGCAGGCGTTTGTTCTTGGTGGTGGTGTAGTAGTGACCGGTGCCCGCGGAAGAGACCAATTTGATTTTATCGCGCATGGAAAGCTCCTTAGACCTTCACGCCCTTGGCGCGCAGGTCGGCAACGACTACATCGACGCCCCGCTTCTCGATGGTTCGCAGACCGCGGGTGGAAACGCGCAGGCTCAAGAAACGCTGCTCCCCTTCCGACCAGAAGCGGTGAGTGTGCAAGTTCGGCAGAAAACGACGGCGTTTGCGATTGTTCGCATGAGAAACCGTATTACCCGTTTTCGGGGCCTTGCCCGTGACCTGGCAGACTCGCGACATGACGTAAACCTTTGAAACTGGAACAGTTTGGGGAGCCGCGCTTTATACCAGGGTGCGGCCGGCACGGCAACCCTTCGGGTCAATAAATAAACCAATTCAACGGCTTACCGCCGATCCGGCAGCCCAGCCCCCGCGATCCGTGGCTGGGTCGTGCGGGTCAATTGTGCGGCGGCGGCGGTCCCATATGACCGCCCGGAGGCGGCGGCATGCAGGCATGCATTTCCTCGAAATTGGCGGCAGCCTCTACGCAGGTAATCTCCTTTTGCAGGCGGGCCAAATGATGCGCTTTTACGTCATCGAAATTAGGTGGCGTCGGAGGCGCATCGGCACTCAGTGCAGCGGCCGAGACGACGGCTGAAGCAGCGAGAGAACAGAGCAGCAGGCGATAGGACATGGCGGTTTCCTTGCGAATGAATCGGTATCGATGACCGAGCCTAATGCCGATGTGAAGCGGCTTGCGCGGGCTTTACATGTTCTTTACAAATCTCCCGCACGGCATTGCTGGCTGTGACTAACATGCCGATATGACGGTCATCGACCCGGGGCGACTGCCCCAAATCCTGCTCATCGATGATGATCAGAAGCTCACGCGCTTATTGGCCGGTTTCCTGCAATCCCAGGGCTTCGCGGTCACCGTGGCGCATGACGGCGCGCAAGGTCTGCAGCGTGCCAAGGAAGCCTCTTGGGAACTCATCATCCTGGATGTGATGCTGCCCCGCATCGACGGCTTCCAAGTCCTGACGCAGCTTCGCCACCATTCGCAGGTACCGGTGCTCATGCTCACCGGGCGTGGAGCGGAAGACGATATGGTGGCCGGTCTCGAAGGGGGAGCGGACGAGTATCTGGCGAAGACCGCCTCATCGCGGGAGCTCATCACGCGGATTCGCGCCTTGCTTAGGCGTTCGTTGATTGCCGGCGCGGAAAGCGCCGAGCCTGAGAACACACTATCTGCCGACGTTCTGCTGGGCTCACTGCGCATCGTCCCCGCCGCCCGCGCCGTGTACGTGGACGGAGAGCGGGTGAATCTCACCCACGTCGAATATGAATTGCTCGTCTCCCTGGCCCGTCATCCCGGAAAAGTCCGCTCACGCGAGCAATTGCTGAGGGATGTCCGCAACCGCGAGCTCGCTGCATTCGATCGGTCCGTGGACGTGCACATTGCCAGCCTGCGCAGGAAGCTGGGCGACGACTCACGCTCCGGCCGATTCATTCGCACCATTCGCGCGGCCGGCTACATGCTCATCGAAGCAGCGGGCACGGCGTGACCGCCGTGCGCATACCGTTGTACGCGCGATTCCTGCTGTGGTCCGCGCTCAATTTGTTGCTCATCATTGCGTTGGCCTACGTCTACGCACCTCGCGGCCAAACCGGCTTGAATTTGCTGCTGACCCAGTCCGTGCGAGAACGCCTGTCGGCCATCGCGCTCAGTGTTGCCGACGACTTGTACAACGTCGATGCTGCGAAGTGGCCGGAAGTCATCGCGCAGCACCAGGACATTGCACATGTGCGGTACGCGGTGCGCGCGAGGCCGGGTCCGCCCCCACGGCGCGAGAATGGGCGCGTCAAGGTGTTGATCAGGGATCGAGGCCCTGGAGTACCGGAGGCGACGCTGAACCGATTGGGCGAACCGTTTTTCCGGCCTGAAGTTGCGCGCAGCCGCTCGACCGGAGGTTTTGGTTTGGGCCTGGCCATCGTGCGCCGCTGCGTCGCGGCCTGCGATGGTGAAGTGAAGTTCCGAAATCGGGAAGGCGGCGGATTCGAAGTGGAGCTGGACCTGCCCGCGCAGCCTCCCTATCGCTGACGGTCTTCGATCCGTCGATCAGAGGAATCACCGACCAATTCGTGTTTAAATTCCGAAGGTCCGACGTGTCGCATCAAGCGGATGGATCAAGGATCAAGCGATGCTGCTCATCAGAACTGTGGCTTTGTTCGTGCTCACGGCGGTTGCGGAGATCGTTGGCTGCTTCTTGCCATATCTGTGGCTGAAGAAGGATCATTCTGCCTGGTTGCTGGTTCCAGCCGCGTTCAGTCTTGCCTCTTTTGCTTGGCTGCTGACCCTACATCCTGCGGCGGCGGGGCGTGTATATGCTGCATATGGCGGGGTTTATGTGGCTGTCGCGATGATATGGCTGTGGAGAGTCGATGGAATCGACCTCACGGCCTGGGACTTGGGAGGCGCGGCGGTGGCGTTGCTGGGAATGGGCATCATTGTATGGGGCGGATGGAGGACATGACTGGCAGATGAAACCCTGGATTCGAAACGTCCTGCTCACCTTGTGCGCGCTCCTCGTGATCGTGGGCGCCGCTTACTACTGGTTCATCGTCGAAAGTCACATACCAGCAGGCGCAGAATACGCCTTGGATATCGGCGAGGTTCGCCGTCTGGCTGGCACTTTTCCTGGCGACAAAGCCATGGCGATCGAGGTCGAAAAGATCGGTGTGTTCAAACCTCCCGCCACCTTTGTGGTTGCCGGCGACGGTTGGAAACCCACCGACCTGCCGGTGTATTCCTATCGCGTCGTTTATCCGCAGACTTCGGTCATCGTTGATACGGCGCTCAGCAAGGAGGCCGGCGGCGACAGTCTGGACTCATTCGATGCCGCGGCCTTCGCCCGAATGCAAGCGGCCATGGCACAGGCATCCATCATCCTGGTGACGCACGAGCATTCGGATCACATCGGCGGCCTTGCCACGCATCCGAATCTGGCCGCGGTGCTCCCCGCGACGAAGCTGACTCGCGAACAAATTGCGAATCCCGCCGCCCTGCAGCCGACGAAGTTTCCGGAACACGCGCTGGACGGCTATGTGCCTCTCGAATACCAGAAGTACGATGCCGTGGCGCCGGGCATGGTGCTCATCAAGTCCCCGGGACATACGCCGGGCAGTCAGATGGTCTATGTGCAAACCGCGGACGGCAAGGAGTATCTCTTCATAGGAGATGTCGCCTGGCATTTTCGCAACATTGAAGTGCAGCGCGAACGCCCGCGCTTTGCCACGCAGTTCATCATCAAGGAGGATCGCGCTGCCGTTTTCGGACAACTTGTCGCGCTGCATAGGCTGCATGCAGCCGAGCCCGGCATCAACATCGTGCCAGGTCATGACGGGGAGGCTGTCGGACGGCTCATTGACGCGGGTTTGATGAAGGCCAAGTTCGGAAGCGCGGCAGGCGCTGCATCCAAATGAGTCTGCGTCGATAACATGGCAGCTCTATCCAGCACATCCAAAGCTTCAAATGTCGCGCAAGTATCTGATCATAACCGCCGATGATTTCGGCCTGCACCAATCCATCAACGAGGCCGTGGAAAGCGCCGCCCGTTACGGTGTACTGACAGCCGCGAGCCTGATGGTGGCGGCGCCGGAGGCCAAGGATGCGGTGCGCCGCGCGACTCTGCTGCCGCGGCTTCATGTGGGCCTGCACTTGGTGCTCGCGGACGGCAATGCCATGCTGGATGCCACGCAGATTCCCTCTCTCATCGACGTCGAAGGCAGAATGGGAGATCGAATGGCCTGGGACGGATTGCGATATTTTCTTTCGCAATCGGCCCGCAGACAACTGGAAGCGGAAATTCGCGCGCAGTTTGAGGCGTTTGAGCGCACCGGTCTGCGCCTCGATCATGTCAATGTGCATAAGCACTTCCATTTGCATCCGACCATATTGCGTATTTTGCTGCGAGTTGCTCAGGACTTTGGCAGGCCGCCGATCAGGGCGACGGTTGAGCCGCTGTGGTTTGCATTCCAGGAAGGTGTCGTTGGGGGGCTGGCGGGGGCGGCATTGAGGCCATGGGCCTCGTTGTTGCGGCGAAAATTGTGCCGCGCTGGTGTGATATACAACGACTCGCTGTTCGGAATCGCTGCCAGCGGCGCCATGGATGAACGCACGATGTTGACGATATTGGCGCGGTTGCCGCAGGGATTAACGGAAATTTATTTACACCCGGCGACAACCTCGGGTGGCGCAATTGCCTCATCCATGCAAGCTTATCGACATCGCGATGAGTGGTCTGCGCTCCTGAGCGCCCGGGTTCGCGCAGCCGTCGACGCCTCTGGCGCGATACAGGGCGGTTTCCTCGATTGCAGGTCCTCGAGCTTCGCAACTGCATAGCCTGAGGTATGGCTGGCGTGTCCGCGGAATCTGTCTCGCCGTGTGGCGATTGAAACAAAGCGTTGCAGTTGCAATGCCCGAGCGCCGCGCTCGAAGCAAAATCTTTCAACTTGTCGGCGTCAGTTGGTGCAGAATATCGGCGCTTTACGAGTTACTTTGAATGGCAAAGCGCGTTTTGCGCGGTCCTTCAATGCGGCGCAAGGATTTCCTTGCGCGTCCGACACAGCTGGGTTCCCATATGACCGAGATCACAAGCGCCACTGGATATCTTCGAACGCTGTTCCTGCAAGCTCCTTCATTTGACGGCTTTGACGGCGGGGCCGGCAGCCGCTACCAGGCCAAACGAGAAGTGAAATCGTATTGGTACCCCACTTGGTTGGCACAGCCGGCAGCTCTCGTCCCTCACTCGAGAGTCGTGGATGCCGCCGCCGATGAATTGAGCGTCGCGGAAACGCTGGCGATCGCCGCCGAATTTGAATTGGTCATCATGCATACCAGCACACCGTCGTTTCCGACGGACGCCAGATTCGCCGAGTTGCTCAAAGCAAGGGACCCCAAAGTCAAGGTAGGCATGGTGGGGGCCAAGCCCATGGTCGATCCGGAAGGTTCGCTGAAAGCTACAAATGCAATCGATTTCGTGTGCCGCGAAGAATTCGATTTCACTTGCCAGGATCTGGCGCGCGGATTGCCGTATGCGGACATAACCGGACTCTCGTTCCGCGATGCTTCCGGCGTCATCCGCCACAATCCCCCCCGGGCGATGGTTGAGAACATGGACGACCTGCCGTTCGTGGCGCCGGTCTACAAACGCGATCTGACCATCAAGAACTACTTCATCGGCTATCTGAAGCATCCGTATGTGAGTTTCTACACCGGTAGAGGCTGCCGCTCGAAATGCACCTTTTGCCTGTGGCCGCAGACGGTGGGCGGCCATCGTTACCGAGTGCGTTCCGCCGACAATGTCATCGCCGAGGTGCAGTGGATCAAAGAGAACATGCCGGAAGTCAAAGAGATAATGTTCGATGACGACACGTTCACCGACTCATCGAATCTTGATCGGGTCGAAGCCATCGCGCGCGGCATGGGCCGACTGGGGATGACGTGGAGCTGCAACGCCAAGGCCAACGTACCTTACGATACATTGAAAGTCATGAAGGACAACGGCTTGCGTCTGCTGCTGGTCGGCTATGAATCGGGCGACGATCAGATCCTTCTCAATATCAAAAAAGGATTGCGCACCGATATTGCCTTGCGTTTCACGCAAGATTGCCACCGGTTGGGGATATTGATTCACGGCACCTTCATCCTGGGATTGCCCGGGGAAACGCAAGCCAGCATTGAAAAGACCATCGAATATGCCAAGAAGCTGAACCCCCACACCATTCAAGTGTCGCTGGCGGCGCCCTATCCTGGCACCACCCTCTATAACCAGGCGGTTCGAGAGGGATGGCTTCAGGAAAACGACGCGGTCAATCTCGTCAACGAACAGGGGGTGCAGCTGGCCGCAATCAGCTATCCGCACCTGTCCAAGGATCAGATCTTTCACAGCATGGAAGTGTTCTACAAGCGTTTCTATTTCCGCCCCAGCAAGATTTGGGAGATTGTCAGAACAATGCTGCTCAGCACGGAGATGATGAAGCGGCGTCTGCGTGAAGGCCTGGAGTTCTTCCGCTTTCTACGGGCGCATCAAGCTTAAAGTCGGCAGGGAGTGCCAGCATGTCGTCGCCTTTTCACAGCATTGTGGGATTCCTCGGGCTCGCCTGCCTGGCAATCGCGTCTACCTATTCATTATTGACGCTGATCGCCACGACGGTGTGGCGACTGCGAGGCGCCCAGACTCTGCCGGATGATGGACACCAGCCGCCCATCAGCGTCTTAAAGCCGCTATGCGGCATCGAACCGCATTTGCATGCAAACCTGCGCTCATTTTGCTTACAGGACTATCCGCGGTTTCAGCTGATCTTCGGCGTGCGAGATCCTTGCGATCCGGCGCTTGCCATCGTCGAGCAGTTGATCGCCGAGTTCCCTACGCTTCCCATTTCGGTGGTAGTCAATCCGCGGCTGTATGGCGATAACTTCAAGAACAGCAATTTGATGAACATGCTGGAGGCGGCCCAGCACGACATACTGGTGGTTTCAGACAGCGACGCCAAGGTGAGGCCCGATTACCTTGCGCGCGTGACAGCGCCATTGCGGATGCCGCAAGTGGGATTGGTCACCTGCATCTATCGGGGCGTTCCCTCCCCCACGGTTTGGTCGCGTCTCGGGGCCATGTATGTCAATGAATGGTTCATGCCTTCAGTGCTGCTGGCGTGGCTATTCGGCCACGAAAACTATGCGTCCGGGCAAACTCTTTGCCTGCGCCGGGACACGCTCGATGCCATCGGCGGCTTGCGTCCGATGGCCAATCACCTGGCGGATGACTATCGCCTGGGCGAAATGGTCCGCTCGGTGGGTTTGAAGATAGTTTTGTCGAGCTACGAGGTTCAAGCTCAGCATCACGAACCCAGCCTTGGCTCTTTGATCGGCCACCAAGTACGGTGGATGCGTACATTGCAAGTCTTGCGGCCGCGCAGCTTCAGGTTCATTTTTCTGACTTTCAGCCTGCCTCTGGCGTCGCTGGGCATGCTGCTGACTTCGCGGGCGGCGCCTGCCTGGGGCCTGTCACGGACGATGTTCGCTATTACTCTTGCGGCACAACTGTTGATGCCCATGGCGCAACGCCGCCGCTTGGGGTTCGCGTGGTTGGCTGATCTGGCGCTGATTCCCGCACGTGACTTGATTCTATGTTGGACTTGGCTGCGCACGTTTTTCGTGTCGCGCGTGGTTTGGCGCGGCGGCGAATTCGACGTCGATTCGCAAGGGGTCATGCATCGAACCACCTGATGCTCGCATCGTGAAGCGCGGGTTGAAGGCGCGTGTCCTCGCCTATCTAGGCCTCGTTGTGGGGCTCGCGCTGTTCGCCGGCCTCGGGTTGCGCGCCGACTTCTCCGCTCTGAGCCAATTATTGCGATTGGCTGGATGTTCGCTGTTGTGGCTGGTGCCCTATCGCGCGCTATATTTTTTTTGTTTCGCGTTGGGTTGGCGCCAGCTCTTGAAATCCTACCCGGGCGCCGAGCGCCTGAGCCTCGGCTATCTTTGGTGGGTCAGCAGTGTTCGCGAGGCCGTGGATCGACTGCTGCCGGTTGCCAGCGTGGGTGGGGCCATCGTGGGCGTGCGCCTGTTGGCGTGGCGCAATGCGGCGCGGATCCAGGTCAGTGCGAGCGTGATCGTTGAAGTAATCCTTACTCTGATGGCTTCCTATCTGTTCGCCGCCTTGGGCGTAGTGTTGATGCTGAAGCTCACCGGGATATCTTCGGCACAGCGGCCGATCTTGGCCGCTCTGGCGATGACTCTGCCGATACCCATCGCCTGCTTTGCTTTGTTGCGTTACGGCCGCTGGTTCGGGCGTTTGGAGCGGCTGTTGAGTTCCATAATCGGATTCGATGGGAGCGCAGACCGGGGCGCGGCGCTCGATATCGAGCTACGCAGAGCCCTGGGCCGCGGCCGCGCATTGCTTCAAGCCGGGGCACTGCAATTCGCCGCAATGGCTTCGGCCTCGTTCGAGATTTGGCTGGTGCTGCGTCTGTTCGGGCATCCCGTCGATGCCGTGACCGCGTTCGTTCTGGAAAGCGCGACGCAGGCGGTGCGGCATCTGGCGTTTTTCATACCCGGCGGCTTGGGCGCGCAGGAAGCCGGGTTGGTCGTGTTTGGGGGGCTATTCGGTATCGACATGGATACAGCATTGGCCGTCTCCCTCGCCAAGCGTCTGCGCGAGATCCTTTGCGGGGTGCCTTCGCTGATTTCCTGGCAGTGGCTGGAAGCGCGGCGCATGCGGCAAGTGGTCCGGATGCATTGTTGATGAGCGCAGCGTGATTGCACGGCGCGGAGTTTGCGTCTTCTGGCTATGTTGCTTGACGCTGATCGGCACTCAACCCGCGGGTGCTGAAGACGTACCGCCGCATGCCGGCATTGAAGATCTGAAGGATTCGCAGACATCTCCCCCAGGTTTGGGACTGTCGCGCTGGATCAATCCCGATACCGCCCCCTTCATACCCGTTCCGGTCATCGGCGTCGATCCGAACAGCGGTGCAACCTTCGGCATCATGCCAACCTTTGTGCATACCAATGACCATCAGGAAATCAGCCGCATCATCGCCCCGGACTTTGTGCACGACCCGAACTTTGGCTATGGCGTACACGGCCGGATCTTCGATTATCCGTCGGATAATGAACAGTGGTCGGTGGTAGCGGGGATTCAGCAGCGAGTTGAGCGCCTATTTGACGCTGAATATCAGAATGAACTTTCCCGTCAGCAGCTATTGTCCGTCAACGCCAGCCTGATCTTCGACCGCGATGGCACGCCCCGCTTTTTTGGCGTTGGCAACAGCACGCGCAAAGGCGATGAGACCAACTACACCAAGGAGCAGGAGCTGGCGCAGCTGCAGCTGGGCCTTAACTTGTCTCACGCCTGGCAGCTCCTTTACACGCTGCGTCCGCAACGAGTTACGGTTGGGCCTGGATCTCTTTCCGGTGTCGCCAGCATCGAAACGCGATTTTCGGATGTAGCCGGCCTAGGCACCGACACGGTGTTGCTGAACCGCATTTCGGCCCTCTACGACACGCGCGATAACCTCGTGGTGCCTCGGGCCGGGGTGCAATGGGTCGTTTATGGCGGCCTCGCGAGCCGCAGCGGCGTGCTGAATGACTCCGCTTATAGCGAAGCCGGCCTCGATGGCCGCTCGTTTTGGGCGCTTGGAACCGCCACCGTGGTCGCCGCGCACATAGCGCTGCGCTACCTGCCCAGCGTCGGCGAAGTGCCGTTTTGGGCATTGAGCGGGCTCGGCGGAGATCGCGACGAGGTGGGCGGCGATCAAGCGCTGCGAGGTTTCGGAGCCGGTCGATTCTACGATCGCAATTCTCTTGCCTCGAGTGTGGAGGTTCGGCATACCGCCTTTTCCTTCGACGCCTCCGCCACGCATGTGGACGTCGAATTGACGCCCTTCATCGATGTGGGACGTGTCTTCGAGAGGACAAGCACCTTTCCTCTATCGCACTTGCATGAAGTTGCCGGCGTCGGGCTTCGCGGAGTGGCACGTCCTTTTGTCGTCGGGTATGTGGATTTCGGCTATGGCGGCGAAGGGCTCGCCGCGTTCACCGGCATCAACTACCCGTTCTAGTTTCCGATGCAGCAGCCGATCTGGTTGAGCGCGATGCCAGTTACTGAGCCCAACACCACCACCAGAATCGGCCGAATGCGGCAAAGGGTGAGCAACACGAAGCCTATGAGTGCGACCGCAAAGTCTGCTCTGTTATTGATGGATCTCGTTCCCACGGGGTTGTAGAGTGCTGCGGCCAGCAGTCCGACTACCGCGGCGTTCACACCGCGCATGGCGCTCTGCGCGTCCGCGCGAGCACGCAGAGTGGTCCAGAACGGCAAGATGCCCACCAGCACCAGCATCCCTGGGAGAAAGATGCCGACCAGCCCCACCACTGCGCCAGGCAGACCATGGTTCGATGGCATCGCAACGGCACCAAGATACGCAGCAAACGTAAATAAAGGACCCGGGACCGCTTGGGCGGCTCCATATCCGGCGAGAAAGGTACCGTCGCTCACCCAACCCGGCGTCACAAAGGCATCTCTCAACAACGGCAATACCACGTGTCCCCCGCCGAAGACCAGTGCGCCGGACCTGTAGAACGCATTGAACAATGCCACCCAGGAAGGAGCGCCGAGACTTTGCCAAACGGGCAGGATCACCAGCAGCAGGCAAAGTACCGACAACGATGCGAAACCCGCGCGGCGCGACACACCAACGCGGATGAGCGCAAGAGAGCCGCCCTCCGAAGCGCGGCAGATGAGGAGGCCCAGTGCAGCACCGACGACAATGACGATCATCTGAGCAGATGTTGAACTGCTGCGGAGAATCACCAACGCTGCAAGAACCGCGATGCAAGCACGGCGCAGGTCAGGACAGAGGGTTCGTACCATACCAAAAACTGCCTGAGCAACGATCGCCACTGCTACGAGCCTCAGTCCATGCAGCAGCCCATCGCCAATCGCTCCGGACAGCGAGGGTGCACCATATGCAAAAAGCACGAGCGCCATCGCCGACGGCAAGGTGAAACCTGCCCACGCGGACAGACCGCCAAGATATCCGGCCCGCAACAACCCGATGGAAAAGCCGATCTGACTGCTCGAGGGACCAGGCAGGAACTGGCAGAGCGCCACCAGGTCGGTGTAGGTCGCATCATCGAGCCAACGTCGGCGCGCCACAAACTCTTCCCGGAAATAGCCGATGTGCGCAACCGGCCCGCCAAATGAAATCAACCCCAGCTTCAAGAAAGCCAACAACACGGCGACCGGGGAGTCAACAAGCCCCTTCTTGCTGCCGCTTGTCCATACGCTGCTCACCAAAGGCTTTTTACTACAAAGCCGTGGCTCGTGTTGATAGTCCTGCAAGCGACTTCAGCCAATTCAAGATAAGCCGACGCAACAGCGCGGACTCAAATTCACCGTGTCAGACCAATCCACGTTTTTCCAAATATGGTGAGTTCCCCATATTTCACAGTATCGGAACGTCTTTGATATGTGGAGTGGTGATTGTTCGCTTGCAGTTCTCCCGCGCAAAAGCGCGGGAGAACTCTCCATTTGTTTTCTTAAGACTGCGCATCCAGCTGACCAGGTCGGCACCGTCAAGCAAGAGCCGCCCGCCAGGAGGCGGCGCGATCGCATTCGGGAAGAGTTCCTCCTGCGGTTGTCAAGGGCGAGCAGGAGCGAACCTACAGCATGCGATTGACAATACGATAAAAGTCGTAATATCGTACTGTCATGAAAGCGAAAGACGTGATCGAGGCCTTGGGTGCATTGGCGCATGAGCATCGCTTGGGCATCTTCCGGCTGCTGGTGGAGCGGGGGCCTGCGGGGCTGCCGGCCGGTCGGATCGCCGAGCGAGTGGGACTCGTGCCCTCATCGCTGACCTTCCATCTGCAGAATCTGCAGCGTGGCGGGCTCATTACGCATCGCCGGGAGGGTCGCCAACTCATCTACTCGGCGGACTTCACGGCCATGACCTCGCTCGTTGGTTATCTGACAGATAACTGCTGTGCCGAGAGTGCAGCGGAATGTTGTCCGCCAGCGCGGAAATCGAATGCTTCGAAACGTACGGCGAAAGCGGCTTAAGTCGTCATGCCGGACGTACTGCAGGTCCGAGAACGCCCTCCGCACTCAAGCGTTGTGGCGCTCCTCGTGGCGGAAGGACTGCCGGCGTCGGACTTGACCGAGTCGCACTTGGAGCACTTCTTCTTCACCGGGTCTGATGGCGCGCCGAGCGCCCTCGTGGGGCTTGAGATCTATGGCGACGCTGCGCTACTACGCTCCCTGGTCGTCAGTGCCGCGGCACGGACTCAAGGGTTGGGATCGGCGCTCGTGCTGCATGCTGAAGGCTATGCCGCGGCCCACCGAGTTCGCTCGATCTATCTTCTGACGACATCTGCGGAACCGTACTTCGAGCGTCGAGGCTATCGGCGTGTCGATCGCGCGCAAGCGCCGGCCGCAATCCAATCCACGCGCGAGTTCGCTTCTCTTTGCCCTGCGAGCTCCGCCTTCATGATCAAACGACTGTAACCCTGACAGGTGACCTATGAAACGACTCCACGTTCATGTGAGTGTGAAAGACCATCCCGCGTCCATCCGCTTCTACCGAATCCTGTTCGGCGCCGAGCCCACGGTGACTCAGCCCGACTATGCGAAATGGATGTTGGAGGATCCAAAAGTTAACTTCGCCATTTCGATGAATCGCCAACCGTTGGGCGTCAATCACTTGGGCTTCCAGGTGGAGTCGGATGAGGAACTGCGCGGCATGCGAGCGCAGCTGGAGGCGGTAGACGCGCGCATGATCGAGGCCAACGAGCAGCCCTGTTGCTATGCCGCGTCCCACAAGTACTGGGTGACCGACACCACTGGAATCGCGTGGGAGACCTTCCATAGCTTAAGCCGCATCCCGGTCTATGGCGAGGATACCGCGGTGTTCAATCACGGTGAATCCAGTACGCCGGTGGAGGCGCCGGCCGCCGGATGCTGTGTACCCGCCCAGCGCGCCCAACCTGCTGCTTGCTGCGCAAAATGAACGCTGAGCGGACTTACAACGTCCTTTTTTTATGCACCGGCAACTCGGCGCGCAGCATCTTGGCCGAATCGCTCTTGAATCATTGGGGCAAAGGCAAGTTCCAAGCGTTTAGCGCCGGGAGCTTCCCGAAAGGTCAGGTGCATCCGCTGGCGATCGAGCTACTTAAACGCACGAATCTGCCGGCTGAGGGGTTCCGGAGCAAGAGCTGGGATGAGTTCGCGGCGCCGGGTGCCCCGCCGATCGACTTTATCTTCACCGTCTGTGACAACGCAGCCGGGGAAGTATGTCCGATATGGCCCCGCAAGCCGATGACGGCGCACTGGGGCATCGCGGATCCCGTAGAGGCCGAAGGCACCGACGCCGAAAAGGCCTTTGCCTTCCGAAAGGCACTGAAGGAACTCGAAACCCGGATCAAACTCTTCGTACAGTTGCCGATCGCATCTCTCGATCAAATGACGCTGCGCGAAAAACTGCGCGCGATCGGACAACAGCCGGCCACGACGGAAGCCTAAAGTCGTGCTTCGCCGTCTCGCCGCGGAAGGCTTGGGTTCATTGCTACTCGCGGCAACGGTGATCGGCTCCGGAATCATGGCCGAGCGGCTTGCCGCCGGGAATCTTGCCGTCGCGCTCATCGCCAATACGGGTGCAACGGCGGCGGTTCTAGCGACCCTAATCGCGCTCTTGGGGCCGGTGAGCGATGCTCACTTCAATCCGGCGGTGTCTTTGGTCCAAGCACTTCGCGGTGCTCTGGCTTGGCGCGAAGCCGCCGCCTACGTGCTGATCCAAATCCTTGGTTGCTGCGCCGGCGCGATCCTCGCACATGCCATGTTCTCGCTGCCCCTCATCCAATCCTCGGTTCACGAGCGAACCGGCATCGCGCAGTGGATCGCCGAGTTCGTGGCGACCCTCGGCCTCTTGCTGGTCGTCCTAGGCCATCGGAGGGCCGAAGATGCACCTTGGATGGTAGCTGCCTGGATCGGAGCGGCCTACTGGTTCACCTCGTCCACTTCGTTCGCGAATCCGGCCATTACCATCGCTCGCGCCCTGTCAAACACGTTTGCGGGCATCTCACCGTCCCATGTTCCAGCGTTCATCTTGGCTCAGCTACTCGGCGCCCTTGCAGCGATCACTGTTGCCCGCCTGCTCTTCCCCGGTACGAGACCCGAAAGCGCGCCTATCCTGTCGAAATAAAATGTGGAGTTAAAGGTGGGTAAAACCGCATAAAAACCCACTACTGGCCGCTTACTCCACATATCAAAGAACTCCACGTTCTGCCAGTGACACACAATTTTCGTCTCCGACGATGATGTGATCCAGAAGACGGATGTCCACCAGGGCAAGCGCTTCCTTCACCCGTTGGGTGATCAATTCGTCTGCCGCGAAGGCTCTGCCACTCCGCTGGGATGATTGTGCGCAATGTTGATGGCCGCGGAATTGCGTTGCAGCGCGATCTTGACGATTTCGCGCGGGTGCACGCTGGCACCATCGATGGTGCCGCGGAACAGCTCCTCGAATTGAATCAATCGATGGCGCGTGTCCAAGAACAAACAGCATTAATTATCTATTGGATAGCGATTTAACACCACAAGCTTAATGCGGCCTGTTTCTCCAGGTTCTCACACTGGGGACGGCCGCTTCTTGCCTGAATGAAGGGCGAAACTGGCTGCAGCGTTTCCGCAGCCACCAAAATGTGTAAACTGATGTGTAAGAGGTGACACATGGCAACCAATCTTTCGCTCGACCCGAAGCTCATCGAGCAAGCTGTAAAAGTAAGCGGTGAGCGCACCAAGAAGGCCGCAGTGACGCGCGCGCTGGAGGAATTCATTGCTCGCCGAAAGCAGAAGCACTTGCTCGATCTCATGGGCAAGCTCGAGTGGGACACCGACTTTGACTACAAGGCCGAGCGATCACGTCGATGACTATGCTGGTCGACACCAGCGTCTGGTCGCTTGCCTTTCGCAGGGACGCACCGGTATCTGGCCCCGAGGTGCTGGCACTGCGAGCCGCGATCGACGGCGGTGATGCGATTGTCACCACTGGGCTGGTGCTGCAGGAACTGTTGCAGGGCTTTGCTGGCCCCCGTGACCGCAGGGACATCGTGAAGCGATTCGCTGCCCTACCGCTTCTGGTGCCGGATCGACAGGACTACATTGATGCTGCCGATATTCGCAACGTCTGCCGGCGGGCTGGAGTCCAGATCGGGACGATCGACGCGCTGCTGGGCCAGCTATGCATACGCCACGAATTGACTTTGCTGACGACGGATGCTGACTTTACGCTCGCCGCGCGGCATTGGCCGCTGCGCGTCTGGAGTCCCGCGCTCTAGGTGCATAGGTCAGCAGGCGGCCATTATGCACAGTCCCCAGTTATGCACAGTAGCGCGTTGGTGGCCCTGCAA
>CAZZWM010000034.1:0-30683 GCA_964657945.1 uncultured Steroidobacteraceae bacterium
CAGGCGCCATCGACTACTTGATGACCCCGCTAACCGCGGAGAGGTTCGACCAAGCCATGACTCGCGCCCGTGATCGGATCCATTCCGTGTCACCCGAGGACGACAGTCATTTCAATTGGCATCCCTCAGAGTTCGCCGGCAAGGCGGCGACCTCGCCGCGTTTCCTGGTCGGTGAGCGACAACGACGGCTCTATCCGCTTGATCCGAAGTCGATCGACTACATCGAGGCAGACGGCAACTACGTGACACTGCGCTCCGGAAAGGCGGAATATCTCAGCCGCGACTCAATCAAACGGCTGGCCGCGCAGCTTGCAGAGCTGGGCTTCATCCGCATCGAGCGTTCCCTGCTGGTGAATGCCGCGGCCGTGTCATATGCGGAAATAGCTGGTCATGGAACATTTGCCCTAACGTTATCCTCCGGTGTATGCCTGCACTCGAGCGCCACGTACCGCGATTCCATTTTGCGGATTATTCCGCTGCCGGCTTTATCAAAACGCTACCGCGGCACGACATCTTGACGGGTCGACTCGGCGGATTTCGCCATCGCGACGGGCTCGGAGCTATGAGTTCAGTTTTTCAGGCCGATCATCCTTGCCTGCGCTGTTCGAGAGAGCCGGGACCCTTGACGTCGCACTCACCGCCAGGGATCGATCGGCTTTCGGCGGGGGTCGGTGTTGCGAGGCTTCATGTATGACTTCGTCGAGCTGCTGCCGCCCCACTTGCCGAAAAAATTCGTTCGCAAAGCGGAGCAGATGAAAACGCAGGAGGAATTGGACCCAACAGCGGCTGCGCTGGCGATACCCTATCATGACATTGAGAGCGGTTTGGCGGCCTCGCTAGCCTGAAGCGACTCGGGCATGGTAAGCAGCTGGGGCTTACCAGAACAGCAGAGCGCGAATCTCGATGCTGCGCCGCGGCGGCGCGTCCGCGGGAGTTTTCGGATCATCGAAGGCGGTGTGTGCGGTCAAACGCGCAACATCCGTCGCCGAATCATAAATCTTCAAAATCGTGGCTTCGGTTGTTGTCTGCTGCGGATACCAGTACCACCGGTGCTTGGGATTGAACGCCACCGCGTAAGTCTCTCCAACCCAGTCCTTGTACACCAGATCGCTTGGCAACAGATCCTTGGAATCGATGGTGCGTGCATCGCATACGGCCAAAGGCGTGGTGAGGACTGGCCCACCAATCGGCCGCCAAAAATTGACGATGGCGAAACGACGTTGTAATCGCCACGCAGCTTCGTGCGGAGGCAGATGCTTCTTGACCCGGTTGGGAGCCGAAGCGAGCGTCTGATCGTCGTGTACTCGCCGTACGGGCTCACGCAATGCCGGCCGGCCCGACACCACCGTGCTATCGCGCAAGGTATGGTCGAAAATCACCACTTTGTCGGCGCCGGTGATGATCTTGAGTGCAGACTCCACCTCCGGGTAGTCGATGGCTCTGATCGCGGCGGGATCTTGATATCGACGCAGCTCCCGCAGCGAACCCTGATGAGAGACCAGCTCGAACCCGCTTGCGTCCAGCCACAGCCCACGCTCGCGCCTGGCGTCGCGAATCGTCACCACACGCGCATCGATCTCGCCGCTGTTGCGCGGCACGCCGGGCGGCGGATCGAAAGTGTAATTGACCGGCCGCACCCCGGTGTTCAGGGTGTAATTCAAGGTTGCCCGGACATCGAAAGAGATGCGTGTTGAATGATCCTTGACGACTGCATTCATCAAAAGCGCTCCTTGAAGGGCCGCAGATCGAGTTCATGTGTCCAGGCGCTACGTGTTTGCTGATGTAAATGCCAATAAGTGTCGGCGATGGCGTCGGGATGAAGGAGCCCTTCCTCTCCGGCCGCAGCCGCTCTGTCGGGCGCGCCCGTGCGAAGGCGTTCGCCGTCAATTCCGCCGTCAATGATGACGTGCGCGACGTGGATGCCTTGAGGTCCGTATTCCCGCGCAGCGCTCTGGGCCACCGAGCGCGCGTGCACTCCACCGCGCGCGAAGCGCCTGGCCAGGGCAGATCCCAAACCTGCCGACGCACCTACACCCGCGATCCAAGCCAGCTTCGGAGAATTGCCCTTCGACATGCATCAGAGGCTACGGCGGTTGGGCCTGCCTGCCAACGAACATTTCTTTCTTAGGTCATTCCGGATCGAGCTTGAAGCGCGCAGCCCGCACGCCTCATTTGGCTGCCGGCGCGGGTGGCTGCTTGTCTGCCGTCTTGGTTTCAAAGTCAGATGCGTCGTGACGTTCATGCAATTGACTCGAAGGTTCGCCGGAAATTCGGTTCACCATGCGTCCGCGCCGCACAGCCGGCCTTTCGAGCAGCTCGTTTGCCCAGCGTTGCACGTGTTTGTAGTCCTGAACGCTCAAGAACTCCGCCGCATCGTAAACCCATCCCTTCACCAGCCATCCATACCAGGGGAATATCGCCATATCCGCGATCGTGTACCGCTCTCCAGCGACGTACCGATGGTTCGCAAGGCGCCGATCCAGTACATCGAGTTGACGTTTGACCTCCATGGCAAATCGGTCGATTGCATATTCGATTTTCAGGGGTGCATACGCATAGAAATGTCCAAAGCCGCCGCCGAGATAGGGCGCGCTGCCCATCTGCCAAAAGAGCCAGGACAGGCATTCGGCGCGCGCCGCGGGCTCGGTCGGAACGAAATCACCGAATTTCTCCGAGAGATACAGCAAGATGGATCCCGACTCAAAGATGCGAATGGGATTCGGTCCGCTGCGATCGATCAATGCGGGAATCTTGGAGTTGGGGTTTGCATCGACAAACCCGGATCCAAATTGATCGCCCTTGCCGATGTTGATCAGCCACGCGTCGTATTCCGCACCGTGGTGTCCCAGAGCCAACAGCTCCTCCAGCATCGTCGTGACCTTGACGCCGTTGGGCGTGCCGAGGGAGTAAAGCTGAAGCGGATGACGTCCAACCGGCAGGTCGCTCTGGTGAGTGGGGCCGGCGACAGGGCGATTGATATTGGCGAATTTCCCGCCGTTCGCTTGACGCCAGGTCCACACCTTTGGTGGTACGTAGTCAGAAGAGTTCGACATTTGCAGTGCTCCCAGAGCATCCGGTGGACAGACAACCCGCGCCTGGCAGCGCGGAAACAGGTTTTGGAGGTGGTGCCGGTAGAAGCGAATTGCAAGGGAGGGGATCGCCCAATGCGACCCTCTGAGGGCGCGATCGACCGGTGGACCACGTCCAACGTTCATGTTGGGATGTTTTACTGATAACGTCTGTGGCCAGTCACCAAGTCAATCGAATTCACGAGGAGGGCGCTTTGAGCATTTTCAATACCATCATGGATAAAATCTTCCATCACCCTGCGGCCGTCTCAGCTGATGGCCCGAGCAGTCCACAGCCGACGCCGGTCAGCGCGGCTACACCTGCCGCGGCCTCTCCCGTCGTGGCGCAGGCGGTCGACGTGGAGGCTGTACTGACAAAGATTGCTCAGGATAAAGGTGCTCCCAGCAACTGGAGGCAGTCCATCGTCGATTTGTTGAAGCTTCTGGATTTGGATTCCAGCCTGAATGCCCGCAAGGAGCTTGCTAACGAACTGAATGTACATGTGGGGGCCGACGGCAGCGCGGAGCAAAATATGGCGCTACACAAGGCCGTGATGAGTGCTCTGGCCGCCAATGGCGGCAAAGTTCCGGACAGCCTCCGGCACTGAGCGCGAAACTGCAACCTAGGAGATCCCGATGACCTGTGACCCGGACATACTCAAGGGTGTGCCGCTGTTCGCGCTGCTCGACCCGGAAGAGACCGCAGTGCTGGCGGCGCAAGTCGAGCTCAAGCAATTTGCCGCTCGCGAGCGCATATATAAGAGCGGCCAGCCCGGGGGCCAGGCCTATGTGCTGCTGTCGGGCAGTGTGCGGGTCTCCACAGTCGACGAAGATCAGCAGGAGGTGACGGTCGATGAACCCGCCGTCGGTGAATTCTTCGGCTTTGCCTCGATGCTCGAACAGACCGAACATCGCACCAGTGCCATTGCGTTGGAACAGACATCGTGCATCGAAGTTTCCCGCGATGACATCACCGTGCTGCTGGAGCGCAAGCCGAATGCGGGGATGGACCTGTTGACGGCCCTCAGCCGCCAGCTGCATGCGGCGCAGGCACTGGTGCGGATGCGATCCAGCCGCAATCCCAACGAACTCATCGAAGAAGAATCCACCGCGGGCGAACGCATCGCCGATCACGTCGCGCGCTTTGGCGGCTCTTGGACATTCATCATCACCTTTCTCGTGCTCATGTCGATTTACACGGCGGTCAATGTAATTCTGGGCACCCACGCATGGGACCCCTATCCTTTCATTTTGCTCAACTTGTTTCTGTCGATGCTGGCGGCGCTGCAGGCCCCGGTGATCATGATGAGTCAAAACCGTCAGGATACGAAGGACCGGCTGCGCGGCGAGCTCGATTTCGACGTGAATCGGCGGGCTGCGTCGGACATCCAGGGGTTGTCGCGAAAATTGAATCTGTTGGACGAAAAAATAGACGACTTGGGATCGATCCTGCGCCAACGCCCGTGAGTTCACATGTGTGATGTGCTGCACATTGCACGCGACAGCCGGTTGCGGGCGGCCGAATGCACTCGGAAGATGGGCTCACTGCAACGACCTGGAGAGTCCGATGAAGAAGCTCAATGCGCTGTTCGCGCTGGCGGCCATGCCGTTCTTTCTGCGGCCTGCCATGGGGGCGCCGCCCGACGGACCCGCCAGCTCGGTGGCCGTGTACGCGGGCGGGGCGTTCATGAGCGAGTACTACGACGGCTGCGGGTACTACTCCAACTACTGTGGCGGATACGATCGGTCGGACACCTATTCGGGACCCGAGTTCGGAATCGATGCCCGCTTCGTCTCGCCGTCCGGCCTTCTGATGGACCTGAGCGCGGAGCACGCGCGCGTCGCTGACAATGGCGACGCCTTTCTCGAACAGCAATTCACCGCCGGCCTGGGATATGAGGCTCGCCTTGGCCGCCGTGCGAGCTGGTACGCCGAAGGGTTCTACCAGTACTATCGTCTGGGGGAGAACTACCTGGGATGCGACTACAGCTGCAACGGCTGGTACAAGGCCAATGGCGGCGGCGTGAAAGGCGGATTCACCTGGCCATTCGCCGGGCGTTTCTTCGGCTCGCTCGATCTGCGCGTTTCGTATCTGTCGGGCAAGGACAGCAACATCGACCTGGTGCAGGCGAAACTCGATGGCTCAGTGGGCTACATGCTGACCGATAATTTCAGCGTGTCCGTAGGCGCCTCGTCGCAGGCCATCGAACAGGCGAACGATGGTCGTGATTTCAACAACAACGGTTACTACTACGATCGCACGGATGACACGCTGAGCCACGTGTCGGTATTCCTCAAGCTCGCGGCGCATTTTTAAGTGTTCGACGCATTGAAATCTTCACCCGCGGCCGGATCTGAGTCATCCTAGGGCTGTCGATTTTGAGGCGCGGGCTTCGGTGGGCGGCACGCGCCGGTGAGGAGCCCACGGTAACTGAAGGAGGTGATCCCAAGTGGCACATATAAACGTTGGTTCGGTCGCGTCTTTGGGCGCGCTGGTTGGTCGCGAGGTTCATCGCTAGTCTGGATCTCGTACTGGCCGGTAGGGCCATAAAGGAATGCGCGCAGGCTTATCGTCACGCGCGCGGCCGAGTCCAATGGATGGATGCTCCGATGCGAAGGCCTTGCGGGTCGCCTTGTCCCGCAGGCAGTTGTACTCGAGCAGGGATGGCGGAGTCCGGGGGGACTCCGCCATTTTCTAGATCCGGCCGAAACCGCCAGGCGAGGGCAGCTTCTTTGCAACGGCCGCCTTAGCTGACGTGTTCCTCAAACTGCGGACCCAGCTTCCGATACAGGGCTTTGGCGAGCGGGTCATACCCGAAGAAGTCCACCGCCGCATCCGTCCATTGCTTCGGCCGCGAGTGCGTCAGATCGTGCGCGCTCTTGACTATCTGCGCCGTCACCGTGGATGGGATGGGTTCGAATATCTCCGCCTTGTGCTCGTCACGTTCCTTTATCGGCAGCCTTCGAGTGACTTTTGAGAACACGTGTTTTCCAGCCGTGGTTTCATACACCCGGTACTCATCCCAATGGCCTTCTGGCGCCGCCGCCGGCGCGGCGGAACCCAGCAGCGTACCGGTGAATGCCAAGTCGGCCTTGCCATCCCTGACGACGATATGAGCCTTCTGGACGCCGACGTCGGCATCGTCGTCCAGCGCCGGCAGGCGATTCTGCAACTCCACCTTGGCTTCGGAGAGCTTGTCCGGCTCAGGTTTCTTCGATGATTTGGCTGATTGATCAGCCACGGTCTCGCCGCGGACCAGCACGGTCGCCGGCTGCGACGCGGGGTTGCCCGACGTGGCGGTGACTTGCGGTTGGGACTGGTCAGAATTCATGGGACGCACCTCGAGCTTCTTGCCAAAACCCGAGGTTGAGCCGCAGCGCCGCAGATAGAAGCCGGACAGCGGCGCTGGCGCCCGTCAGCGGACGCTCACAGGAACTTCAATACAGCACATCGACGGGAACGCTGAAAATGTAACCGACACCTCTCTCGGTGATGATGTATTGCGGTTGCGACGGATCGGTTTCGATTTTTCGGCGCAGACGCAGTATCTGAATATCGATGGCGCGGTCGTAGACTTCGTTATCGTAGACCCGGCTGGCCTCGAGCAGTTGATCGCGGTTGAGAACTTGGTTCGGCGCAGCCAGCAATGCGGCGAGCAGGTTGAGTTCGCCTTTGGTCAATTTGACGGCTTCGCCGTTCTGCCGCTTCAGGCGGCGGGTGCGCAAATTGAGCTCGAAATCACCGAATCGATAGGCGCGGATTTCACGATCCTGTGCGCCCGAGGAACCGCTGCTCTTGGTGCGTCGCAGGACGGTTCGGATGCGCGCCAGCAATTCACGCGGGCTGAACGGCTTGGTGATGTAATCGTCGGCACCCAGCTCCAATCCCATCACGCGATCCGCTTCATCCCGCACGCCGGTGAGCATGATGACGGGTATCTCGAGTTGTTCGCGCAACACCCGCACGATGGTCATGCCGTCTTCGCCCGAAAGGCGCAGATCGAGAATCACCAAATCGATGCTTTCCTCGCGCAGCATCTGCATCAACTCCGACCCGCTTGCCACGGTACTGACACGCATCCCGTTTTCGGTCAGATATTCCGTCAGCAGATTGCGTATTTGCGCGTCGTCGTCGACGACCGCAATGTGCGATTGCATGCTCGGGCTCGCCGTCACTTGCGCAAGATCCGGGACAGAGATTCCGCAATTTCGCGCGCATGCAGCGGCTTGCGCAGCACCTCGAAGACACCGACCTTCATGGCGCGCTCGCCGAGCTGGGCATCCGCCCGCCCGCTCATCAAGAGGATGGGGACCGATGGCCGGATCTCCCGGATCTGTCTGGCCAACTCCGTGCCGGGGAGGTCGGGCATCATCTCGTCGGTAATGACGACATCGAATCGGTCGGGTTCGGCGCGAAACGCCGCCAGCGCTGCGGTGCTGGATACGAAGCCCACCGGCTCATAGCCGAAACGCGCGACCACTTCTTCGGCGAGATCCACCAACGGCCGCTCATCGTCCACGATCATCAAGCTCTCTCCGTTGCCCTGCGGCAGATCGCCTTTAGCCTCAACGCGATCGAAGGGCATTTCCCCGGCCATGGGAAGCCAGATTTCGAACCGCGTTCCGGCTCCCGGCGTTGAGCTTACCTCGATCGCGCCCCCCAAATCCCCGACGATGCCATGCACCAGCGAAAGGCCCAGACCGGTTCCCTCGCCGACCGTCTTGGTCGTGAAAAACGGATCGAAAATTCGGTCGAGTATGTGCGGCGGCATCCCGGCCCCCGTATCCGCAACCGTCAGGCGTACATAGTTGCCTGCGGCCACCGAGCCGCGGGCGAGCGTCTTCGGTTCCACCGATGCCATTCGTTCGACCATCACCCCGAGGATGCCGCCGGCGTTCATCGCCTGCAGCGCGTTGATGCACAGATTCATGGTCACCTGATGCAGATACGTCGGGTCGCCGATCACCGCGGCGTCCCCGGCATTCAGCGTTTTCTGCAGCTGTATGCCGGCGGGAAGCGAGGTCGCGAGGAGCTCGAGAGTCTCGCTCACCACAGCCTGCACATTGACCAGGACCTGGTCGCCGAGTCCGCTGCGGCTGAAGCCGAGGATGCGCTCCACCAAGAACTTGGCCCGCTCGGCTGCGTGCATGACGTTGTCGAGATAGCGGCGCAAATCGCTGTCGGCGGCGGCGTGCTGTAGCGCGAGTTCTCCGTAACCGAGAATCGCGCCCAGCACATTGTTGAAATCGTGCGCCATGCCGCCCGCCAAGGTGCCGACGGCCTCCATTTTCTGCGACTGACGCAGCTGCGACTCCAACTGCTCCTTGTCGAGCTGCGCCTGTTTCTGTTCGGTGATGTCGACCGCGGAGCCGACGAATCTCTGCGGCTTGCCCGATTCGTCGAAAGAGCAGCGGCCGCGCGCCAGCAGCCATCGCCACTCGCCGCTTGCATGATGAACCCGATAAGCGCACTCGAAGCGCGGTACGGTTCTCTGCAAATGCCCCTGGATGGCGGCTTCGACCCGCGGACGATCTTCCGGATGGATCGAGGCGCGATGCAGCCACTGCCATCCCGATCCCACCGGGCTGTCCACGCTTTGGCCGTCGAGGGTCTTCATCCGCGGCGACAGAAAAATCCGATCGGCCTGCACATCCCAATCCCAATGCCCCTCATTCGCTCCTTCCATGGCCAGTGCATAGCGTTCCTCGCTTTCGCGAAGCGCGCGCTGGCTGGTGGCAACGCGCTTGATCTGCCGCAGAAGCAGCACCACCAGCAACCAACCGAGCAGCACCACGATGACCACCCTGATCGCCACGCGCAGCGTTTCATTGCTCCACGCCTGCAAAGCAAGCGCTGCGTCGCGCGTGACGGCCAGTCTCAAGGGGGTGTTCCTCACAGGCGTCACTGCGATGAAGTCGAGCCGGCCATCGATGGGATTCAACACCTTGCGGTCCGAACCTGCGGGAAGCCTTGCCAGTTGCGGGAAATGCCGGCCGACGATGTTGGCAACGGGCGGATTGCGGACCAGAAGGGTGCCGTCCTCTTGCAGCAGGGCCACGTGGCTCGCAGGCCCCACATCAACCGCGCGGTAGAATTGATCCAGGTCCTCGAGGTCGACGTTTGCGGTCACGATTCCCGCAAAATGACCTGCATCGTCGTCGATGCGGCGCGACAGAACCAGGGCTGCGCGGCCTTCCGATCGTGTGGTCAGCAATTCGCTGACGAACAATCCGCGGTCGGGATTGTCCTTGTGGACGATGAAATAGGCGCGATCGGCCACGTTGAAGCGAGGGCTCGAGAGTATCCGCGAACGAAACAGCTGCTCGCCATCGGCGCCCACGATGGTGACCTGTCGAACCGGCGGCACGCCGGCCGCCCGCGCCGCCAGGGCGGCATCGCGACCCTCCGGCGGTATGCTCTTGCCGTCGGTGCGATACCAGCGCACGGTATCGATCAGCAGCAAATCGACGGCTTCCAGACTCCATGCCGTCTGCTCGGCCAGGGCGTTCGCCACGCTGCCGATCTCGCGCTGCGCCGCTTCGACGGAGTATCGGTAGGAACGCCACGCGTCATACGCCGAGGAGCCTGCGAAGGCCAGGATCATGAGTACGCCGACGATCACGACGGCGCGTTGCAGTCGGACGAATCGGATCGTTCGCGTGATGGGCGGCGACGGCGCGCTGGCGGGGAGCATTTCTAGGGGGCGATTATACCCCTCACCAAATCGAGCAGCGGCTGCCGCGCCAGCGGTTTGGCAACGACCTGCTGAACGCGCAAGGTCTGCGCGGTCGAACCGGCGGCCGCCAGACCGGGTCGAAATTGGCCGGACACGGCGATCAGCGGCGTTCCGGCGTGTGCTTCGCGAATGCTGCGCGTGCACTCCGTGCCGCCCAGTTTGGGCATGAATACGCTCAAAATCACCAGATCGCAGGGTGCATCGCGACCCGGATTGCAACGATCTCCAATGCGCACCCGATAACCCGCCCCCCGCAACCACTCCTCGAGCAGCGCGCGGGTTTGCAGGTCTTCTTCGTAGATCACGATGGCCAGAGGCTGCGTCATTTGCGCATGGTGCCGCTGCGGAGTCGCACCTCCATGTCCGGATCGCCGTGTTCGAAATTCAATTGAAACAGTACCGAAACCGTTCCGAACGGCGACCCGATTAGCCTGCGGCTCTGATGTTAGCCATAGTGAGGATCGCCCTGAGCCGCCCGTACACGTTCATCGTGGCGGCATTGCTCATTCTGCTGTTGGGCACGCTGGCGGCTTTGCGGATGCCGGTGGACATCTTCCCGAGCATCAACATCCCGATCATCGGCGTTGCATTCCAATACACCGGACTGCCGCCCGACCAGATGTCCGGTCGCGTGATCACGCCTTTCGAGCGCGCGCTCACCACCACGGTGAACGACATCGAGCACATCGAATCGAACTCTTATACGACGTTCGGCGTCGTAAAGATCTACTTCCACTCGACGGCCAACATCGCGACCGCGAATGCGCAGGTCACGGCGATCGCCCAGACCCTGCTCAAACAATTGCCGCCCGGCGAGACGCCGCCGCTGATTTTGAACTACAGCGCGTCCACGGTACCCATCATTCAACTGGCGCTCTCGGGGAAGGGCCTCACGGAGCAGAATCTCGCCGACTTGGGAACCAATTTCGTGCGAACCCGGCTGGTGACGGTGCAGGGCGCGGGCATTCCCTACCCCTTCGGCGGACGTACGCCCGAGGTCATGTATGACCTCGACACCGGAGCGATGCAGTCGCTGGGCCTGACCGGACAGGACGTGGCCGCCGCGCTGGCGGCGCAGAATCTTCTGACGCCGGCGGGCACCGAAAAAATCGGCGACTACGAATACACCGTCAATCTCAACAATGCACCCTCCAAGATCTCCGATCTCGGCGACCTGCCCATCAAGAATGTGAACGGTGCCATGGTCTACATGCATGACGTGTCGCACGTGCACAACGGCAGCGCAGTGCAGACCAATATCGTGCACGTGGATGGCAACCGCTCGGTGCTGTTGAGCGTGTTCAAGAACGGCACGACGTCGACGCTCGACATCGTCGGCGGCGTCAAGAGGATGCTGGGCGTCCTCAAGCCATCGCTGCCGGACGCGCTCGAGGTCAAGCCGATCGGCGATCAGTCGTTGTTCGTGCGGGCCTCGATCCAAGGGGTGATCCGCGAGGGCATCATTGCCGCGGCGCTGACCAGCATGATGATCCTGCTGTTTCTGGGCAGCGCCCGGTCGACCCTGATCGTCACGACCTCCATCCCGCTGTCGGTCTTGGGAGCGATCGGCGGTCTTTGGGCGATCGGCGAGACGCTCAACATCATGACGCTCGGCGGCCTGGCTCTCGCCGTCGGTATTCTGGTCGACGAAGCGACGGTGACCATCGAGAGCATCAACTACCACCTGGAGCAGGGCAAAGGCGTAGAACAAGCCATCCTCGATGGCGCCAATCAGATCGTGGTGCCGGCGTTCGTATCCCTGCTGTGCATCTGCATCGTTTTCATTCCCATGTTCTTCTTGAGCGGGGTCGCCAAATTTCTGTTCGTGCCGCTGGCTGAAAGCGTGATGTTCGCGATGGTGTTCTCGTTCCTGCTGTCCCGAACGCTGGTGCCGACGATGGCGAAGTATCTGCTCAAGCCGCACGTCGGCGAGGCCCACGATGTGAGCCGCGAGCCGCCGTCGCGCAACCCGTTCGTGCGCTTTCAACGCGGCTTCGAAACCGGCTTCATGCGTCTGCGTGTGGGCTATCGGGCTTCGCTCGCCTTGGCGATCGAGCATCGGCGTATTTTCCTCATCAGCTTCCTGGGATTCGTGATTCTGTCGTTCCTGCTCGCGCCTTTCCTCGGCAGAAATTTCTTCCCACAGGTGGACGGCGGCCAGATCTTGATGCACGTTCGCGCGCCGGTGGGCATGCGCATCGAGGAAACCGCGGCACGTTTTGCCGACGTGGAGAAATCCATCCGCCGCATCATCCCGCCGGCAGAGACGGGAGCCATCGTCGACAACATCGGCACGTACCTGTCGTCCATCAACACGATCTATAACAACACCGGCACCATCAACGAGTCGGATGGCGACATCCAAATCTCGCTGAACGAGGGCCATGCCCCGACCGCCGGGTACGTCAGCCGGCTGCGGGAGGAGTTGCCGCGGCGCTTCCCCGGCCTTACATTCTCGTTCCTGCCCGCCGACATCGTCAGTCAGATCCTCAACTTCGGCGCACCGGCACCGATCGACCTGCAGATTCGCGGCAATGATCTGAAGGCGGATTTCGCCTACGCAAACAAGCTGCTGGCGCAGGTGCGCCACGTGACGGGCGTGGCCGATGCGCGCATCCAGCAATCGGCCGACCTGCCCACGCTTGAAGTGAACATCGACCGCACGCGCGCGCAATTCACCGGTGTGACCGCGGCGGACGTGACCAACAGCCTGGTCGTCAATCTGGCGAGTTCGCTGCAGGTGGCGCCCACCTATTGGCTGAACCCGAAAAATGGAGTGACGTATCCGATCGCACTGCAGACGCCGCAATATGCGCTCGACAGCCTCCCGGCCCTGCAAAACCTGCCGGTCAATGCCAGCGGCCAGCCGACCACCGTGCTCGGTGGTATTGCCGACATCTCGCGCTCGCATGGCAATGCCGTGGTCTCGCAATACGACATTTCATCCATGGTTGAGATCTTTGCGACGGTCCAGGGCCGCGATCTGGGCTCGGTTTCCGACGACATTCGAACCATCATCAAGAAGAACGATGCCGATAAACCGAAGGGATCCACGGTCACCCTGGTGGGGCAGACCGCAACGATGTATGCCGCCTACACCGGCCTTCTGTTTGGATTGATGGGCGCCATCGTGTTGATCTATTTTCTCATCGTGATCAATTTTCAGTCGTGGACGGATCCTTTCGTCATCATCACCGCATTGCCTGCGGCTCTCGCAGGCATCGTGTGGATGCTGTTCGCGACCAATACCACCCTGTCGGTGCCGGCGTTGACGGGTGCCATCATGTGCATGGGCGTGGCCACGGCCAACAGCGTTCTGGTGATCAGCTTTGCGCGCGAGAAGCTGACGGAGTTCGGCGATTCGATCCAGGCGGCGCTCGAGGCCGGGTTCGTGCGGTTGCGGCCGGTGCTGATGACGGCGCTGGCCATGGTGATCGGCATGCTGCCCATGGCGCTCGGCCTCGGGGAGGGCGGCGAGCAGAATGCGCCGCTGGGCCGCGCCGTGATCGGCGGTCTGATCTTCGCCACGGTGTCGACGCTGTTCTTCGTGCCCGTGCTTTTCAGCATCATCCACCGTAAATACCTTGCCCCGACGACGCAGGGCGCGCCTTTGGGAGACGACCATGTCCACGCCTGATCCTACGAACCGGCCGCTGCTGCGAAAACTGCGCGTCTTCGGCATTGTGTTCATATTCCTGGTGGTCGTGATCGTGGCTTGGGGAGTCGTTTCGCGATCCATCCACAATTCCCGCCTGCACGACACAACGGAAGCTCAGGCGGTGCCCAACGTCGCCGTTGCACCGCCCAGCAATGCCGAAAATCTCACGGCGCTGGAACTACCGGGCCGGTTGGAGGCTTTCACTCGCGCGCCCATTTATGCGCGCGTGCCGGGCTACCTGAAGTCCTGGAAACATGACATCGGCAGCAAGGTCAAAGCAGGCGAGGTGTTGGCGGAGATCGATACACCCGATCTGGATCAGCAGCTGCTGCAGGCGCGCGCCAGTTTGAACGTCGCGAAAGCCAATGCCCACCTGTCCGAGATCGCCGCCAAACGCTGGCAATCATTGGCCAACACCGACGCCGTTTCCAAGCAGGATGTCGACCAGCGCACCTTCACCTGGGATGCGAACGTCGCCCAGGTCAAAGCGGCGCAGGCCAACGTCGATCTTCTCGTGGCGGAAGCCGGGTTCAAGCGCCTGATCGCACCGTTCGACGGCATCGTGACGGCGCGTGAAACCGACATCGGCCAGCTGATCAACGTGGGTGCAAGCGGTTCCGCCGAGCTGTTCGTGGTTTCCGAAACGCATAAGCTTCGGGTGTATGTCAATGTTCCGCAAAATTTCGTACCCAGCGTTCCGCCGGGGACCCAGGCCACGATCCGCGTGCCTGAACATCCGGGGAAGACCTATACCGGAACGGTGGAAGCCTCGGCACAGTCGGTGAATCCGAACTCCGGTACGACGCTGATGCAGATCATCGTCGACAATGCCGCCGGGGAGATGATGCCGGGCGACTACGCGGCCATCCGGCTGCAGGCGGCCGCCGCCACGAATGTCCTGAGCATCCCCTCCAGCGCCATTATTTTTGACGCGAAGGGGCTGTCGGTCGCAACGGTGGCCAACGGCAATCGGGTGGTCGTCAAACCGGTGACCATCGTGCGCGATCTGGGCTCCGTGGTTGAAATCGCCTCCGGTTTGGCCGCGAGCGACCAAGTGATTCAAAACCCGCCCGACGGTGTTGCCAGCGGCGATGTGGTCAATGTCATCGGCAAGCCGACGGCTTCGGCGGTGGCTGCCTCGCCGCCGGGCGGCAAGGATCGCCGTGGCTAGAATCGCCCATTGGACCTGCGCGCTGGTCGTCATGCTCGGCGGATGTTCGTTTGCGCCGACGCTGAAGGTTCCGCAGGTGCCGACCGCGCCGGCGTACAAGGAACTCGGCAACTGGAGCCAGGCGGCGCCCGCCGATCGCCTGCCGCGCGACAGTTGGTGGCTGCTGTACGAGTCGCCGGAGATTGCCGATCTGGAAACGAAACTCATCGCCGGCAACCCAAACCTGGCCGCCGCACTGGCCAATTATGCGCAAGCCACGGCGATCCGCGATCAGGCGCGCGCGGGGTTGGTCCCGACGGTGGGCGTGTCCTCCGGCGTCTCGCGGGCGCGCGAGTCGGCGCATGCGCCGCTGATCGGTCCGACGACGCCGCGCTACTACGACAACAATACGCTCGGCGGCTCGGTCAGCTACGAGCTGGATTTGTGGGGCCGGGTGCGCAATCAGGTTGCAGCCGGCAACGCAAACGCACAGGCGGCGCAGGCGGATTTGGAAAACGCGCGCTTGTCGCTGCTCGCGCAGCTGGTCGATGAGTACGTGCTGCTGCGGGGCTTGGATCGACAGAGCACCATTCTCGATGACACGGTCAAGGCCTTCGATCATGCGCTCACCATCACCCAACAGCGACATGATGCGGGTATCGCGCCGGGACTGGACGTGGCGCAAGCCCAGACCCAGCTGGATTCGACGCGGTCCGAGGCGGCGCAGATCCTGGCGCAACGCGCCATGGCTGAACATGCCATTGCGGCATTGCTGGGCGTATCGGCCTCGACGTTCACCATTGCGCCGGCTGTCGTGGACATCAAGCTGCCGCCCATACCGGCCGGGTTGCCGAGCACGCTGCTCGAGCGTCGCCCGGACATCGCCGGCGCGCAGCGGCGAATGATGGCGGCGAACGCAAACATCGGCGTGGCGCGGGCCGCGTATTTTCCTTCCTTGTCATTGGGCGGGCAGGGCGGATACCAGAGCACCTCGTTTGGCAATTGGCTGACGGCACCCAGCAGCTTTTGGGCAATCGGTCCGAGCGCGGCACTCACGCTGTTCGACGGCGGACTGCGCCGGGCGCAGGTGGCGCAAGCTCGGGCCGAATTCGACGCATCCGCGGCAGACTATCGAAGCGTGGTTGTGGCTGCATTCCAGCAGGTCGAGGACAGCCTTGCCAATCTGAATCACTACAGCGATGCAGCTCGCGAGGAAAAGACCGCCGTCGACGCCGCACAGCACACGCTGGATTTATCGCTGGACCTGTACAAGCAGGGGGCTGCCGATTACCTGACGGTGGTGACGTCACAGACGGCCCTGCTGCAGGCGCAACTTCAGGCACTGAATCTGGATACCCTGCAATTGCAGTCCAGTGTTGCGCTGGTGCTCGCCGTGGGCGGCGGATGGCAGGACTCCTATCTCGCTGCAGCCCGCTAAGGGAGACTGAAAGCCCCTGGCAGAAGCGCGGCCATCGTGGTTTGCGCAATGGCGCCGGCCGAGTTGGCCTGGATGACGATGAGCGCGGGGCCGCCGATTTCCATCATGACTTGCCGGCAAGCGCCGCAAGGGGCGACGGGTTCGGCTGCATCCGCAATCACGGCCAGATGGGTGAAATCTCCCGGCAGGCAGCCGGCAGCGACCGCTGAAAATATCGCTGTCCGCTCGGCGCAGTTGCACAGGCCGTACGAGGCATTCTCGACATTGCAGCCGCTGAAGATCTGTCCGTCCCTGCAGCGCAGCGCAGCGCCCACGCGAAACTTCGAATAGGGCGCGTAAGCGGCTTCGCGCGCGTTGCGCGCGGCAAGAATCAGGGCGGCGACCATGTCAGGCATCGAGCTCTCTAGCTGCCGAGCGTCAGCAATGTCCCGGCAATCGTGGCGCTGGCCAGGTTGGACAATGAACCTGCGGCGACCACGCGCAGACCGTAGCGGGCGACCTGAGCCCGCAAGCCGGGTGCCACAGCGCCGAAGCCGCCCGCCAGGATGCCGATCGAGGAGAAATTCGCAAAGCCGCACAGCGCGAACGAAATGATCACGATGGTCTTGGCGTCAAGCACCGTGTTCGCATCCTTCAAGTAGGGGGCAAAAGATGCATAGCCCACGAATTCGTTGAGAATGAGTTTCTGTCCGATGAGATTCCCCGCGATGCCGGCTTGTTCCCATGGGACGCCTATCACCCACGCCAGCGGCGCGAAGGCGTGTCCGATGAGCGTCTCTAGGTTCAGCTCCGGGAATCCAAGCCAGCCCATGATGCCGCTGACGATACCGTTGAGCAATGCGATGACCCCGATGAAGGCGATCAACATGGCGCCGACGTTGACGGCAACACGCAGTCCCAGAGCGGCGCCGGCAGCCGTTGCTTCGATCACATTCGCCGCCGGATGTTGGTCGAACTGCAGATGGCCGAAATCGACGCTGCTCGGTTCGGTACTCGGGCAGATGAGTTTCGCGAACAGCAAGCCGCCGGGAATGGCCATGAACGAAGCCGCGAGCAGGTATTCGACTGGAATGCCGAGGCCCGCGTAGCCTGCCAGCGTCGAGCCGGCCACCGCTGCCATGCCGCTCGACATGATGGCGAACAATTCCGGGCCGCGCAGCTGCAAGGCGAAGGGACGCAGTGCCACCGGCATCTCGCTCTGGCCGAGGAAAATCGTCGTTACGGCAGAGAACGATTCTATCCGGCTCACCCCGATGAGCTTTTGAAACACGATGCCCAAGCCTGCGACGATCCAGCGCATCACTCCCGTGTGGTACAGGATGGCGATCAACGCCGACACATAGATGATGGCCGGCAACACCCGGAAGGCGAATACAAAGGCGGTGTCGCCAAACAAATCGTGCATCGCCGGGCCCACCAGGCCGCCGAACATGAACTCCACGCCTTTGTTTCCGTAGGAGATCACCTGGTTCACCGCCGAGGCGCCGGCCGCCAGCGCGGCGCGTCCCCATGGCACGAACAGCACCAATGCGCCGATCGCCACTTGCAAGCCCAGCGCCGACAAGGCGACGCGCGCCCTGATGGCTCGACGGTTCTCGGACAGGGCGATGGCGATCAATACCAGGGCGCCGAGGCCCAACAGTCCGTGGAGCAGGTTGATCATGGCTTCAGCAAACCGATGTCTCGCAAGCGCTGCTCGAGGAAAACGCCGGCGCGGATATCGGGATACTTCGCGCCGCTGCCGATGCACGAGGGCAGACAGCTCAAGACCACATCCGAATCGGGATGCATGAAAAAGGGCAGTGAATAGCGGCTACGGTCTTGGACCGCCGGGTTGACCACGCGATGCGTGGTTGCAGGAATGACGTCGTTGGTCAAGCGCGCCATCATGTCGCCGGAATCGACGATCAGGTTGTGACGCGCCGTCTTCACCGCGATCCACCGGCCGTCGCGATCCAACAATTCGAGGCCCGATTCGGCAGGCGCCGGCAGGAGGGTGATCAAGTTGATGTCTTCATGTGCCGCGGCCCTCAGCCCCCCGGACTGCATGCCGGCGGTCACGGGTGGATAGTGCAGCATGCGCAGCACGGAGTTCCGCTGGCGCATGCGCGACTCGAAGAACCCGCTTGGCAGGCGCAAGGGCCGCTCGAGGGCTTGGAGGAGGATGCGCCCCGTTTCTTGCAACGCATCGAAGAGAGCCAGCACGGTGTCCTTGAACTCCGGCGGAAACTCCGGCCATACATTGGCGGGTTCATTGCCGTTGGGTTCCACGCCCGATTGCCAGAATTCCTTCAGATCCGGCTCGGTTTGATTCTTGGCGTGTTCGGTGCGAAACGGCGAGTAGCCGCGGGGGCCGAAGACATAGCGGCGTTTCACTTGCTCGTCTTGTGCAAAGAAGCGTGAGCTCGACTCGTACGCGCGGTCGAGCAGGCTGGCGGGGACGGGATGATCGCGCAGGACAATGAAACCGAAACGCTGCAAACCTTGGATGAGGCCTGTCGAAAACGACCCATCCGCGAGGCTCAATTCGGGAACGGCGGATTGCATGGACGCAGCGCGGGCAATCGCGCTGTATTGCCGAACGCTTGAAACGCTTCAGTTTGCGGGCGCGGCTGGTGTCGCTGTGCTGGGAGGCGCCTTGGGCGCAGGTCCGAGCTGCTTGCGACAAGCTTTGCGGCGCGCCTCATGATTCATATCCGGATGGTCGGTCTTCATCTGTGTGGCGCAATCGTGCATTTTCTGTTTGTAGGAGGCGGCATCCGTGGGCGCATCGTCGGCGCTCGCGAGGCCCGTCGAACCGGCGATTAAACCCAGTGAACAAACCAGCACGCGAACAGATTTCATGATCGGCTCCTCATGGGAAAGATTGCGGCAGATTATCCGATCCAGGGCGCGCGCGCGTCAATTTCGCGCCATTCTCCGGGCGCCAGACCATTCACGGTCACCTGTCCCACGCCAGCGCGTACCAGCCGCAATGTCGGGAAGCCCGTATGCGCCGTCATGCGTCGCACCTGGCGATTCTTGCCTTCATGGATTGTCAACTCCAGCCACGCCGTCGGGATTTTCGCCCGATGGCGGATGGGCGGTCGGCGCTCCCAGAGATTGTCGGGCGGCTCGATCAGCCGCGCGCCGGCGGGAAGCGTGGTGAAGTCGCGCAAAGCGATGCCGTTACGCAACGCCAGCAATGCGGCGGCGGTTGGTTCGCCTTCGACCTGAACCCAGTAAACCTTGGGCACTTTGTCCTGAGGACTGCAGATGCGTGCCTGCAACAATCCATCGTCCGTGAGCAGCAGCAGTCCTTCACTATCCGTGTCGAGCCGGCCCGCGGGATACACACCCTTGACCGGAATGAAGTCCGCCAGGGTAGGGCGGCCCCGCTCCGGGCTGAACTTGCAGATCACGCCGAAGGGCTTGTTGAAGGCAATCAACACTCAGGGTCTCATCAGGAATTTTGCAATCAAGTCGCGCGGCACGCCGCTCGCGGGGAGGGGGGCCTCGAACCAAGTGCGCACGTCCTGGTCGAGTCCGACGCCGTGCATGTAACTGTAGAGCGCCTTGCGTAAGCCCTTTCCCAGGAAATCGTGATCGGTGCCGGCCGGATCATCGAACTCGAGGTCATTTTGCGCAAAGGTGATGTCGGGCGGACGACGCAGCGTGATGCCGTATTTCTCGGGATGCAGTCCGACGGGCGAATGCGCCGTCGCCGCGAAGCGATGCCAGTAGGCCGACTGGATGCAGCCGGCGGCGAACAGTTGGCGCACACGATCGAGCGCATCGACCGTATCTTGGACCGTCTCGGTCGGAAATCCATACATGAGGTAGGCATGCACCATGATCCCGGCATCGGTGAATGCGCGGGTGACGCGTGCCACCTGCTCGACGGTAACGCCCTTTTTCATGAGCGCCAGCAACCGATCCGACGCCACTTCGAGCCCACCGCTCACCGCTACGCAGCCGGCGGCGGCCAGCAGCCGGCAATTCTCCGGGGTGAAGGCCTTTTCGAAGCGTATGTTGCCCCACCAGGTGATGCTGAGCTTCTCCTCGATCAGCCGCTTCGACAGCGCGCGCATGACTGCCGGCGGCGCGGCTTCATCGACGAGGTGAAAGCCCGTCTGACCGGTCTCTTTGATCAGGCTGCGGATGCGCTCGACTATGATTGCCGTTCCCGGCCGGTCGTAGCGGCCGATGTAATCGAGCGAGACATCGCAGAACGAGCATTTTTTCCAGTAGCAGCCGTGCGCCAGGGTGATCTTGTTCCAGCGGCCGTCCGACCACAGACGATGCATGGGATTCATCATTTCCATCAAAGACACGTATTGGTCGAGCGGTAAACCGCCGTAGGTCGGTATGCCCGTGTCGCGTTGTGCGATGTCGGGCTGGGTGACGTCGTTTTCGAGCACGACGAGGTTGCCGCGACGCACGTAGGTGCGCACCAGCGATGCCGGGCTGCCGCTCAAGCGGGTCAGCAGATTCAGCAATGGACGCTCGCCATCGTCGAGGGTCACGTAATCGAAATAGTCGAATACACGCGGCTCGCGCAAGCCCCGCAACTCGGTGTTGACCCAACCGCCGCCGAGGATCAGCTGGGTGCTTGGGCGCGCCGCACGAATCGCCCGCGCCATGCGGAATGCGCCATACACATTGCCGGGAAACGGTGCCGTCATCGCCACGACGTCGGGTTGGGTCGCCTCGACCAGTTCCAGCGTGAGTGCATCCAGCGTGGCATCGATGAGAGTCGGTTCGCCCGAGAGAGCCTCATGCAGGGGGTCGAATGAGGCGGCGCTGGCCGCCAGGCGCTCGCCGTACCGCGCGAACTCGAACCGCGGATCGATTCCCTCTCGCCAGACATCGGCGAGGTCGTCGATGTACAAGGAGGCGAGATATCGGGCTTGTTCGGTCGAGCCCAGTGTGCCGAACGCGGATAACAACTGCTCGTCGAGCGCCGTGCTCAAATGCTCGAAACGCGGGCCCTCGGGCAGAAAGGCACGACCCACGATGCGCAAGGCCAGACTCGGATCGCGGCCCTGTAGGAAGCGAATGGCGGGCTCGACGCTGTCGACATAGCGGTCGCCATGGGTCAGAAAGTGTCTGATGGACGCCGGTACCGGTGCGCGCTTGCCCAACCGCCGGGCCCGTGATGCCAATTCCTCGCGCATGCGTGCAACCAGCGGTGCCGAAAAAAGACGCAGGAACAGGCTGAGCGACGCGTCTGCCTGCGCCAGCTCGAGTCCAAGACGGGCCGCGTGCAACTGCAGAAATCCGGTCAGATAGGCCGTCGCAGGATAGGGCGTATTGAGCTGGATCATCGGCGGCGTGATGAGTAAAACGCGCATGGATTCATCAGCCTAGCGTCAAATGTGAATTCGCGCACATCCCGCTGCAAAGGTCTCCATGATTCCCGTCACAGACTCGAAGTTCTGCGATTGCCCCGTCCTCGTCGACTTGACAGAATCTGCCGTGTAGGGATTTCCCGTACGGTTACTGCCCGGAAACTGCGCAAGACGCGTCTCAAAGCGACCCCATCCATGAAAATCGACTTCGGCCACCCCCTTTTGAAGCTGCTTTCGTCATGCCTGCTGCTGATGGGATTCATCGCCCCGGCAAGCGCGCAATTCAAGCTGCAAGAGGACTTCAAAGGCACGACCGCGCCGGGATGGACCTTGAGCAACTCTGCCATTTTGACGGCGCCATCGATCGATGCCGCCGGCTCGGGCTGGCTGCGCCTCACCGACACCGGCAAAAACGAAAAGGGCCTCGCACTCAACGGCGGATTCGGGTTCGCCGGCAACGTGCCCGTGGTGGTGGAGTTCAACTACGTGTCATGGGGCGGAACCGGCGCCGATGGCATGGCTCTCTTCTTATACGATTCCAGCACGGCATCCCCGATGGCGGGTGCGCAAACGGGCGGAGGGCTTGGATATTGCGGCGGCGCGGGCGGCTATCTGGCCATCGGTCTCGACGAGTACGGTAATTTCTCCAACCCCAGCGACAAATGCATGGCCGCCAGCGGCGGCCCGGGCTCCAAGCCGGAATCACTGGTGATTCGCGGTCCCATGAGTGCCAACAATGCGTGGGTCACCACGACATCCATCACCGGCGGTATCGACAACCCGCACGTGGCTTCGCGCCCCTCGCCGAAGACGGTGATCCTGACTCTCACGCCCGCCGTGACACCGGCGGTCGGCTATACGATCACGGCACAGTTGCGCAGCGCCGCCGGTCAGCCGTTTCAGACGCTGTTCTCCAACGTGGCATTTCCATACGTCGCTCCGGCGAGCATCAGCGTGGGCTTGAGCGGCAGCACCGGCGGCGAGACGAATTACCATGAATTGCAGGGGCTGGGCGCGGCGACGCCGGACGACCTGCAAGTGACGATGACGGGCCCTTCAGCGGTTCTGCAGGGCGCGTCGGTCACCTATAACGTGACCGTGACGAACAATGGCAACAGCACCTTGAGCGGTGGCGACTCACCCACGATCGTGGACAATTTGCCGGCGTCGATCACCGGGGCCGCGTGGACCTGCGCCGGCACGGGCGGAGCGACCTGCGACGCCTCGGGAACGGGCAACATCGACGCCACCGATGCGACGCTGCCGGCCAATGCATCGGTGACCTACACCATCACCGGAACGCTCGATCCGGCTGCGATCTGCGGCTCATCGGTGGGCAATACGGCCAACGCTGATTTCAGCGGCGCCGCCCAATTCCTCGATCCGGACGAGACCAACAACACCGCCACCGTCAATTCAACCGTCACCTGCAATACCACGCTGGTGGCAAATCCCGCATCGCTGACGTACTCACCGCAGCAGCTGAGCGTCCCGAGTTCCTCTCAATCAGTTTTGGTGACGGAAGGCACCAACAGCGCCACAATCACCAGCGTCGCGGTGACGGGCGATTATTCCCAGACCAACAACTGTCCGGCCTCCCTGACAGCCGGTCAATCGTGCACCATCAATGTGACGTTCACGCCCACGGCCGAGGGCAGCCGCAATGGCACGCTGACCATTTTGAGCAACGCGGCGTCATCGCCCACCGTAACTTCAACGGTGACGTTGACAGGTGCCGGCATCAACTCGATCCCCGGCGCGTTCAGCTTCACGCCGCTCATCAATGTGGATCCGTCGAGCGTGCAGATCTCCAACTCCATCACCGTGGCAAACACCGACGTGCCCTCACCGATCGGCGTGAGCGCCGGTGCGCAGTACAGTATCAACGGCGGCGCCTTTACCTCGGTTGCAGGTGTGGTCTCGCCGGGCGCGCAGGTGCAGGTGCAGCTGACGGCGGCTTCGGGTTATGGCACGTCCGACTCCGCGGTCCTCACCATCGGCGGGGTTTCGTCCACGTTCATGGTCACGACGGGCGCCCAGCCGGTACTGCAGGGCTCCTTCGCAGCAGTGACCGGTGCGGCGCCCTCCAGCACTCAGACCTCCAATGCCATCACCGTGACCGGCGCCACTCCGGTGGCGATCAGTGTCACCGGCGGAACCTACAGCATCAACGGCGGACCGTTTACTTCGCTCTCCGGTACCGTTCAGCCCGGCGACCAGGTGGTCGTGCAGATGAGCGCAGCGACTACCTACAATACGTCCTCCTCCGTCATAGCGAACATCGGCGGTGTCACTTCGCCATTCACGGTGACCACCGCCGCGCAACCGCCGCAGCTGCCAGGGTTCACGCCGGTCACCGGTTCCATGATAGGGGCTGTGCAGATCTCCAATCCGATCACGGTAACGAATATCACGGCGGCCGCGCCGATCAGCGTGAGCAGCGGCGCGCAATACAGCATCAATGGAGCTGCTTTCACCTCCGTCGCGGGCACCGTGCAGCCGGGCGACCAGGTCACCGTGGAAATCGATGCGCCGTCGACATACAGCAGCACGGCAACCGCGGTATTGACCGTCGGCGGATCGACGTCGAACTTCGCGGTGACCACCGCGGCCGAACCGGTGCTGCAAGGCAGTTTCACCAACGCGTCCGGTGTGGCCGTTTCGAGCACGCAGGTCTCCAATCCAATCACCGTCTTGGGTATCACGACGCCGGCGGTGATCAGCATCACCGGCGGCTCCTACAGCATCAATGGCGGCGCGTTCACGTCGGTTGCGGGCACCGTACAACCCGGCGATCAGGTCACCGTGCAGATCATGGCGCCTTCCACCCCCGATACGACGGCAAGCGCGGTGCTCAGCATCGATGGCGTCAGCGCAACATTCGCGGTGACCACCGGCGCACCGTCGCTCAACGTGGCGGTGACCGGTGGCGGCGGCGCGATCAGCATGCTGACGTTGCTCCTGCTTACGCTGCTGGTCGCGCGCAACGCGATGGGTCCGCGCCGCATGGCGCAGGCCTTGGCCGTGTTGTCCGTTCTTGTGACCGCGCTATCGGCCAGCCCCGCCCGTGCGGATGAGGGCAGCTGGCTGTCGAGCCTTTACACCGGCGTGCGCGTGGGTGATTCCACCAGCAGCATGACTGCCTCGAAGCTGACGCGCGACTTGCAGGCCGACGGTTACCAGGTAACGGCTTCGGGCGCCGAACGCGGCACCGCCAGCGGCACGCTGTATGTCGGCTATGAATTGCGCGATCGCTTCGCAGTCGAGGTTGCAGGCACCTACGTAGGGCGTACCCGTGCGGCGCTCGAAGGCGTGTTGCCGGCAAATTTCAATCCTTTGTTGAACGCTGCCGCGCGCATCGTGCGCGGCAGCGGCGACATCGTTTCGCTGGAGGCGCGCTATCGATGGCCGCTGGCACACGCAATCGACCTGGACTTGCGCGCCGGTCCGTATGTCTGGATCACCAGGACGGATGTGTATGCGAACGGAGCAGACCAGTTGAGCCGCACGGACGATGGTATCGGCTATACCCTGGGGCTGGGCCCTCGTTTCGCGCTGGGACAGCACTTTGCCGCCGGCGTCGGGGCCGATTTCCTACAGTCCAACGCGGACAATCATTTCGTGGTTTTCTCGGCGACGCTCGAATATCACTTCCGCTGAACATTGAGAGCTTCGGGTTGTCAGCCGTGACGTTCCGCGGCATCCTGCGCACAAACATGGTACTGCATGCCGAAAATGTCGCCCGGATCATTGTTCCCGCGCGGAAATCGGTAGCGACCGCCGATATTCCCGGTGTCGTATGTCTGGTTTGGCGGCGCGGTGAGTTGCTGGCGGTGGAGGCCGCAGGCTTGCGCGACATCGAGGCTCGCCTGCCGATGGAGCGCAGCAGCATTTTTCGCATCGCTTCCATGAGCAAGCCGATCACCACAGTGGCGGCTTTGATACTGATGGAGCGGGGTGTGATCCGGCTCGAAGATCCCATCACCCAGTGGGCACCCGAGTTCGCCGACATGCGTGTTCTACGCAGCGCCGATGGGCCTTTGACGGATACTTACCCCGCACCGCGGTCCATCACGACCGAAGACCTGATGACACATCGATCGGGTCTTTCCTATAGCTTCACCGCCACCGGGCCGCTTGCCGCGGCCATGGGAGAACGGTTTGGATTGGAAACCGACGCCACTTACACGCCTGACGCGTGGATGAAGATGCTGGCTTCCTTTCCCTTGAGCTTCGCACCGGGAGAACGCTTCAGATACGGCTACTCGACCGATGTATTGGGATATCTCGTAGCCCGCGCCATGGGCGTGCCTTTACGGCAGGCCATGCAAACGTTGGTGTTCGATCCTCTCGGCATGACGGACACCGATTTTTGGATCCCGCCGCAGAAACGCCACCGGGCGGCTATCTTGTATCGATCAGCGGCGCCGGGACAGTTTACGCGGGTTGATCTGCCCGGCTTCATGGACGATACGCCGCCGCAGCATACCGCCGGCGGATATGGACTGGTCTCGACCGTTGACGATTACCTCAACTTTGCGCGCATGTTGCTGCAAGGCGGCGAATTCAACGGCAAAAGAATCTTGAAGCAGGAGACGATCCGATTGATGACCACGAATCGCCTCACGCCGGCACAGCGGAAATACCCGCAATTCGGCCTCCCCTTCTTCATGGGCCAGGGTTTCGGACTGGGGGTGTCTGTCATCGACAATCCGAAGAAGCACGGCTGGATGGGGACGGGAAATCGCGGGAGCTTCGGCTGGCCAGGGTTGTTCGGCGGATGGTGGCAAGTTGATCCCAAAGAGCAGATGGTGATGTTGTGGCTGCAGCAAACGCTGCCTGTCCAAGCGCCGGCCGGCGGGGGCGCAACGACGCCTCGGGATTCGCGATTCAGACAGGCGCTGATGCGTTGGGTGTTTTCATCCCCACCGCTGATGTCAATGGCGAGGATCTTCGCGCAACGATCGGGCAAAGGTCCACGGCTGCCCGGCATGGCAGGAACCCAGAACTTCCAGAAAGAGACTTATGCTGCGTTGAAACCGTAACGTCAGCCTCATATGAATAACAAACGATTGAAAGCTGAAGTTCGCGAGAAAACGACCCTGCATGAGGGGTTTTTGCGGGTCTATCGATACGTATTTGCGGTGGAGAAGCACGAAGGAGGCACCGACATACTGAAGCGGGAGTTGATGGAAAGAGGCGATGCCGTTGCCGTGCTGGGGTACGATCCCAAGCGTGACGAAGTCGTGCTGGGCAATGAATTTCGCCCCGGTGTGCAAGTGACCGGCGAATATCCATACCGCGACAATCTCATCGCGGGCGCCATCGACCGTGGAGAAACTGCCGTCGCATCCGCGGTCCGCGAAATGCGCGAAGAAGCGGGTCTCGAGCTGCGCGACCCCGTCATCATTCACAAGGGAGCATTCGTCAGTTCCGGCGGAACCTCCGAACGCATCGCCCTCGTCTTTGGGTTGGTGGATACCGGCGAGGCCGGCGGCGTGCACGGAAACAGCGACGAACAAGAGGACATCCTGACCGTGGTATTGCCGGCTGACACATTCATCGCCCGGGTTCGCGCGGGCGAGATCAACGATATGAAGACACTGGTCGCGGGCTACTGGTTTGCCGAGCACCGAGCGCAGCGTTTCTCTAGCGGTAGCGCCAGCGGAAAATGAGCGCCAGCAGGGCCAGATAAGGCAGGCCGAAGGCCAGAGTCATGCGGAAAGCGTCCGTGAAGGCGGTGGTGATCAACAGCGCCGCCATGAGGCCGGCGCCGAGCAGCGTGGTGACGGGAAAGCCCCACATCCGAAAGCGCGTGGGAGGAGCGCCGGCGCGGGTGCGCGCACGACGGAAATAAAAGTGCGTCACGAAGATCATCATCCAGGTGAACATGGCACCGAACACGGACACGCCGACCATCATCAGAAAAGCTCTGCCGGGCGAGACCACGCTCAGAACCGCCGCCAGAGCAATACCGGAGGTGGATACCAGGAGCGCGTTGAAGGGAATGCCCTTCGACGTCAGCACGCCGAGCGGCCGCGGCGCCTGTCCTGCACGCGACAGGCTGAACATCATGCGGGTGGAGATATAGAGCTGGCTGTTCATGGCGGACAGTGCCGCAATGAGAATGACGAAGTTCATCACGCCGCCCGCGGCCGGCACCCGCAGTACCTCCATGACCATGACGAACGGGCTTTTGCCCGAACCTGCCTGAGTCCACGGCAGTACGGCCAGCATGAGTGCCAGCGTCAGCAGGTAGAACAACACCAAACGCACCACCGTGGAGAAAAATGCGCGCGTGATGGCGGCCTCGGGCTGCGCGGCCTCGCCCGCCGCCACCGCAATCATCTCGATGCTCAGGTAGCTGAAAATCGCCATGATGACGGCGATCCACATGCCGCTCAACCCGTGGGGCAGGAACCCTCCAAACGCGGTGTAATTCCGCAGTCCCACGGAGCCCTGTGCAAGTACGTAGCCGGCAAGGAGGATGAAGCACACGATGGCCGCAAGCTTGATCAAGGAGAACCAGTACTCGACGGTGCCGAAGGTGCTGACGCTGAACGCATTCACGGTGATCAGCAAACCGGAGAAGCCGGCGATCCAGATCCAGCCGGGGGCGGCGGGAAACCAGAACTTCATGTAGAGCGCGACCGCCGTGACTTCGGTTCCCACCGCCAGCACGATGCAGGTCCAATACGCATAGCGCACCATGAAGCCGGCGAGCGGACTTATATAGTGTTCGGCATAAGTGCCGAAAGAACCGGTGGTGGGATGCGTCACGGTCATTTCGGCCAGACAGCCCATCAGCAGCAGCGCAATCAATGCGCCGATCGCGTAGCTGATGAGCACACTGGGGCCGGCGACGCCGATGGCGAATCCACTGCCCAGAAACAATCCGGTTCCGATGGCACCTCCGATCGCGATCATGGACAGCTTTCGCGCGGTGAGTGTTCTGCGCAGTCCGCTTTCGCGCTCGACGATGGCGGCAAAATCAACCATGGGCAGTTGCAGGGTGCATGTTGTCATTGGCTCTGAAAACAAGATTCTAGCCTTATCCTGTAAAATGCGCCGATGCTCAATCATCGGCAAAATCCTGGATTTGGCGTTCTATGCGATGCCGTTGCCTATCGCCGGCTGGTGGTGGTGACCGGCAGCGGTGTGTCCGTGGGTCTGGCGCAACCGGGCTCTGAGCTGACTTCGCTGCCCACCTGGCATTCCGTGTTGACACAGTTGCGGGAGCGGTTCAGCCGGAGGCTGGCGCCGGTACAGCGCGACGTGGATTTGCTGCTGAACGCCCGGCCGCGCGGATCCGACTATCTGATCGAAGCGGCCACCATGATTCGCGAGACAGTGGGCGCCGCCGACTATCGGGACGCCATCGTGCAGCTGACCACGGCGCCGGATGATGCGCGATCTCCACTGCACGATCTGATCGAGGATCTCGAACCTCTGGGCATCATGACGTTCAACTATGACCAGGGCCACGAGAATGCCTATCGGGCGCGGCGCCAGGAGCAACACCGCATGCGCCGCGCCATCTACTCGGACGAGCGCAAGCTGCGCGCGGTATTGGCCGAGGACTTCAGATCGCGATTCTTGTTGAAAGCCCATGGCTGCATTTCGCGGCCGAAGACCATTGTGCTGGATCGCGCTTCGTATCGGGAAGTGATGGCACGTCAGCCGGGGTACCGCGCCTTTGCGCACCATGTACTCGCGCGGTTCAGCGCGCTGATCGTCGGGTTTGGTTTGAACGATCCGGACTTCGAGGACTTGTTGCAGAGCTTCGAAGCCAACTTCGGGGGCGGAGTGGGCGAGCATGTCTATATCTGGAAGCGCGGCCAGCGCGAGGATGAAGAAGCCCGCGCGCTGGTGCTGCGCAGGCGCTATGGCCTGGCCTGCATATTCGTCGATAGCTTCGATGAGGTGCGCACCGTGATCAGCGATGCGCGGACCCAGATGGGGCCTGAGTTGCGCCATACCATCACGGCGACGCTGAAACGCAGCACCGAGGTCGAGGAGTTTCGACAGATCCGGCGCAAGGCGCACATCGAGCTGGGGCGCTTGAGCATTGCCGGCGCGCGGGTATCCGCTGCCGCCTTGATGTCGACGGTGCGTGACGATTCGAACCCGATGTTGGTCCGCGCGGAGGCCGCCTACTCGCTGGGAAAAATACGGCCGACACCGCCGGGCGTGGCAAATTTTTTGCTCGACTGCATCGATGTGCGGACACCCGCATCCATCGTCACGTCAACTTTGGCGGCGCTGCTGCAGTTGGACCCGCCGGTGGATGAGCAACTGGCCGTGTGGACCGACAAAGCTGCAGCGCTCGAATCGGTTTGCCGTCAGGTGGATCGGCCATCCGGGGGCGATGCCGCTTCCAGCGAGGCGCCTCGCGCGACCAAATACCTGGACGCGCTGCTGGCGCGGTGGCGGGCTACGAGCTCCGGTTAGCCGACAGGCGGTGCTGCGGCGCCCGGGCAATTCAGGTAGGCTTGCCGTATGAGCGCAGACGCGGGAGATGTAGGCGAACTGCAGGCGTTTTTGAACGCACCTCCGCGCCGGCTGTATCGGCAAGGCGCCGGCTACATCCCGATCACCGCAATCCGCCCCCATTCCCAGCCCACCCGCAGCGATACCAGGCCCGAACTGCTCGAGGAGCTGGTGCATTCCATCAAGGCGACCGGCGTCATCCAGCCGCTGATCGTGCGGCCGGTTCCGGGATACCCGCATCAATTCGAGATCGTGGCGGGCGAACGGCGCTTCAGTGCCGCTCGGTTGGCCGGCCTGGCCAACGTGCCGGCCATCATTCGCGAATTCAACGATCAAGAAGCCATCGCGATCTCGCTGATCGAAAATATCCAGCGCGAGGAACTCAGTCCGGCGGATGAGGCCAGAGCACTGCGGCGCTTGACCGTGGAGTTTGCACTGACGCACGAACAGGTGGCGCATGCCATCGGCCGCTCGCGCGCAACGGTGACCAATTTGCTGCGCCTGCTGGATCTGCCCGCGGAGGTCACCACCATGATGGACACCCGTACCATCAGCATGGGACATGCGCGGGCCCTGCTCAGCGTCGAGGATGATGAAGAGCGGGTCCGGCTGGCGCAGCTCATCGCCACGCGCCGGTGGAGCGTGCGCGAAACCGAGTCGCAGGTGCGCAAGTCCACCCAGACAGGCGGCGGCTCTGGCGGCTCTGGCGGCCGCGGCGGCCGCGGCGGCTCGGCCGAGATCGCCGTAGTCAGCGAAGTGATGACCATGACGGGTGCCCGCGTGGAACTGCATCAGCGCGCCAATGGCGCCGG
>CAZZWM010000035.1:0-725 GCA_964657945.1 uncultured Steroidobacteraceae bacterium
CCATGCGTTAGGGTGCGGCCCCGTTCAGCCGGCGCGCAAGCGCTCGAGCAATGGACCGGCGCCCGCCGCCAGAATGCGATCGGCCAGTCGCAGTCCCAATGCCTCAGGATGAGCATGGCCGGCCGTCAATGTGTCGCGCAGCACACGCGATCCATCGGGCTCTGCCACCAGGCCATGCAACTCGATTTGATCGGCGTGCAACTCTGCGTACGCCGCGACCGGCGACTGACAGCTGCCGCCCAAACGCCGCGAGAATGCGCGTTCCGCCTCCATCACCAAGCGCGTCGCGGGATCTTCCAATGCCTGCAACAGCTTCAAGGTGCCGGAGTCGCCATCGCGGCACTCGATGCCAATGATGCCTTGGGTGACGGCCGGCAGACAGCGCTTCGGATCCAGCCGCGCAGTGATGCGCGACTCCAACCCCAAGCGGATCAATCCGGCACACGCGAGCACAATGGCATCCATGCTGCCCTCGTCCAATTTGCGCAGCCGGGTATCCACGTTACCCCGCAGTGCATCGATCTTCAGGTCCGGCCGCAACGCGCAGAGCTGCGCCTGGCGCCGCAAGCTGGAAGTGCCCACGCGGGCGCCCCGCGGCAATTCTTCGAGATGCTGCACGCCGTTCTTGGTCACCAGGGCGTCGCGCGGATAGCTTACCGGGGCCCGGTGCATCAGCTGCGCGCCATTCATCTGAACCGACACGCCATCGCCATCGACAACACTTT
>CAZZWM010000035.1:735-21445 GCA_964657945.1 uncultured Steroidobacteraceae bacterium
CGCGGATCCGCGCGGGTCAACACCGCGCCGATTGCGAATCCCGACGGCAGATCGGCCGGCACATCCTTCATCGAGTGCACGGCGATGTCGGCATGCTTCTCCTCGATGGCGACCTCCAGCTCTTTGATGAACAGGCCCTTGCCGCCGATGGACGCCAGAGGGCGGTCCTGAATTCGATCGCCCTGCGTCACCAAAGGGACCAGCTCGATGGCGAGACCGGGGTGCGCCGCGCGCAGCAGCGCGGCGACATGCTCCGCCTGCCATAACGCGAGCTGACTCTTGCGAGTCGCGATTCGCAGTGTCGCGCTCATGCGAATTTGTCGGGAAACAATTTGGAGGCGAGGCGATAGATGGCCGAGATGTCCTCATCGCCGAAGCCTTGCTTCATCAGCTCCGCATACTGCGAAATCACCGACTCCGTCACCGGCAATTTGGCGCCGTGTTTCGCGGCCATGTCGCGGCACAGTTTCAGATCCTTGTCGTGCAGGCGCACACGAAAACCGGCAGGAAAATTGTTGTTCGCCATGAAGGGCGCGCGATTGACGAAGTACCAGCTGGAGCCGGCGCCCTTGCCGAGCACGTCGATGACCTGCTTCAGCGGCAGGCCTTCCGCGTGCGCAAACGCCATCGCTTCGCCCACCACCTGGATGATGCCGGCGCACATGATCTGATTGGTCGCCTTGGTCGCCTGTCCGGCGCCGCTGCCGCCCATGTAGGCAACGGCCTTGCCCATGGCATCGAGAATGGGCTTGGCGCGATTGAACACCGATTCATCGCCGCCCACCATGATGGCCAGGGTCGCCAGGCGCGCACCCTCGACGCCGCCGCTCACCGGACAATCGAGAAAGCCGACGCCCATGGAATCGAGCTGCGCGTGGATGTCGCGCACGGTGTCTTTACCCACGGTGGAGCAATCCATCACGATCATGTTCGGATTCAAACCCGGTTCCAACCCCCTGATCACTTCTTGCAAATCTTTGTCGGCGGATACGCAGGTGACCACGGCCTCGCAGTTGCCCGCCAATTCGTTCAGATCCTTGAAGGCGATGACCTTGAGTTCCTGGGCCAGCGATTTGGCTTTTTCGGGGGAGCGATTCCAGACGCCCGTGAGTAAGCCGGCGCGGTGCAGGTTGCGCGCCATATGCGCGCCCATGGCGCCCAATCCGACGAAGCCCGTTTGCATTTGCATTCCTTGGAAGATGGAGAGTTAAAACTTGGGGCAGTAGGGTAAAGCTTTGCGCGTTCCGCGGCAAAGCGAAAGCCATCAGCCTTGGAAGTGGAGATGATCGATGCCGGCGTTCAGGCGGGCTGGTCGAGCGCGCACGCCGCGGTGCGCGCGGCCGCGGCGCGTACGCGAGAATGCGTCAGGTCGTGCTGTTGCAGGTCGCGTCGATTTCGCGCTTGGCGTTGAGGCGTTCGCTGTCGATCTGATCGGAGGTCAAATACTCACGCTCACCATCGGGACCGGTTTTGTAAAGTCTGCGTCCTTCGATCAGCTTCTTATAGTTGGCCTGAGCGTCCGCGCATTGCTTCTCGCGCGTCGCGGCGACATCTGCATCAACGGCTTGTTTGGCTGCATCATCTTTGGCAGTTGCGTCATTGGCGGTGGGCGTGCCGCTGGCCGTGCTGGAAGTGGACGGCCGCGCCGCGGGCGCCGGCGTGTGGGTGCCGCCCAATCCTTCCACCACTTCAGCATGCACGTTATCCGGCGGCCGATCGCCGTACTGCACCTTGCCTTGCGCGTCAGTCCATTTATAAACGACCGCCGAAGCCATGGCCGACCAAGCAAGTAAAGCGGCGAACAACATCACGCGTTTCATCGTCCAACCCTCGCTCTCGTTCAAAGAGCTCGCGAACCTGCCTCGCCGGTACGGATGCGCACTGCTTGGCCCAGGTCCGAAACAAAAATCTTGCCGTCACCGATTTTACCGGTGCGGGCCGTTTCGATAATGGCTTCAACCACGCGATCGACCTGTTCATCGTCGACCGCCAATTCCAACTTCACCTTGGGGAGGAAATCCACCACATATTCCGCCCCACGATAAAGTTCAGTGTGGCCCTTTTGACGGCCAAAGCCTTTGACCTCTGTCACGGTAATCCCTTGTACCCCAACCTCGGCCAGGGCAGCGCGCACGTCGTCCAGCTTGAACGGCTTGATGATGGCAATGACCATTTTCATTCAGGAGGCTCCGGGTTCGAGGTACTCGCAGTTTAGCAGTGGAATGTAAAATAAAATGCTGCGTAGCAGCATGGATTAGTGCAGTGCACGGGTGTATAACGCCTCAGCGTCTTGCGTCGGGCGCGCGTATATAAAAAACGGCGTGGACTCCTTAAAGAGCCCACGCCGCCGGGATATCGCACCGACGGGGGAGTTGGCTGGCTTGCCGGCGCGAGATGCTCCTAAAACGTAAGAAAGTTTGGCCTCGCTCGCTGAAGCGGGCGAGGCCTTCTCCAGTCCTCGCAAATAGATTCCTCAGATGGCATCGGGGCCGGTTTCACCGGTCCGCACGCGCAGGGCTTGCTCCAATTCCAGTATCCAAACCTTGCCATCGCCCGATTTCCCCGTCCTAGCCACGTTACAAACTGCTTCCATCACCTGTTCCGCAATCGAATCATCGACGGCCAATTCGATCTTCGCCTTGGGCAGAAAATCGACGCTGTACTCGGCTCCGCGATAGATCTCGGCAGGTCCGTTTTGGCCCCCGTAACCCTGAACTTCGGTCACGGTGAGCCCTTGGATTCCAATGTCGGCAACCGCCTGTCTGACGTCGTCGACTTTGAAGGGTTTGATGACTGCGGTGATCAGCTTCATGCATTTATCCCCGCTGTCATCCTAAATTGAGTCCGCCTCCGGCTTCGCTTACACGTACTATTGATCCAGATAATGCAGATTCCGTGCCAAGGTGGGCGGGCCATAGATCAACGAGTTGCAGCCGCCCCACCGGCGGGTTGCACCGAGATGGCGCGCGACCAGCGGTTCGGCGCGTTAACCGGGTGCGAGCACTGTTTGTAAGGAGGTTGTGTATGAGTTTTATGAATGCCAATAGCCTGGATGAGTTGGCGCGCCGTCTGGCCGAATCGGTACCGGAATCGGTCAAGGCGTTCGGACGCGACCTCGAAGGCAATTTCAAGGCCGTTCTGCAAGCCCAACTGGCCAAGCTCGACCTGGTCACCCGTCAGGACTTCGACGTGCAATCCGCAATACTGCAGCGCACGCAGGCCAAATTGGCCGATCTCGAAGCGCGCGTGAAAGAGTTGGAAACCAAGCTTACGCCCAGCTAATCGCTTCAATGAGGTCTCACATGGATGTGAGCATTGTGTTCAGCCGCGCACCCGCCGGTATGGCGGCACCCCTGGTGCGCGTCGAAGTGCATCTAGGCTCCGGCATCCCTGCATTTGCTTTGGTCGGCCTGCCGGAAGCGGTGGTGCGCGAGAGCAAGCAGCGGGTACGCGCCGCCATCGAGACCGCCGGCTACGAGTTTCCAGCGGCGCGCATCACCGTGAATCTTTCACCGGCGGATTTGCCCAAGGAAGGCGGGCGTTTCGATTTGCCCATCGCCGTCGGTATTCTTGCGGCCGCCGGGCACATCCGGGCCGAAGCGTTGATGAGACGAGAATTTTACGGTGAGCTTTCCTTGAGCGGCGAAATGCGCGAAACGCCGAAGCTGCTGCCGGCTCTGCTGGCAGGGGCCCGCGAAGGCAGCGAACTGATTCTGCCGACTGCCAATGCGCCGGAAGCGGCCATGGTGAGCGGCGCACGTGTACTGCTCGCCGGCAATTTGTTCGACGTCATCGGCGCCCTCCGGCCGGCGCTCAAGCCGTCAAAAAGGCCGGTAGACGACAAGAGGCGCCTGCGCACAGCCACCGCAGTTCTCGAAATCGCCGCAAGCAACGATCATCCAGCCGCAAGACGCATCGCACAGAATTCGCCCGATTTGGCCGACGTGCGCGGCCAATACTTCGGCAAGCGTGCCTTGGAGATTGCCGCCGCGGGAGAGCATGGACTCATTTTCGTCGGACCGCCGGGATCGGGAAAGACTCTGCTCGCACAGCGCCTGCCGGGCTTGCTGCCACCGTTGACGGAGCGCGAAGCACTCGAGGTTGCCTGCCTGGAATCTTTGTCCGGCAGCCGGCCTCAATTGAAAAATAGCCGCCCGTTCCGCAGTCCGCAGCATACGAGTTCCATCGCCGCGTTGCTCGGCGGGGGTGCAATGCGGCCCGGCGAATTGTCGTTGGCGCATCTCGGCGTGCTGTTCCTGGACGAGTTTCCGGAGTTTCCGCGCAATGCCTTGGAAGCCTTGCGCGAACCGCTGGAAAGCGGCGTGGTGATGCTGTCGCGCCTGAAGAAGACCTTCGAGTTTCCGGCGCAATTCCAGCTGGTGGCCGCCATGAATCCCTGTCCCTGCGGCTATGCCGGCGACGCGCGCGGCCGTTGTCATTGCACCGGCGAACAAGTGCAACGCTATCGCAATCGGGTGTCCGGGCCGCTCATCGATCGCATCGATATTCACGTCGAACTGGTGGCGCTGCCGATGGATCACTTGCTGAACGGCGAGGCGGAAGCCGTGGAAAGTTCCGCCATCGTCGCCGCGCGCGTGGCTGTCGCGCGAGCGCGGCAGTTACAGCGGCAAGGGAAGGTCAATGCGCGTCTGAGCCCCGCAGAGGTGACGCGGCAGTGTCCGTTGCAACGAGATTCGCGCGCCATCTTGAAGGCCGCCATCGCCAAGCTGGGATTGTCGGCGCGTGCCTATGACCGGATATTGAAACTGGCGCGCACCTGCGCCGATCTGGCCGGCGCCGAGCAGATTCGTCACACCGACATGGCCGAAGCGATAAAGCTTCGAGCGCTGGATCGCCCTATTTGTTGAGCGACACCATGTAATCGACCGTCATCTTGATGGTCGCATCGGGCCACGTCGTGCCACCCTTGGCCGGCATGTTGCCCTTGCCGTGAATGGCGTTGCCGTAAAGAGTTTCCTTGCCCTGCGCGATGCGAGGAGCCCACGCCGCCTTATCGCCGATCTTCGGGGCGCCGTTGACACCGGCCGCATGGCAGGCCGAACACACCTGGGTAAATGCCTGTTCACCCGTGGTTGGAACCGCCGCAGCGGGCGCGCTGCCGGCCGGCGCGGTCGAAGCGACCAGGGCCGAGTTGTCTTTGCCGGCGATCGCGACGTGCGCGAACGGTTCGATGTTTTTCTGCATGTCCTTGATGTGCAGTGGATCCAACAGCACGTGTTCACGCTGGTTGTCGGCGCCGATGGAGCGCGCCACCGCGAACAGCACGATCGCAAAGGCGACCAGTATGCCGAGCACCATGCTGAAAGAATTGAAAAACTGGGTATCCGAAGAATCTGACTGGGACACGGCAACTCGCTGAAAATCGTTGAGAAATCATTAGGAAGCGGCACAGTATAGCCAGGAAGCGTCCGCCACGAAATAGCCGCGGCGCAGGTTCGCGCCGCGCACGCCTTTTGCCCGGACAGCGTCGCGCCACACTCAGGAATGCTGGAATCCTGGGGAAAAAAACATCACTGCGGCGCCGCTTTGAATTCAGCGATTCTCAGTACAACTCCGGAACCACCATTTCCGGAGGCACGGCCTGACGCGAGTAGTGCTCATGATGCTCGCGCGGCGGCAGCACGACGGGCGCTTTTTGGATTTCCGCATAGCTGAATTGCTTCAGCAGATGATTGATGAAATTCAGACGCGCGCGCTTCTTGTCCACCGCCTGCACCACCCACCACTTCGCCTCCGGAATGTGCGAACGAGCGAGCATGATTTCTTTCGCCACGGTGTAGTCTTCCCAACGACGCCGCGACTCCAAGTCCATGGGACTGAGCTTCCACTGCTTCAGCGGATCATGGATGCGGCCCAAGAAGCGCAGATGCTGCTCCTCGTCCGTGATGGAAAACCAATACTTGAGAAGCGTGATGCCGGAACGCACCAGCATGCGTTCGAAGTCAGGCACCGTGCGGAAGAACTCCTCGTATTCTTCCGGCGTGCAAAAGCCCATCACCTTCTCCACGCCCGCGCGGTTGTACCAACTGCGGTCGAACAGAACGATCTCACCCGCCGCGGGCAGGTGCGTCACGTAGCGCTGGAAATACCACTGCGTCCGCTCGCGATCGTTCGGCGCCGGCAGCGCCACCACCCGGCAGGAACGCGGGTTCAAACGCTGAGTGATGCGCTTGATGGCGCCTCCCTTCCCGGCTGCGTCGCGGCCCTCGAACAGGATCAGAACCTTCTTGCCGTTGGCTACCACCCAGTCCTGCAATTTGACCAGCTCAGCCTGCAGCCGGAAGAGCTCACGGAAATAGGCCTTACGGTATTCGGGATCGGCAATCTTGCCCTCGTTGCCGTCCTCGATTTCCAGCTCGATTTCCTCGTCATAGCTGTCCGCCAGATCGCGGGCGACGCGGTTCATCAATTCTTCGTGGTCCAGGGAGTGCGCTCCGTTGGTACTCATGAGGGCATCCATCGTTGACTAGGGGGTACCCAATGTTGCGCCCTCAATGTTGCAATTGTGGGTCGGCTTCATTCGACTGTGGTGGGTCAGCCCTCGCGAAGACGCTCCCCCAAATCGACGGGACGGCGGCTTTTTTTAAGCCCGGAATTGCCCGGTTGGCTGCCTTCGCGCGCCGTTCAGCTCTATCGTTAAAGGCCCCTTTTTGGACACTGGCGCCGCGCTGGTTTATGGTATCCCGTATGAGCAACCCGGTGGTCACCGCATATCCTGATGTAATGAGTGGGACACCAGTTTTCCCAGGTACGCGGGTGCCCGTTCAGACGCTACTCGAATATCTCGAAGCTGGCGATTCCATTGACGAATTTCTTGCGGGGTTTCCGTCTGTGTCGCGCTCGCAGGTGATCGCGTTTCTTGAACGCGCAACCACTCTGCGTCGCTGAACCTCATCGTTAGGTGACGATGGCATATGATTGCTCCCCGTGACCATATCGATGACTGGAGGTCGGTTGCAAAGGTTCGGTTTGGATTCTCTGAAAAGCGAGAAGATGAGTGCTCTGGAGCTCGAAATTGCAAAAGAGAAATCGACTTCTCTTGGCATTTCTGGCAAGAAACTGCGTGATTCCATCGTAAAATATCGGAGATCGACGTCGCATAATCGCAGAGAGCAGCAAGAGCTATTCTCTAAGCTTGTAACGGAGTTTGATTCCAAAATTTGGGGCGATTGGCAAACCTACTTACTTCGCCGAAAAAGGGATTTTTTCGCGTGGCTACACGTCGGTCGACGGTCGCTGGCTATTCTCTTGTACGGACCATGTCGATTCTACGATTTGCACCTGGACGAAGCTTTGATGTCTAACCACCGTAGGAACGGACGCGTTGTCAGCCTCGATTGGACTCAGGGAGGACGTCAATGACGATAAACTGCCATAGATCGGTGTCGCAGGGATCGCGCGTCGCTCAACCTCATCGTTAGAGGCCGTGAAACTCGACCGCTTCACGATTGGGCTGGCGCTGTCATTGCTGCTACCCGTCGCGTTGATGCTTGCCAACTCGATTCACTACCATCAAGACTCAATTTTTGATTCTCCGCGGTTTTTTTTGTTGAATTGGCTGTACATGGGGTTTCCGCAGTTACTTTGGGGAATCTTAGCGCTGGTGTTCGTGCGCAGGCTGTCACGGGTTCGCGTCGTTACACTGCTCGCGCTCGATGCGCTCCTGACCGGCTTTCAGCTTTTTGTTTGGTATGCTGTCTCTGCACACGACGGTGCAGACGCATGGATGTTATACATTCCGTTTTGGGTGATAGTACTAATTGTTGCGTCTTCGATTGGCTGGATCGGCGCACGCAGGGAGTCCAAGCTCTAACAATCGCTTGGAGCGATCGCGGGGCAGCGGCTTCGGTCCAAGGAGGATGTCGATGATCTGGATAAACCGCCTTCGCTTTGCGTCGCGCGCCCGGGCCGCTCAACTGAGACGTTAGGAATCAAGTTACAAGTGGCAAAGGTATCCTTGAAATCCGCATCTATCTACTGCCTCGCAATCTGGGCGGCGGCGTGGTGTCTGTTTATGTTGATACGATTTTCGGGATTCGACATACGTGTCATTCCTGGCATCGGTCCGATCCTGCTCGTTGCGTTGGTCGTTTCCATTATCGGTCCTCTCGTAGCGATTTGTATTGCCGTAATCTCATTGATCCGGCGTCCTCGTGGAGCTCTAAACTGGTTAATCCTCGGTTGCGCAGTTGCCGCCAGCATTGCCGTGGGATTCATTTTTTCGCAGACCAAGTGGCTATGATCCCTAGCTGGCGCTGGACCGGACGCGCGATGTTCTTCGTTTGAACAATGAGGAAAACAATTTTTACAGTGCATAGCACCGTGTCGCGGGAATTGCGCGCCGATCAGCTCCATTGTTAGACAGTTATCTTGCGGGAGGTTTCCCCATGCATAGATGGTATACCCGACCGGTGCTATTTGTTGACGATGTTGCGCGCGCACTGCACTTCTACGTCGACATGCTCGACTTCACAAAGGCGTGGCACGAGGCGGACGGTAATGGAGGCGTGTGTCAGGTTCATCGCGCCGAGTGCGAGATTATTCTGTGCGAGGACGCTGCGCGTAGAGATCGGGGGCGCCTGTTCGTGGAACTCACGCGAGCCGGATTTGAGGAGCTTGAAAGCACACTAGCGCAACACTCAATACCCAACAGAAATGTTTGGTGGGGATACAACGCGATTCAAATTGACGACCCGGACGGTAACCAGCTCCTTTTCCCCATACCGAGCAAATAGTCCAATTTGTGGATTTGTGGGCGCAGGAATGATAAGCGTCTAACATCGTAACCTAGGAGTTCACCAATGCCGCCATCACGCGCGGATGCCGATCTGTCGAATGGCTGGGAGGCGCTCGCGCGAGACTTCATCGCGCAGGCCCGCTCGTCGCGCGTTGGGGTCGTGGTCGTCGAGTTTTGGACCAATCGGTTGCCAGCGGCGAGTGCATTCCTCGATCTGGGCTGCGGTCCCGGCGGGCCGCGCTCGGAGGCACTTCACCTGCGTGGGACGGTCTGCGCCATCGACGCATCGCCGAGCTTGGCGCGAGCATATCAGGAGCATTTTCCTCAGGCGCAGGTGGCGTGTGAGCCTGTGGCAGGGTCCACGTTCTTCCGCCGCGGCTTCAATGGCATACTTGCGTGGGGCCTGCTGTTTCTGCTGCCGGCTATAGAGCAGGAGCGGGTAATACGGCAGGCCGCGAGTTCACTGGCATCGGGCGGCAGCTTCCTGTTCACGGCTCCGTGGCAGGTGTGCTCATGGTCCGACAACTCCACCGGACGCGAGTCCGTCTCGCTTGGTCGCGCTCGGTACAGCGATCTGCTTGACGCCGCCGGCCTCATGCTGGCAAATGAGTACAATGACGATGGCGAGAACCACTATTACGAGGCCACGCGGCGCTAGTGCTCGTCGGTCCTCCGCCGTGCCGCGGGCTAATCCGTCCATGTAGAAGTTATGTTGGGGTTGCTTTGGGTCGCAAGGCTGACTTGGCGGATCGAATCTATCAACGCCTAACTTTCGTTGGAGCGTACACGCGGCGTCGTCTGCGGCGATCGTCGGAGGGAATCGGTGAGTCAGAAAAAAATCGCTCGGTTGGGTCTGCGCGGGCGCGCGTCGCTGAACTAGGACGTTAGATGCCCATGAAAGAGCGCACCGCGACTCCGGTTTGGCGTGTCTGGGCGTTAAGAGTGCTCGTGTCCGCTGCGCTCAGCCCCATTCCGGGCGTGATCCTGTCCATCTGGCTCCCACAGCTCAACTCAGCTCACCCCGCCGTGGATTGGAGCCACCCGCTGTATTTAATAGGTGGCACGATCGGAGCAATCGTGTTCGTATATATGTCAGGGGGGCGAAGTTATGACTTCGTGACTGGCTTCCACCCGATGTACGGCTGGTTAGCGCTTGGCACGGTCATTAACTTGATACTGCTATGCCGCCCGTGGCGCGGTAGGCACCTCGCGAAATTGAGTCGGTGACTGGGACAAAGTGCATTCTGACGATTGTTGTCTAGGATAACGGTGCTGACGCCCACCATATGTTGTGGCGAACCGTGAGAGCACGGAAGCGCGCCGTGATCAAAAGTACTAAATGTGCGATCCTGTCGCTTGATGGATCTGGGCGCGCGGCCGCCCAACTCAGACGTCAGACAGCTACGGAAATTCCCGATGGCAACCGTTCGTCCTTGCGCTTTGCCCGCCGACGCTCTTCTTCACACTTATGTTCAGAGCGGTGCCTATACGGATTGCTGTCGAACTGCCGCAAGCTTGCCTCATCGGGTAGCATGGGCACGCACGCCGACTGATTCGTGGCGATCCCGATGTCAGTTTTGGTTCGCGGTATCGCTCATACTGCCAACTATCGTCGTAACGGACGCACGAGCAACTTCGATTGACCATGGAGGAAGGCAATGTCGAAAAAATGCCGTAACCCGGTGTCGCGCGGACCGCGCACCGTTCAGCAGAGACGTTAGACAACGCATGGCAGCCCGGCGCCGGCGCTCTCGTACTGCTTCAGCGCCTAAGCCACGGGCCGCAGGAGGAGCGCATGCCCTGACAAGCTTCGAGGACGTTCGCGAAGTTGCGCACGCTCTGCCTGGAGTAGAAGACGGCACCTCATACGGCACTCCCGCGCTCAAGGTCGGTGGCAAGCTCTTTGCGCGGTTGCATCAGAACAGGGACTGCCTTGTTCTTCGGACGGACCTACTGGACCGCGAGATTTTGATGCAGTCTGCCCCGGAGGTTTTCTTTATCACAGATCACTATCGGAACTATCCCTGGATTCTCGTGCGCTTCGCTACAGTCGAAAAGCGAGCGTTACCGGATTTGATTGAGCGCGCGTGGCGTCTGGTTGCCCCAAAAACCATGGTAAAAAAGTACGATGATGCGAAGTGATCCGAGTGTAAAGTCCACCTTTCGTTGGAGCGATCGCGAAGTTTGCGAGAACGCCTATCTCCAGCCTGGGGGCTGATCAAACGATGACAATTGCCTAAGCCTACCCTATGGATACAGCGGCAATAAGCTCCCCAGTTCGGGTCAAGTTTTCGCGATACGAGAAGGTCGTCATCGGCATTCTGGGATTTCTGCAGTTCACCGTCATTTTGGATTTCATGATCATCTCGCCTCTGGGTGCGATCGTGATGCCCAGCCTGCACATCAGCCCGCAACAGTTTGGCCTGGCAGTCTCTTCCTATGCCTTCAGCGCCGGCGTGTCGGGATTTCTTGCCGCAGGCTTCGCCGACCGCTTCGATCGGAAACGCCTTCTGCTGTTCTTCTATTTTGGATTCATGCTCGGCAATTTGCTGTGCGCTTTGGCCACCACGTACCCGCTCCTTTTGCTGGCACGCATCGTCACCGGGCTGTTTGGCGGGGTGATTGGCTCCGTCATATTCGCCATCACCACGGACCTTTTTCCTCTCGAAATGCGAGGCCGGGTGATGGGAGTGGTTTCAACGGCCTTTGCCGCAAGCCAGGTGCTCGGGCTGCCCGCCGGACTCTATCTGACCAGCCGTTGGGATTGGCACTCCCCTTTTTTCGCAATCATTGCCATCGGGGTGCCGGCGGGTGTCGTCATCATGCTGACCATGCGGCCAGTGGTCGGGCACCTCTCACTGAGGCAGGAGCACAGCCCTCTGCGACATCTCAGCAACACCATTACCGAGCCAGGCTATCGCCTTGCGTTTCTCCTGGTCATGCTGCTGCCGACCGGCGGCTATATGCTGATGCCTTTTGGCACCGCTTATATCGTGAACAATGTCGGATTGAACTTCGCCGTGCTGCCGCTGATTTATCTTGTGACTGGTGTGAGCGCCATATTTGTAGGTCCATTGGTCGGCAAAGCGAGCGACAGCTTCGGCAAGTTTCCGATGTTCTGCTTCGGGAGCGTCTTAACGCTGGTTTTGGTGCCTATCTGGACACACATCGGCCACGTGCCGCTGGTCACGGTCATAGTGCTCAATGTAATCCTGTTTGCGGGTATCTTTTCGCGCATGATCCCGGCGCAGGCTTTGATCTCGGCTATCCCTGAGCCCTCCAAACGCGGCGCCTTCAATTCAGTCAGCGGTTCACTGCAGCAATTCGCGGGCGGCGCCTCAGCCGCAGTGGCGGGCTGGCTCATCGTTCAGACGCCGGACGGCTCGCTCGCGCATTTTGATTGGCTGGGATATGTCGTGATGGCCATCACCCTGGTGACGTCCGTACTGATGTATCGAGTGCACCAGCAAGTGTCCAAAGCCGCATCGAGCTAGAAGATGCTCTTTGGGCCCGCTCGGCGTTAAACTCCTCATCGTTGACTCAAGTGGGAACAAGCGTTGTCGTAGTATCCGCAAACACCATGCACGGAGGGCGACTTGATCAAGACATTCAGATTCCGTCGGATAGCCCGTGCATCTCTGCACGGCCTAATCATCAGCGCATCCTTATTGGCTGCCGCCAACGCGAACGCCAGCCCTTGCGACAGAATCAAAGTTGCGTTGTCGCCGTCCCAAAACTCGAGTTTCTCTTCCTCCATCGCCAGCCAAATGAATGCGCCTTCGGCCAAAATCGTTCACAGCTATCATCTCGGCAACTGGTACCTGTTCGACGTGAACACGCCTATCGCCAGCGACAACCTGACCCTGTACCGCGGCGATCCCGCGACGCATCGCTATGTTGCTGTATGGAATGACGCGGGCGGGCGCAACACGCAAGCCGAACTCAGGACTTGGGCGCGTTCCAATGCACCTGGCATACCCGAGGCCTTGGCCAAGTGCTTTGCATTCATTGGCGCGGCACAGAAGTGATCGATACATATGAATCAGCGAGCCATATTCGAACCGTTTATGGCCGCGCCGTCATCGGTGAGTGAACTGCAGGCGATTCAAGGTGACATCACCGCGTTGCGGGTCGCGGCCATCGTCAACGCAGCGAATTCCTCGTTGCTCGGCGGCGGCGGGGTCGATGGCGCCATTCATCGGGCGGCAGGACCCGAACTGTTGGACGAATGCCGTCAACTTAAGGGTTGCAAAACCGGCGACGCCAAAATCACCAAAGGCTATCGCCTGCCGGCCAGATTCGTGATTCACACGGTAGGGCCCGTGTGGCACGGAGGTGCGGGCGGCGAGCCGCAACTGTTGGCCTCATGCTACCGACGCAGTTTGGAAGTTGCTGTCAGTCACGATCTCGAAAGCATCGCCTTTCCCTGCATCAGCACCGGCGTCTACGGTTATCCGATCGAGGCCGCGGCAAGAATTGCCGTGACCACCGTGCAGGCTTTCATTGCCCAGTCGCCGGTAATTCAGACAGTGACGTTCTGCTGCTTTTCCTTGGGCGATCTTCAGATTTATCGGCGGCTCTTGGGGCCTCGCACTTCCGAGCATGAGCACTTCAGGTCCTAAAGGTCAGACGCCCCATCGTGGCCCGTCCGAGGTGAATCGAATGAGCAAGCGCTATCGAAGTTTCAGGGAATTTTATCCGTTCTATCTCAGCGAACACGCCAATCCCGTGTCGCGCCGACTGCATTTCATCGGGACCAGCATTGCGTTGGTGCTTCTGATCACGGCGTTCGCAACACAGGTGTGGTGGTTGCTGGGAATGGCTCTGGTCCAAGGCTACGCCTTCGCATGGGTAGGGCACTTTTTCTTCGAACATAACAAGCCTGCGACGTTCAGGCATCCCGCTTTCAGTCTCATGGGGGATTGGCGGCTGTGGTGGGATATTCTCCGGCGCAGGATCCCTCTTTGACACCGGTCCAGCCGCCAACCACCGATCTACCGGTGTACCTGCGCGTCGCGCACTGATGCCGTATTTCAACTTCCGGCTGCATTTCATCGTCTTGAGCGCCGCCATCATCGTTCTCGCGGGTTTGAGCTTGCTGCCCCAGTACGAAGATCCGTTGTTCGCTTGCGCCGCCAACGGAATCTTGCACGCGAGTGCCGTGGTGACGTCGCTGCGTGCTTCCACGACCGTCTTGCGCGGAATCTTGTTCGTCGTGCTGGCAGCGGGACTGAGCATCATGTCGCTGTACGTCGGGATCATCGCTCTGGTGGCATTGTCGATTCTTCCGGACTCTCAACGGCTACCGGCGGTCCTGGGCATCGCATCCATGTGCGGCGCCATCACCTACGGATCGCTGGTGCGCATTTTCTGGATTCGCGATATCCGACCTCGAGTGATTTTGGGGCTGGCCGCCGTTTGTACCGGAGCCACGTTGACCGGCTACGTAGTGAAGCTGCGCTTCGACTGGTCCGGCACCTGGTGGTTGGCCGCTATTTGGTGGCTGGCGTTTTCCCTCTGCTTGAAATTTTTCGCCAATCCACCGGCATCCAAGGCCGCCTAAGCGCGTGCCGCGAGCGCGGAACGTACGTGCTCCGGCCGCACCCCCATGCCCAGCAATCGCGCCGGCCACTGCCGCAGCCACGCGCTCTTGTCGAGCAATCGCAGCGGCCAGGGAGCCGGCAGCTTGACCGCGCCACCGGTCACGCGGGGCTGCAACACTCTTCGATGGACCATCACCTGCAGACCCTGAATGACTTTGACCGGAAACAGGCGCCGTCGGCACACCGCATCGAGATCCTGATCGCTTGCAGACCCGACCGCCAACTTCTCGGCCAATATGTTTGCCGTGGCCACGGCATCCTGAATGGCCAGATTGATGCCGACACCGCCGACCGGAGACATGGCATGCGCCGCATCGCCGATGCACAGCAGTCCCGGCTTGGACCAGGTCTCCAGCCGGTCGACCGATACGCTCAGCAGCTTGACGTCGTCGAAGGATTTCAGCTCATCCATTCGACCGGCGAGGTGAGGTGCAAGCGCGGCGACAGAGGCCTTGAACTCGGCCAGTCCGGCGGCGTGAATGCGATCGATGCCGCCTTTGCGGATGACGAAGGCACATTGCCAGTAATCGTTGCGGTCGATGGTGACCAGCATGTCGGTTTGGCTCAAGCGTCCCAGCACCTGCGAGGGGTCTGCGGGCTGTTTGGACAATCGAAACCACAGCACGTCGATGGGAGCGCCCAGATCCCTGACCACCAGGCCGGAAGCTGCACGTATCAGGGAGGTTCGGCCGTCGCATCCCACGACCAGGTCGGCGCGAATCTCCAAGTCGCCCGCCGATTCCTTGGCCTTGACGCCCGCCACGCATTCTTGGCCCATCAACAGGTCGGTTGCCTGGGTCGACATCATGACCCCGAGGCTGGGAAAGGCGCGGCCTTTGTCGGCCAGGAAATTCAGGAAATCCCACTGAGGCATGAGTGCAGTGAAATCGCCGGGTTTGGGAAGCCGGGAGAACTCCGCCAGCTTGAAACTTTTGTCGTCGATTTCCACGCTCATGGCGCGCAATTCCGAGTGCGGTATACGCAGGAAATCTTCCAGCAAACCCAGTTCATGCAAGATGCGCAGAGTCGAGGGATGGACGGTGTCGCCGCGAAAGTCCCGCAGGAAATCGGCGTGCTTCTCCAGCACGATGGTGCGCACCCCGGCGCGGCCCAATAGGTAGCCCAGCATCATGCCGGCCGGCCCCCCGCCGACGATGCAACACTGCGTTTCCAGCGAGCGCGCCATTGCGCCCAATATACCCGCAACAGGGCCGGGATTCAGTCGTTCGCCGCCCCGCTATGACCCGTATTCCATTAAAATCCACCCATCAGCAACGAGGTCGAACGATGGAAATCTTAGAAGGCGGTTGTCTTTGCAAGGCCATCCGCTATCGAATCTCGGGCGCGCCGCTATCGTCGGTCATCTGTCATTGCGCCACATGCCGCGCCGCCAGCGCCGCGCCGACGGTGGCATGGCTGACCGTCGAACGCTCGCAATTCCAAGTGCTGTCTGGATATCCACAGTTGTTCCAATCCTCCCCGGATGTCATCCGACGCTTCTGCCGTAATTGCGGCTGTCAGTTGTTGTATGAAAATGCAGCCAGTCCGAACACCATCGACATCACGACGGTGTCTTTGGACTCGCCCAATGCCTATCCACCCAATCTCGAGGTGTGGCTGGAAGATAAAATCGCCTGGCAGGAGCCCAATCGGACTCTGGGCCATCGTTCCCGCGATCTGGGCGACGCCCGCGCCCGAGGTTAGCAATTCGATGGCACGGCGGTTGATCAGTTCCGAGTCGAGATTCGAACACGAGATGGCCTATTCAAGGGCCGTGGTGGACGGTGACTGGGTGTTCGTGGCGGGAACCACCGGCTTCGATTACGAAGCGATGAGCATTTCCGATGACATCGTGCAGCAGACGGAGCAATGCTTCAAGAACATTCAAGCCGCGTTGCGCCAGGCCGGCGCCGAACTGGCCGACGTGGTGCGAGTCAATTACATCGTGCCCAACACGGAGCGCTTTGCGGAATGCTGGCCGGTGATGCGAAAGTATCTGGGCGAGATTCGTCCCGCTGGGACGATGATCAGCGCGGCACTCGTCGATCCCCGCATGCTCATCGAGATCGAAGTGACGGCCCGCAAGCGAGGTGCCTGATGCGACACGACGGAATCTCCAGAGCGTCGACCGACGGTGGATGCACCTGCCGACAGGTCCGCTACCGCATGAGCGGTACTCCGATGTTCGTGCATTGCTGTCATTGCCGTTGGTGTCAGCGCGAAACCGGATCGGCGTTCGTGATCAACGCCTTGATCGAGGCTGAACGCATTGCGCTGCTGCAAGGCGAGCCCGAAATCGTCAATACGCCATCCAACAGCGGCAAGGGCCAACGTATCACCCGCTGTCCGACTTGTCGCGTTGCCCTGTGGAGCACTTACGCAGGCGGCGCCGGCGATGCGTTGAGATTCCTGCGGGTGGGAACGCTGGACGATCCGGATTCATTCTCTCCGGACATTCACATTTTCACCTCCTCCAAACAGCCGTGGGTGGTGCTGCCTGCCGATACGCCCGCGGTGCCGGAATACTACAAGTCCGCCGAGCATTGGCCGAAGGACAGTTTGGAGCGCCGCGCCGTCTTGTTCGCACATAGCAAGCCGAAGGCCTGAAACCCATGATGCCGATATTCGACAAGCTCAATCTGGGGAAGCTCACCTCGATCGTGGTCTACAACGCGCCGACATCGTTCGAGCCCGAATTGACCCGTCTGACGGGCATCAAGATCGAGCGCGACCCCAAGAAGCCTGTTGCGGTCAAATTCTCGCTGGCATTCGTGACGGCGCAGAAAGAATTGGACCGATTGTCCAAGCTGCTCGCCGCGGCGGCCGAGGCCGACGCATTACTCTGGTTTGCCTACCCCAAGGGCACCTCGAAGCGTTACACCTGCGAATTCAATCGTGACACCGGTTGGGATGTGATCCGCAGGGCTGGTTTCGATACGGTTCGCGCGGTCGCCATCGATGATGACTGGTCGGCGATCAGGTTTCGCCGCAAAGAATTCATCAAGTCCAAGAGCCGTTGATGGCCAAACGAACCTCGGTCAGTCCAAAGGCGCTGCTCGAAAAACTTTCAAAGATCTGTCTGGCGTTGCCCGAAACGATGTGTGAAGACAAAGGCGATCATGCCAACTTCAAGGTACGCAAGAAGTCGTTCGTTTACTTCTTGGACAATCATCACGGAGACGGGATCGTATCCGTGTGCTGCAAGGCGGCTATGGGCGAGAACATCGACCGCGCCTCACGTGAACCTGCACGCTTCTATCTTCCGGCCTACATAGGGCCGCGCGGCTGGTTCGGGCTGCGGCTCGATGGCCCCGCAGTCGACTGGGGCGAGGTAAAAAATCTGGTGGAGCTGAGTTATCGGCTCGCGGCGCCGCACACCTTGATCAAAGCACTCGACCAGGACAGCTCAACGCGCAAATGAACACAATCGAAATACTCACGGACAAGGCTCGCCTGGATGTTGGGATGATCCATACCTTCCTCGCCAATGAGTCCTATTGGGTCCCCGGCATCTCACGGGCCGATGTCGAGAAGTGCATCGAGCACTCCTCCTGCTTCGGCCTGTACACGGAGGGCCGGCAAATCGGCTTCGCCCGCGTGATAACCGATTTCGTGCGATTCGCGCAGTTGATGGACGTTTTCGTTCTCAAAGAGTTCCGCGGTCGGGGTTACTCCAAGCTGTTGGTGAGGCACATCTTGGAGCATCCTGACTTGTCCACCGTGGTGCGATTCACGCTGCACACCGCGGACGCGCACGGTCTTTACCGGCAATTTGGGTTCGGCGCCCCGAATCTGGAACGAGCCATGGAATTGACCCGTCCCAGGGGCGCCCCCCTTCCTGAGCAACTTTCACCCGCGGGCGGTGTGATATCGTAAGGTCTGTGAAGTGAGGGGAATGCCGTGAGAACCATGATCGTGCTGCTCGGTTGGTGCCTGCTGTTGGTGCTGTGCTGGCCGGTGGCGATTGTCGCCCTGGTGCTATGGCCCCTGGTGTGGCTGCTGTCCCTGCCGTTTCGCGCGGTGGCAATCTCATTCGACGCGCTGTTCGCCTTGCTGCGCGCAATTCTTTTCCTGCCGGCCAGAATCCTTGGCTATCGCGACAACTCTGCGCGCCGCCCCTATTAGCCGGTCTTGCTCGAGAGGCAGCGCTTGACGCGCACATGATTCAAGCCCAACAAGCCCTCGCGCTGTTGCGCGAAGGGAACAAACGTTTCGTCAATGAGGCCAGCCAGCGCGACACCTTTTCCAGCGGCATTCGACGCGTCGCGCTGACGCTGGGTCAGGCGCCGTTCGCCGCCATTCTGGGATGTTCCGATTCTCGCGTGCCGGTGGAAATCGTTTTCGATCAGGGACTGGGCGATTTGTTCGTCATCCGCGTCGCCGGCAACATCGTCGCGCCCTCGCAAATCGGCAGCGTCGAGTTTGCCGCCGAGCAATTCGGCACCCGCCTGGTCGTGGTGTTGGGTCATTCGCAGTGCGGCGCCATCCAGACCACCGTGGAACAGCTGCGGCGGCCGGTGGAAAATCAGTCCCGCAATCTGCACTCCATCGTCGATTTGGTGAGGCCCGCCGTCGAAGACGTCATCAGAAGCGGCATGGGGCATGATTACGACACGCTGGTGAATGAGGCGGTGCGCGCCAACATCCGCGCATCGGTCCGCCGGCTGCGCCATGGTTCCGAAATCATCGAAAACCTGATTCAGAATTCCGGCCTCGTGGTGATCGGCGCCGAGTATTCGCTCGAGACCGGAATCGTCGAGTTCTTCGACGACGCCGAAGACTGACCACATGATCTCCCCACGTAGCCGACCGCTTGCTGTTCTGCTTGCGGTCGTCAGCTGGAGCGGTGTGCTGTTGCAGGGCTATCTGACGATGCATGCGGCCATAGAAGGCGGCAAGGGCATCAGCGGCGGCCTCGTGATTTATCTGGGATATTTCACCATCCTCACCAATCTGTTGGTGTGCGCTGCGGTTACAGCACCCCTGTTGGCGCAAGACTCCGCGTGGGGCAGGCGTTTTTCCAGACCCGAAATGATGGCATGGGTCACCACCAGCATCGTTTTCGTCGCCATCAGCTTTCACTTGCTGCTGCGCCACGTTTTCAATCCGCAGGGCCCGCATCTGGTGGCCAATGACCTGCTGCACTACGTCACGCCCGCCGTGTGTTTGCTGTACTGGTGGCTTGCCGCGCCGAAGAACTCGCTGCGCTGGGTGCACCCCTTCTGGTGGGGTTTGTACCCGACGCTGTACCTGGTTTATGCCCTGATACGCGGCGCCCTCATTCAAAGCTACCCCTATGGGTTCATCGACGCCGGCGTGATCGGCTATCAGCGCACATTCATCAATGGAATCGGCCTGCTGATGGCATTCTTTGCGCTCGGCCTGGTGCTCGTGGCCTCGAGCCGCTTGCAAAACAAACCGCCGCTCTAGGACCGCGAACGCGCCGTCATGAACTGTATCGCCTTGATCCGCGGCATCAATGTCGGCAAGACCAAGCGCATCGCCATGGCGGACCTCAAGCAGGTATTCACGGACTTAGGCCACGGCAACGTGCGCACGCTGCTCAACAGCGGCAACGTGGTATTCGAAACAAAGGGGTTCGACGCCGCCAAACTGCGCGCGGCGGTGGAACGGGCGATGACCGCAAAGTTCGGCTTCACCGCGTCAGTCACCGTGGTGAGCGCCCCAGAACTGAAAAAGATCATCGACGAGGACCCCATGCTGAAATTGGTCAAGGACCATTCCAGGCACTTCATCGCCTTCGCCGCCGAGAGGTCCGCCTTGCAAGCGTTGCAGCCGCTGTTGGGACAGCACTGGAAACCGGATGTACTGGCCATCACCCCGCGCGCCGCCTATTTGTGGTGCGAAGCCGGCGCCATCGACAGCAAACTCAGCCAGGTTTTCGGCCGCAAAGCCGGCAGTACGGTCACTTTGCGCAACTGGGCCACCGTCCTCAAGATTCATAGTAATATCGCCAGCCCGACCGTGCGCCTGTAGCTCAGCTGGATAGAGTGTCGGCCTCCGAAGCCGAAGGTCCCGAGTTCGAATCTCGGCGGGCGCACCATCTAAATCGAACCGGGCGCATTTTTCGAACCCCTGCCAGAGCGGGTCCAGGCCGCCGTTCAAGCGGTGGCACAGAGCGCCACCGAAGGCATACTGCGTGTCGATGATGAGCAGCATCTGACGCCGCTTGCGGCGCTGACCGGCATGCCAGTCACCACGCGGAACTGCATCCGATTCTGACCCGTTTGGTTTCGTGACCTCTCTAAGCTATCAGCCTTACGCGCCGCAGAAGATCGACAAAGCGAACGTCGCCCCGAAGGGGGTCTAGTCGCGGGTCCACCTTGAG
>CAZZWM010000035.1:21545-23089 GCA_964657945.1 uncultured Steroidobacteraceae bacterium
CGACCCCAGTGTGACGTAACAGTCGGCGAGTCCGGCGCGTGCGCGAGCGTTGTTGGGTTCCTTGTCGATCGCCTGCCGGAAGTAGTCGATGGCCTTGCCGATGCCTTGCGGCCTCTGCGCCCAGTAATAACGTCCTTTCAGATACAAGTTGTAGGCTTCCAGATTTCCGTTGTTTTGGGTCAGCAGCTGAGATCTTTCTTTCGACAGCAGTTCGACCTTGAGTTGCTCGACAATCGCCAAGGCGATCTCATCTTGAATCGCAAACACATCGGTGATCCGCCTGTCATATCGCTCGGACCAGAATTGGAACCCATTGTTTGCATCGGTCAACTGCGCCGTGACACGCAGCCGCTCTCCGGTTCTATGGATGGTGCCATTAAGCACAGTATCGACATTCAATCGTCGGCCGATTTCACGCACGTCGACGTCCTGGCCAGCAAAGGAAAAAGCCGAGGCGCGCGCGACCACCATGCAGGACTTGATTCGAGTCAGCGCGTTGATCAATTCCTCAGCCAATCCTTCACACAGGTAAACATTCTCGGGGTCGCCGCTCCGGTTCAGGAACGGCAGCACCGCAATGGCCACGGCGCGACGGCTGGGGCGCGGCTTGGGTCCGTCTTCAAGAACGCCAACCCGATCGGGTTGGCCTTCTTGCGCAAGTTGCAACAGCCGCTCCATTGCAGCGGTCTCGTGCTTGAGCTTGAGCACCGGCACGAAGCGAGCCTGAACCGTAGCCAGGTTTGGTAATCGGAGATTCTTTTCAAGCCGACTGATTTGCGCATCGCTGTATCCGACCGCTATCGACAGTTCAGTTTGTGTCAGCCCGGCGCGTCGTCGTAGGTATCGCAGCAACTCGCCGAAAGTCACTAGCTTGTCGAGTATCTGTTTGGGAATCGATGCATCCATGCTCGCGCCTCATCGTCTCTTACCAGTGGTCCGCCAGGAGAGAGAACGCAAATATTTTGCCATTTGCAGGACCCTTGGCAAGAAATGTCAGGTTTTAGGGCAAGTGTACACGTACTTTCTACTCGCAAGCTCGCTGACCGGACCATCCAATCCACCCAATATCCGAAGGAGTTCATGTCATGAAAACGTTCACCGCCCTCACCACCGCCCTTGTTCTGACCGGATCGATCCTCTCCGTCGCCAATGCCGCTCCGCCATCCGACGTTCCAACCACGGTCGTCAGGTTCGGCGATCTCGACGCGACTCGCCCGGCGGGCAAGGAGGAGTTGTACCGACGCCTGACACGAGCGGCGCGCGTGGTCTGCCATTCGCTGGACCCCAGCGAGCGGCCTGCGAACTTACGGCTTACGTCGCTGTACAAGGCTTGCATCGACAACGCGCTCTTCGGTGCCGTTGCGCAGATCAATCGGCCCGAATTCACCGACTATGTCGCAGCGCAACGGCCAAAGGTGGCGAAAGCCAACCTGCTTTTAGCGGATCGCTAGTCGGTCGAAAGTGCAGCGCCGCCATTTGCAGAGCTCGACGTTCGCGAGGCATGGACGGATCACCCATGAAATTCACATCAAAATGTTGGTAAG
>CAZZWM010000035.1:23099-29712 GCA_964657945.1 uncultured Steroidobacteraceae bacterium
GCGGCGCAGGCCGCGGTCCAGCCCGCGGTGCAGGCCACCGCTGCAATCGATGGACGATACGAACCCCGTGGCGTCGGCGTTTACGCTCCCCGTGGGGCATCGCTCGACGCGGCGGTCATCGAAGCCCCCTATGACACACATTATCTTCCCTCACAGACAGCGACGCTTTATGCAGAGTACGTGGAAGCGCTCGCCCAAGTGCACGACGGTGTCGCCAAGGCTAACGGCCAGGCCGTCGGCCTCGCGGCTGCGACGAACCTGACAAGCTCACCGCTTACCGTATTTCGCACCAAAGACATGATTCCGCGTATGCCCTCGCAAGCACGAGATCCTTGCGCTGCTGTTCGCTCTGCACACTGTCGGCTTGAGCGGCTACCTGCTGCGCCTTGCTACGCGGATCAATCCGCTTGCCAAATTCGCGCGACGAGGTTAACCGCCGCGCGCTCCGCAAGCGCCATCCGCAACGCATCGTCACAAGAACGACATTTGCGAATGATAGACCGTCACACCGCATTCTGGATGTGCCCGAGGTTCGACGATGAAAGCGTTTCCAACACCTGCGACCCTGCTGCTCTTGGCGCTGATGTCCTACCCGGGATTTGCGGGGCTGGCGCAAGCGCTCCCGGCGATGGATCCTAGGACCGGCCTGCCGGTCGGCGCCGATCTCGATGACGATGCCACCACCAATCCGCGCGAGGTATTTCACTCCGAAACGCTGCACGGCCATCGCTCGTATGCCACAAATCTAGGCAATCTCGCCTTCAACTCACCCTACATCCTGGGCGACGTCGCGCGCAAGGCGCATATCAGCTGCGGCACCTGTCATGTCAATGGCGCATCAAATGCCAAACTTTTCATTCCGGGCCTGTCGACGCATCCGGGCAATTTCGATACCACCAGCGCCGTGTTCAATCCGAAAGCCGACAATGGCGTGCTCGACCCGATGACCATACCCAGTTTGCGCGGAGCCCGATTTCTCGCGCCTTATGGTCACGATGGCCGAACAGGTTCACTGCGCGACTTCGTTCGCAACGTCATCGTCAACGAATTCGCAGGCGCGGAGCCGTCGAATCAGATTCTCGATGCCATGGTGACCTATATCGAGGACATCGATTTCCTGCCCAACCCCAATCTCGATCAGTCGCAGCGCCTCCGGGAGGGCGCCAACGCCTCGCAGTTGCGCGGTGAAACACTGTTTTTCAAGCCTTTCCCCCACGATGCCGATATGAGTTGCGCCGCCTGCCACATTCCGTCCGGCGCGTTCGCCGATCATCGCCAGCACGATGTCGGAACCGGCGGCTTCTACAAGACGCCAACACTGGTGAATGCGAACTTCAACGCGCCTTATCTTCACGATGGCCGCTTCACCGAGTACGCGCAGGTCATCGATCACTTCGATCGCCAGTTCGATTTGAAATTGAGCCCGCAGGACCGCGCCGACCTCGCGTCCTACCTTAACGCCGTCGGTGATGGGTCGCGGCCCGAGTATCACCTTACCGGCAACAATGTCCTCGAGGACATCGACGGTTATGCGAGCGTGCTGGATTTGGCCATTGCCGCTCACGACTCCGCCGTGGTCAAGCTGGCCACAGCCAGCGTCAGCGATATGCTCGAGGAACTCAGCGGCCACTACGTCGAGGATGTCGGGACGGGCGCCGAACAACTTGCTTTGGCCCGCGCCACTCTCGCGAAGCTGCTGGAAGTTACGCATCAGGTGCAGCGCGCCGCCGGGAAGCAACGTTGGGACACGGCGGCAGCGGCGTATCTCGACTATCGCAAGATGACGATTGCAACCGTACCTCAGGTACTGCAAGCCGCCGAAAAATTCTCGCTGTTCAATCCGGCAGTGCGCGCCGCGCAAAACCGCGGCCGATATGCGGCAGGCGGTGCAAATGACATTTTACATTCATCAAACTGAGACAGTCGGCAGCTAACTTCCTCGCAGTTTTCAAATCCAACTCAAAAGGGAATTCCGTATGAGAAATGCTGATCCGAAAAAAGCGAGGGGGCTTGGCGTTGCATTGGCGAGCGCCACGCTGTCGTTTTCATTTGCCGCCGCTTCCGTAAGCATGGCCCAGGATGACGACGCCAAACAGGACAAGGCCCAAGATCCAGCGAACGCGGTCACGACCGAATCACCCATCAAGCACGTGATCATCCTGATCGGTGAAAATCGCGGCACCGACCACACCTTCGGCGTCTACAAGCCCAAGGGCAAAGGTCAGACGATTTCCAACATTCTTTCCAACAAAGTCGTGAACGAAGACGGCTCGCCCGGCAAGAATTTCTCCGCAGCTCAACAGTTCGCGGTCAGCGCTCAGCCGGCTTATTACATCGGCGCCCCCGATAAAGCCAAGACGGCCTACGGCAACACGGGCCAGATGCCGCAGCCCAACACCAACGGCGCTCCGGTGGCGCAGTCGCTGAGCAGCGCACCATTCCCGCCGGACTTCATCGCCACCGTGTCAGCCGTCGATCAGAATGCGGATTTCAGTCCGCTCACCGACACCATTCTCACCACCGGCGCCACCGGCCAGAAGGCCGATTCTGTCGACACACGTATCCCGGGTGCCGGCACACTGCCCAATGGACCGTTTCCGATCCAAGGTCCGAACATCAGCGACGACGACTACACCGGCGACAGCACGCACCGCTTCTACCAGGCCTGGCAACAATCTGACTGCAGTCTGAAGAATGCGACCAAGGCGAATCCGACCGGTTGCCTGAACGATCTGTTCCCGTTCGTCATGGCGACCTATGATCTCAATGATGCCGTGACTCCCGCGGTGCAGGGCAACTTCAGCGAAGGCAGCCAGATGGGCTTCTACAATGCCGAGCAGGATGAGGCCACCACCTTGAAGACCTTGGCGGACCGCTTCACCTTGAGCGACAACTTCCACCAGTCGTTCCAAGGCGGCACCGGCGCCAACCACTTCATGCTGGGCACCGGCGATGCAGCGTTCTGGAGCGACGGCAAGGGCAATCCCATTGCGCCGCCGCCGGCGCTGATTGCGAACCCGAACCCGGTCAAAGGCACCACCAACAAGTACACCGCCGACCAGGCCTTTACCAACTGCTCGAACTTCGAACAGCCGGGCGTCGCGCCCATCGTCACGTACCTCGAGGCGCTGCCCTATGACGCAGAGCCGAATTGCGCGGCGGGCCATTACTACATGTTGGACAACACCAATCCGGGCTTCCTGCCGAACGGCTTCCAGGCCCCGAATCCTGGTGCTCAAAACATGATCCCGGCCTCTCCGGTCCGCACCATCGGCGATGCACTCAATGAAAAGAACATCAGCTGGGCGTACTTCGGCGGCTCTTACAACGATGCGGTCGCTCTGTCGAACGACGCCGTAAAGGCCGGCACGGCTCAGACGGTCAATTCGTCCACGGCGTTGGCGGAAGCGGCTGTCGCCGACCCGGCCCACACCCTGGGCGTTGCCTACTGCCAGATCTGCAACCCGTTCCAATACGCGACCTCGATCATGGGCGATGCCGCACAGCGCGCTGCCCACATCAAGGACACCGTGGACCTGCTGGCCGACATCAAGGCCAACCAACTGCCGGCGGTTTCCTTCGGCAAGCCGGACGGCCTGCTCGACGGTCACCCGTCATCCTCGAAGGTCGATCTGTTCGAAGCCTACGTGGAGCAGGTGCTGGACGCACTGGAAGCGAATCCGAAGCTGAAGGCTGAAACCGCGGTGTTCGTCACCTGGGACGAAGCGGGCGGCTACTGGGATTCCGGATTCATCCAGCCGTTCGACTTCTTCGGCGATGGCCCGCGAATCCCGCTGTTGGTCCTGTCCGACTACACCACGGGCGGCAAGGTCAATCACTCCTACGGCGATCATGTCTCGCTGCTCAAATTCATCGAGCGCAATTGGAAGTTGAAGCCGCTGACCGATCGCAGCCGCGACAATCTGCCGAACCCGAAGGCGAACGACAATGCGCCGTATGTGCCGAAGAACATGCCCGCACTGTCGGATCTGTGGGATATGTTCGACTTCGATCATGCGGTGAAACAGCCTTACTTGGAATGATTTCGGTTTAGCTGGATAGATGGGTACGGGTGCCGATTGGACTCGCTTTGGTCCGGTCGGCACCCGTTTGGATTCGAGGAGAGTGTGACTGTGTCGCGTTCATGGACCGCGCTCGCGATCGTCCTGTACAGCCTGACGGCCCGAAGTCTTGAATCCCCGGCCAACGATTTCAATGCCGACATCGTCAGCCGCGACGGCCACGGCGGATCCGCCGCAACCGTGGCGCGCCTGTACGCCTCCCGCGGCAAGGTGCGCATCGAAGCTGCCGACGCACCCGACGGCTTTTTTCTGATCGATCATGATGCCCCGTCCGCGTTGTGGGTGCGTCCCGGGTACCGGGCCTACATGGATGCTCGGCAATCCTCGGCACTGACGCAAATCTTCGTGCCGGTGGATGCCGCCAATCCCTGTGCGCAATGGCGGGCGGCATTCTTGGACGCCCTCGACGGCAAGGACGTGGATCATTGGCGCTGTGAATCGCTGCAGCAAGCCTCGAGTAGCGCAGCCGGGAACCAGGAATTTCGCATCGTTACCGCCGGTGATCGAACTGTGGATCGACGCATCATCGATGCCAGATTGCAGTTCCCCGTGAAGCGAATTTGCGCAGATGGGTCATCCTTGTCGTTGGAGCACATTCACGTCGCGCCACAATCGGCCGAACTGTTCGTCCTGCCAAGCGACTATCGAGCATTCGATCCGCGGGCTTTGGTGGAGCGCATCAAGCACAGCGATGTATGGGCGGCGCCGCCGGACAAATGACCCGCGGATTTTGCTAGGCTTGGCGCCATGGTGCGTAATATCTTGCTGGTGCTCGTGCTGCTGTTCATGGCCGCGGTGGCGTTGATCGCCTGGCGCGCGTCGAATGCGCGGGACGCCGACGCCGAGTTCCATTCGGGCCTGACTCGCACGCTGACCATGAGAAGTGAGAACTTCAGCGGCGGCGCGACGATTCCCGCGCGATTCACTTGTACGGGAACCGGCGACTCGCCGCAGATTTCCTGGGGCGACGCGCCGCCGATGACGGCATCGTATGTGCTCATCGTCATCGATTGGGACGTGCCGTCGCCGGCATTTCGGCTGCTGGGCTTCACGCATTGGACGCTTTACGACATTCCGCCGACGATGCTGCAACTCAACGCCGGCATCGACGTGAAAGATCTCAGCAACGCGGGCGCCAAGAGCGGGCTGAACTCGGGCGGTACGGTGGGCTATACACCGCCATGCCCAACCATGGGAATTCACAAATTCATTTTCCGAGTCTATGCGCTCGATGTGCCGCAACTGCAGCCCGCCTCGCCCGATCATGACGCCGTCATCTCGGCCATGAAAGGTCATGTGCTCGGCTACGGGGAGCTCAGCGCGTTCTATTCCAAGTAGCCGCTACTTGGTCGTTGTGACGGGCGTGGTGTTGAGCGGCTTGGCGGCCACACCGGCGCTGGGTGCGAAACGCGCGGAGCTGGCGCGGCTCATCATGCCGTTCAAGGAGGCAGAAAACAGACGGTCCAGAACACCGTGGCTTGCTCTGCTTTGACTGGTCCAGCTGCTGCTCCATTGCAGCGACGGGTCGCCTTTCTTGCCGGCTTGCAGCGAAACATTGCTGCCGCCCATTTCCCACAACGTCAGCACGCGCACACGGTCCTGCGCCCGAAATTCGTTCAAACGCTGCCACACGGTGGTGGTGCGGAACAGGGGATCGCTGCCGCCATAGTCGCTCATTGCGGGGGCGCTTGGAGCGCGCCGGCGCGGCCGGAATTCGGTGGCGGAGAAATCATCTTGGCCGGGCTGGGCGGTGAAGACGGGAGAAGTGGCATCGATGTGCCAGGCCAACGCGGGCAATTCGGGGTGCACAGCTGTCGGGGCCGGTGACGGAGCGCTGAACTCCCCGGCTTCGCCGGCCAACGCCCGGCCGCCGTGCGCCAACGCGCACAACACCAGCGTCAACACGCAGGGTCCTCTTCGCAGCATGGACCAATCATCCCCCATCACTCCCGGTGACGCGAGATAGCATCACGCATCGTTGCAGCGGGCTCATGTGATGCAGATCACAGAATTTTTGTTAACGAAATCCGGCGTCGCAGCGGCGCGACATAATCAAATGCATTGCCCACGTTATGTCAGTCGCGATAAGCCGCGCGGCCCTTGTCCCAGTCATGCCCATCGAAGGGGTGGACCGTCATCGCCTCGATGCTGCCTGCGTCGATGCAGCGCGCATTGACGCTGATGCCGTCCGGATGTGAGCGCGGAATGTAGAACGATTTCACGCCGCAGGTGGCACAGAAAAAATGCTTTGCGACGCCGGTGTTGAACGTGTAGGTGCAGAGGGCGTCGTCGCCGCGAAGCAGCTTGAAGCGCTCCTTCGGCACGATCAGATGCAGATAGCCCGACATGCGGCACACGCTGCAATTGCAGTCGGCAACCTCGATTCGCGCCGGTGCCGTCACTTCGAATCGCACCCGCCCGCAATGACAACCACCGAGGTGAGTGAGCATCGCTGCCCGCAAGGCGCTAGTGGCCTGTAACAACTGATTTTGCACTGATGTGACGCGATGGATCTGAATATTTCCATTTCA
>CAZZWM010000036.1:0-29187 GCA_964657945.1 uncultured Steroidobacteraceae bacterium
AGCTAGGGTCCCGGCGGAAACTGCTCTCGAAAGCTGAAGGCGCGCGGTGAGGGGCTTGGACCCGCTTGGCGCCCAATTTTTCCAATCGAAGCACTTCAGCTTCGATGTCGTCGCTTTCTATGTCGAGATGCACGCGGCTGGGATGATGCACCGTTTGAACCTCGATGCTGAGCCCATGCTGATTGTCTTCGAGTTTTCTGTAGGTGGCAGCCTCATCCGCCGGCAACGGCCGGGCCGGCATTCCGAGCGCCGCGCCCCAGAAACCGGCTGCGCCTTCGAGGTCGTCCGTCTGGCAATCGATGATGAAGCCCGCGAGTTTGCTTTTGTGCATGGCTTGCTCCAGATTCTCGAGGACAACAGAGGTAAACGCCGATGAAATATTTGCACACCATGGTCCGCGTGACCGATGTCGACGCATCGCTCAAATTCTATCGCGATGCGCTCGGCCTCGAAGAGCTGTCGCGCAAGGAGAATGAACAGGGACGCTTCACCCTGATTTTTCTGGCTGCGCCCGGCGACCGGGATGCGCAGGTTGAGCTCACCTTCAACTGGGACCCTGAAAAGTATGGCGAGGGCCGAAACTTCGGCCATCTGGCCTATGCCGTCGACGACATTTACGCCGCGTGCCGGCGGCTCATGGACCACGGCGTCACCATCAATCGTCCGCCGCGCGACGGCAAGATGGCCTTCGTGCGTTCACCCGACAATGTCTCGATCGAATTGCTGCAGAAGGGTGCGGCGCTGCCACCGGCGGCACCTTGGAACGCCATGCCGAACACCGGCAAGTGGTAGCCGGCCAGGTGCCTAAAACATCTCCGAGGCGTCAGGCACCTTGATGTCGACTTTGGTGCGCGACGGAATGTGCTCGCCCGTGATCATCTCATCGTAGCCCTGGCCGGGGCCGACCATGGGATATACGCCCGCCTCCCGGTCGATGATGACCTCGAGAAATGCGGGCCCTTTGAACCCAATGAACTGCTCGATGACTCGCGGCACATCGGCTTTGCGGTCCAGCCGCACGGCGTACTTGAAACCGTCCGCCATGGCCGCCTTGATGAAGTCCTTGGTGTGGAGGCTCTTGTCGCTGGCACTGAGGCGTCCCTTGTGGAACAGCTTCTGCCATTGCTTCACCATGCCATCGCCGAAGTTGTTCATTACCACGACCTTGAGCGGAAGATCGTAGGTGGTGACCGTTTCCAGCTCGCCGATGTTCATCCGAATGCTGGCGTCCCCGTCGATGTCGATGACCAGCCGGTCGCGCTGCGCGAATTGTGCGCCGATGGCGGCAGGCAGGCCGAAGCCCATGGTTCCCATGCTGCCTGAGGTCAACCACAGTCTTGGGCTGCGGAAGTCGAAATACTGCGCCGCCCACATCTGATGCTGGCCGACCCCGGTGGTTATGATGGCTTCGCCACCCGTCAGCCTGTTGATTTCTTCGATGACGTAATAAGGCTGGATCGACTCGCTGACGCGATCGTAGTTCATGGCGTACTTGGTGCGTAGTTCGTCGCAATGCCGCTGCCATTCGGACCAGTCGCGCGTGAAGCCCATGCGCCTGCCATGATCGAGCAAGGTCAGCAAAGCCTCGGGCATGAGGCCCACGTGGCTCCAATTGACGCGCTTCACCTTGTCGATTTCGGAGGCATCGATGTCGAGATGCGCGATGAATTTGGCGTTGCCGGCGAACTTCTGGGGATTGCCGGCGACGCGATCGTCGAAACGCGCCCCGAGAGCCAGCAAACAGTCGCAATCGTCGACGGCGTAATTCGCGAATGCCGTCCCATGCATGCCCAGCATGCGCATCGACAAGGCGTGCCGGGTATCGACGGCGCCGATACCCATGAGCGTGGTGACCACCGGAATTTCGAAGGCCGCCGAAAACTCCCGTAGCGCATGCGCGGCGCCGGCATTGATGACGCCGCCGCCGGCATAAATCAGCGGTCGCTGCGCCTTCCCCAAGGCCTCGAAGAAATCCACGCACGCGGCTTCGGGCAATTTGGCCGCTTCCAGGCGGTTCATCCGCTGCCGATAGCCCGGAATCGGCAACCGGCCCGATCCATGAAACACGCCGCGCCAATTCTGCACATCCTTCGGCACATCGAGGACCACCGGGCCGGGCCGGCCCGTGCGCGCGATTTCAAAGGCTGTGCGCACCGTCGCCTCGAGCTTGGTGGGGTCCGTGATCAAGAATACATGCTTGGCGACGGCGCCCATGATGCTGGGCACGGGCGCTTCCTGAAATGCGTCGGTGCCGATTGCCGTGGTGGGGACCTGCCCGCAAATGACCACGATGGGAACCGAGTCCGCAAGACTGTCGCGCACCGGAGTGACCGTATTGGTCGCTCCGGGGCCCGAGGTCACCAGCGCCACGCCCACGCGACCGCTGGCTCGTGCGTATCCCGCAGCCATGAACCCGGCGGCTTGCTCGTTGGCAGGCACCACCAATGGCATGGCCGAATCGTGCTCCTCGTTGAAACGGAACACGGCATCGTAGATCGGCAGAATCGCTCCGCCGCTGTAGCCGAAAATGGTGTCCACGCCTTCATCGGCAAGGACTTGCACCAGGATGTCCGCACCCGTCATGGCGGCGCCGGCGAGCGGGTGCGCACCCTTGTTTAACATGTCGTAACTGTCTTTCACCAGGAAAGACTAGCAGTTCTATCCCTGGCGCCCAAGTGGCACCCTCCCGTATCCTTGTCCGGACATGCGCCATCTCATCGCCATTTTGCTGCAAAACGAAGCCGGCGCGCTGACGCGCGTTGCGGGCCTGATTTCGACCCGCGGATACAACATCGAGTCGCTATCGGTCGCTCCCACCGATGACCCGACCGTATCGCGCATCACTCTGGTGACGGCCGGCTCGGCCGGGGTCATGGCGCAAATCAACGCCCAATTGCTCAAGCTGGTGGATGTGGTGGCCGTCGAGGACATGACCAGCGGCGATCACCTGGCGCGCGAGCTGCTGCTGATAAAGCTGCAGATCCCAGCCGAGCATATCGAGGCGGTCGGAAGCCTGGTGCGCCGCGCCGGGGGCAAGGTGCTGGCCGCCAATCCGTCGAGTTACATCGCTGAACTGACCAGCACCGAAATCGAAGTGGGCGAATTCATTGCGAACGTAGCTGCATTCGGCGAGGTTGTGGAGGTCGTGCGCAGCGGCGTCCTCGGAATTTCGCGCTCCAACCCGCGAGTCCACGCAGTCAAGTGATCTGCAAATGAGCCGGATTTTCACGCTGTACGACTACCTGCCGTCGGGCAATGGCTACAAGGTGCGCCTCACCGCCAAGCATCTGAAAATTCCCTACCGGCTGGTCGAGATGGACATCAAAAGCGGCGCGACGCGCACGCCGCAGTACCTGGCGAAGAATGCGAACGGACGGATTCCATTGCTGGAAATCCCCGGCCGGGGATTTCTCGCCGAAAGCCATGCCATCATCTCATTCCTGGCAGACGGCTCATCGCTGATACCCGCGGATCCCTGGCAACGCGCCCTGATGTGGCAATGGCTGTGCTTCGAGCAGTACAACCTGGAACCGAACATCGGCACGGCGCGTTTCTGGCTGGCCTCGCTGCATAAGAGCCCGGAGGAACTGGGCGAGAAACTGACGGAGAAAATACTCAAGGGCCATGAAGCCCTGGCAGTGCTGGAACGCGGCTTGATCGACAGGCCGTTCCTGGTCGGCGATCGGTATTCGTTGGCCGATATCGCGCTGTATGCCTATACCCACGTCGCGCCTGAGGGCGGTTTCGGCCTGGACGATTATCCAAATATTCTCGGGTGGATCGGCCGCGTCGCCACGCAGGCGGGCTGGGCGCCGATCACTTCGGCTTGACTGCGGCGGCGACGGCGCCAGCGTCGTAGTCCTTGGAATACAGCTGCCACGCTCGTAGATTACGCCGCGCCGCGGCCTCCGCCATGCGCTGCACGGCGCTGCGCCAGTGCTTCGACTCCACATAGGCTTGCAGGATCTCCGCCGAGGCCCCGCCAAAGTGGCCGCATCCCCGCAGGTGGGCCCATGCCGTCACGTGGCCCATGCCTTCCACGGCCTGCAGGATCCGGCGCGGTTTGCTGCGCCACTGTGCCAAGTCCAGGCGGTCGATGCTGGGCTGCAACTCCTTGAGCACGTAGGGCTGGTGTTCGTATTCCACGGGCGCCAGCAGTGCGGGGGAAATCGCCTGGACGATCCGCTGTATTGCGACCACGCGCGCCGCTTCGCTGGGCCAAACCGGTTGCGGCGACTGCAGCCACTGCGAGACGGCGGAAGGGGCGGCGAATTTCAGGTCCAGCGCGAAATTCTGATCCGGTGAACCGCGGCCTTGCACCAGCAACACGTAGCGCGACAATCCAAGGCTGCCGCAGCCGGCAATCCGGCGGCTGCAATCGAGCAGTTTGAAAAACGAGTTGCGCGCGCCGGGAATGCACACACGCTCGATGAAGCGCCGCAGCCGCGGCGCGTCTTTCGGATCCATGCTCAACGTGCGCACACCGTCGATGCGGATCCGCCGCCGGCCGGCCTTGAGTTTCGTAAATCGATTCAGCAGTTCGACGCGCGTGCGGCGCATCGCCCGCCGCAGCAGCGCGCGAAATACACCCTGCGCCAACGAGCGTTCAATCCATCTCGGCTTCCCGTCTCTGACGCTGTGCACGTAGGCGTGGAAAAAGCTTTTCACCAGCTGTTTGGTTTGCGCGGATGACAACTCCAAACCCGGCGCGGCGACGTAGATGCTGGCCACGAATCGCACCAGGTCGACGCTGACGGGAGCGAGGCAGGCCTCGTCGAAATCGTTCAAATCGAAATAACACAGCCGATTGTCGCCTTTGAAGGCGCCGAAATTCTCCAGATGCAGATCGCCGCACAGAAGCACGCAAGGCGCTTTGAATAGACTGTGCCGACGCGGCAGCGATTGCAGAAAAAGCGGATTGGTGCCGCGGAAAAACGCGAATGGATCCTGCCTCAAACGGGCGAGTTTGAGTGTCAACCTATCGAAGTCGCGGCCGGCGTTTTGCGCTAAAATTTGCCGGGAGGTTTTGCTCAATGCGGGCATAAGACACCATCGCGGATATGAAGCATGCAGCTTGGTAAGCTGCCTTGAACGAGGATAGAAATGCCCGAACTCGAAGTAAAGCCTGAACATGCGGACGATCCGGTCACCCGGCGGGTGGGAATTCTGGTCGGCGTCGTCGGCATACTGCTTTCGGTCGTGACGATTGCCTCACATCGGGCACATACCGATGCGGTCATTCACCGCACCGAATCGAACGATCTGTGGAGTTACTATCAGGCGAAGAAAATCCGCGAGAACACGGATGAAGTCGCGCAGACCTTGCTGCGCACCTTGAGTCCGGATCCTGCGAAAATCGAGGCGCCCCTGCAGAAACTCGACGCGGCGCGCGCCAAATATGCAGCGGACGGCGAGAAGCTGCAGGACGACGCCCGCGGCAAGGACCGGGAAACCGCGCTCGAAGAGAAACGCGCTCTGTTCTTCGACATCGGCGAAGGTCTGTTGGAGCTGGGCTTGGTGCTGTGCTCGCTGTATTTCCTTGCGCGCAAGAACTTCTTCCCGGTGCTCGGCGTGATATCCAGCCTGGCGGGAACCATCATGGGACTGTGCGGCGCACTGCTCGGTGTCGGAGGCTTCTTAGCTTGAGCCGGCTTCGACTGTGGCAGCATGGCGCGATGGCAGCCGCGTTGCTGTGGACGCCGCCGGCCTGCGTGGCTGCCGCAGAGGAGCCCAGCGACGCCGGGCGCATCGAAGCGCATTCCAATGACCTGTTGGCCGTGGGCTTGGTGCAGGGCGACAGGATGACCCTGCACCTCAGCCGCACCATGGACAATTCACCGGTGCGCGACGCGCTCGTCAATGTGATTCTGCGGGGTTCCGCTCATGCGGCGACCGCCGAGACGGACGGCAGCTACAGTTTGCAAACGCCGGATTTGGCCCTGCCCGGCGCCGCCGCCGTCGAATTTCAGATCACTGAAGGCCAGTCCCACGAGAGCCTCAAGGGCACACTGGCGGTTGCTGGAGCCGCCTCCAAGCCGGAAGACTCGAATAATTCCCGCCAGCTTTGGTGGTGGGTGCTCAACTTTGCGGTTTGCATCGGCTTCCTGTGGCTGTTCTCGCGGCGCAAGGCGGCGTCGCAAGACCAAGACTGAACCCTGATCAGGCTACAGGGCGGCGTTATCGCTCTCGCCGGTGCGGATGCGCAGAACCCGGAGGATGTCCGTGACGAAAATCTTGCCATCCCCCACCTTGCCGGTCTTGGACGCGCCGACGATGGCTTCCATGACTTGATCGACGAGCTCGTTCTTGACGGCCACTTCGATCCGGGTTTTCGGCACGAAATCCACCACGTACTCAGCTCCTCGATACAGCTCAGTGTGTCCCCGCTGCCGGCCGAATCCTTTCACCTCCGTCACGGTCATGCCGGAAACCCCGATTTCGGACAGGGCGGCTCTCACGTCGTCCAACTTGAAGGGCTTGATGATGGCGGTTATCAATTTCATGTAAGGCTCCGGTCAAAGCTGGGCAGCGCAATACTATTACGATTGCACCATCCAAGGCACGTAAGATGCGCAGGCTGGGGGCTGCACCGTGGGCTTTCCGCACCTTTCGAGCCCGTCCGCGATTCGCTATAAAGGTACGAATGATCTCCACTGTTATCGTCGTTGGCGGCGGCCAGGCCGGCGCCCAGGCTGTCGAGACTCTGCGCCGCGAAGGCTTCGGCGGACGGCTGATCTTGATCAGCGAAGAACCGCAATTGCCTTATCAGCGGCCGCCCCTGTCCAAGAAATACCTTTCCGGGGAATTGCCGTCAGAACGCCTGCTTTTCAAGCACCTGGCCTTCTACGAGGAACATCGGGTCGAATTGCGCCTGGCCACCCGGGTGACGCGCCTGCTGCTCGAACTCAGGCAGGTTCAACTGGCGGATGGGGAAAAGCTGGGTTACGACCGGCTGATCCTGTGTCTCGGTTCCAGCTCGCGGCGCTTGAGTTGCCCCGGAGCCGGCCTGACCGGAATTCACTATCTGCGCGGGCTGGCCGATGCCGGCGCCATGCGCTCAGCCTTCAAGCCCGCGGCGCGCGTCGTCATCATCGGCGGCGGATACATTGGACTGGAAACGGCCGCCACGTGCCGGAAGATGGGATGCGAGGTAACCGTGCTGGAAATGGCCGATCGCGTCATGAACCGGGTGGTGGCGCCGCGTGTATCCCAATATTTCACCGATGAGCATCGCGCCCATGGGGTGAACCTGTATTGCGACACACGCGTCACGCATCTCGAGGGCAACGGCGCGGTCGAATGGGTGGTTTGCGGAGATGGCAGCCGGCATGCGGCCGATGCCGTCATCGTGGGCGTGGGAGCGGTGGCAACCACGTCGCTGGCAAGCGAGTCGGGGCTGAACTGCGACAACGGCATCGTCGTAGATGAGCATTGCCGCACCAGCGATGCAGCGGTGTTTGCCGCCGGTGATTGCACCAATCATCCGTCGCCGCGCTACGGCCGGCGCGTACGCCTCGAGTCGGTCGACAATGCCTTTGAACAGGGCAAGGCGGCGGCGCTGAATCTGCTGGGCAAACCCACGGTCCATGACCGCGTCCCATGGTTTTGGTCGGATCAGTTTGACAGCAAGCTGCTGATTGTCGGACTCTCGCAGGATTACGACCGGCAGGTGCTGCGGGGCGACCCGGCCGCGCGCAGCTTCTCGGTGTGCTACTTGAAGGATCGGGAGTTGATCGCGGTCGAAACCGTCAATCATTCGAAAGACTATATGGCTGCACGCAAACTCATCGCCGATCGCGTGCTGATGGATTTGGACAAGCTGCCGGATCCGAACACGCCGCTCAAAGAAGCCATTTGATGCCTCGCATCGTTTTCATCGAGCCGGGCGGCACTCGGCGGCAAATCGATGCGCCGTCGGGAATCACGTTGATGGAGGCTGCCGTAGGCAACGGTGTGCAGGGCATCGTGGCTCAGTGCGGCGGTGCGTGCGCCTGCGCGACCTGCCATGTCTATGTATCGCCCGCGTGGTTCGATGAACTCCCCGCGCGCGAAGAGATGGAGGAAGGAATGCTGGAATGCGCTTGGGAAACGCGCGCCAACAGCCGCTTGAGCTGCCAGGTGCAGGTGACGGACGATCTCGACGGACTCGAACTGACGATTCCTCAGCGCCAGGGAGATTTGTAGTGTTTGGACTCGCAATACACGGTGGCGCGGGCACCTTGCCGCGCGACGAGATGTCAGCCGAGTTGGAACACGAGTATCGCTGCGGCATGAGCGAGGCGCTGTCGGCCGGCTACGCGGTGCTGCAATCGGGCGGCGGCAGTCTGGATGCGGTCACCGCCGCGGTGGTCGTGCTCGAGGACAATCCTCTGTTCAACGCTGGACGCGGCGCGGTATTCACCTTCGACGGGCGCAATGAGCTCGACGCCTCCATCATGGAAGGCAGCACGCTGAAAGCCGGCGCGGTATGCGGTCTGACGAAGATCAGGAATCCGGTGCAGCTGGCCAGGGCGGTGATGCAGCGGTCCGAGCATGTGATGTTGGCGGCTGATGGCGCCGAGGAGTTCGCGCGCAGCTTAGGATTCGAATTCGTTCCGCAAAGTTACTTCCACACGGAGGCGCGTTGGAGGCAGCTGGAGCGGATTCGCGGCGGGGACACTTCGTTGTCAGCGCTGACGATTTCCCACATCGGTACGGTTGGCGCCGTGGCGCTGGACGCCGCAGGGCATCTGGCAGCCGCCACTTCCACCGGGGGAATGACCGGCAAGCGCTATCGCCGGATCGGGGACACACCCATCATCGGCGCCGGCACCTACGCGGACGACCGTTCCTGCGCGGTTTCCGCCACCGGCCACGGCGAAATCTTCATTCGTGCGGCGGTAGCGCACGATATCTGCGCGCGCATGCGTTTCGGCGGGCGCGCCCTGTCCCAGGCGGTGCGCGAGGTCATTTTGCAGGAATTGCCCGCCATGCAGGGCGAAGGCGGGGTGGTCGCCATCGACGCGGCCGGCGATATCGCGATGGAGTTCAATACGGAAGGCATGTTCCGCGCCAGTCGACGCGACGGCGAGCAGCCCAGCGTCGCGATCTATCGCTGATCGGGCGTCAGGGCCCCGACCGGATTGCGGCGCTTTTCGAAACGCCCGGTGCGCAACGTGTGGTATTCGGCTTCCATGACGATGACGCGATTTCTACCCTCTTCCTTGGCGCTGTACAGCGCCTCGTCGGCGAGTTGAATCAGCCCTTCCAACGTCCGATTCGCCGCCGGCAATACGAAGGCGGCGCCGATGCTCACGGTGAGGCGGCTGGCAACTCGCGACGCTTCATGCGGAATGTTGAGTTCGGCAATCGAGCGCTGAATGCGCGTCAAGACCTCGGCCACATACTCGCGGCTGGCCTGGTATAAAACGATGGCGAATTCCTCCCCCCCATAGCGGGCCACGAAGTCCAGAGGCCGCCGCGCGCACTGGCTCAAGGATACGGCTACGGCGCGCAGGCATTCGTCGCCGGCCTGATGGCCGTAGCGATCGTTGTAGTCCTTGAAGCAATCGATATCCACGAGCAACACGGCAACCCGCTGCTCCTCGCGCACCGCCTGCTGCCAGACCCGCGCGATGTGCTGGTCGAACATGCGCCGGTTCTGGATGCCGGTGAGGCCGTCACGCGCCACCATTTCGCGCAGCAGGCAGGCTTCGAGGAAACGCATGCGCGAGGTCTTCTCGTGCATGAAGACCACCGATGCTCCGAACAAATTCGCGGCAACCAAAGCAAGAGCGTCATAGCCGAACTCGCGGCCCGGCAATGCCAGGGCGGTTCCCAACGCGAGATACGAAAACATCACGATCACATTGGCTGCGACCGCATGGTAAAAGATCAGGCCGCCCATGAAATAGATGAAGGTGACCGTGAGCATAACGCAAGGGAACAGGATTGAAACCCCGCCGGCCGAGGCAATGATCTGGATCGCGGCGACGCTCAGGCCGAGGATGGTTACCGCGACCATGGTGAGCAGAGGATAGATACGGTGCCGTTGCTCGGAGAAACTCGATGCCAGCCCGATCAACAGCACCGGAATGACGATCAACATGTGAATCAGACTGGGAATTCGATTGAGTTCCGCGCCCAATACCAACGAATCCATGGCGGAAAACGCCACGCTGACGATGATTGCCAGCACCAGATTGACCCGTGTGTGGCTGACATTCTCATCGAAATGGCTGCGTCTGAATGCGGCTTCCAGATCCGCCTCGAAGGTGAGCCAAGGGAAGCCCAGCCGCAATTGACGCGCGTGCGGCGAATCAATGAGATCTACGTTGGACAGTCCGTCGGCTTGGCTCATCGCGATAACCGTACCCACCTAAGGGATTCCACTCAATGACATATGGCACTGTTTCGAGAGAAACGTCTGCAATCTCTGCAGTTCAATATGTCAAATTCTCAAGTCAGTCCGCGAGATAGTTCGCCAAATAGGTATCGAAGTCCACTTTGTCGGCGGCTTCGATGCTGCGTTGCGCTTCGTGCGATTCCTGCGCTGCAGCAGCAAACTCCGCCAGTCGGCTTTCGTTCGGCGGATACAGGCCCAGAAAATAATCCTTGTGCAATTTCGACATCCGCAGGGCGAGTTGCGCGAAGGTTTCGCCCGTTTGACGCATCTCGGTCAGCAGGCGCGCCGACGGTGTGCGCTGCACGTCATCGATTTTCGCGCGCTGTTGCTCGAGCGCGGTCGAATACGGCCGTGCTGTGTCGCCGTGATCGAGCATCTCGCACAAACCCTGCATGGCATCCAGCAGTTCACGCGCCCAGTCCATCATGGGATAAGCGCGGCCTTCCCGCGTGAGCTTCAGATCCGGCTCGCGACCGCGCCTGGCCACCAGCAGATGATTGGCGTCCAGCGAAGCCTGTTCGCCCTGATCGATGGGGTCGCTCTCGCGCAGTACGCAAAGCGCCATGAAGGCTTCGAGAAATCTCAGCTTGTTCTGATTCACGCCGACGGGGTCAAAGGCGCTCACATCGAGCGCCCTGACCTCGATGTACTCGACTCCAGCGCGCGCCAGCGCTTTGGTGGGGCGCTCGCCCGAACGTGCAACGCGTTTGGGCCGGATGAAACTGTAGTACTCATTCTCGATCTGCAGAATGTTGGTGTTCAGTTGCTGATACATGCCGTCAACCTTTACCCCTATCTTCTCGTACGGCGGATACGGCGTACCGATGGCCTTCGACAGGTCGCGCACGTACTCCTCCAGGCTGTTGACGGAGACGCTCAACGTGGATTGATTCTTGTTGCGGTATCCCACATCGCTCATGCGCAGCGAGGTGCCGTAGGGCTCGTACAGCGTATCGGCGTCGAGTGCCGGCAGGGATTTCTCGCGGCCCGCGAAGAAGCTGTTGGAGACGGCGGGCGATGTGCCGAACAGGTAGAGCACCAGCCAGCCGAATCTGCGGTAGTTTCGCAGCACGCCGAAGTACTGCTCGGAGATGAAATCGCGGCGCACGAGCTTCGATTGATTCACATCTTGCAGAACGCCCCAAAGCGTGTCGCCGAACGAGTAGTTGAAGTGCACGCCGGAGATCGCCTGCATGATGCGTCCGTATCGGACCCCCAAGCCATGGCGATAGATGTTCTTCATCCGTCCGACATTGGACCTGCCGAACTGGGCCAGCGGAATGCTGTCGTCGCCGTCGATGATGCAGGGCATGCTGGTGGCCCAGAGCAGCTCGTCATCCAGATGACGGTAGACGAACTGGTGGATGTCACACAGGTACTGCAACAATTCCCAGGTTTCGCCGAAAGGCGGCGTTACCAGTTCGATCAAGGACTCGGAAAAATCGGTGGTGATATGTTCGTTGGTGAGGGGCGCGCCCAGGTCCCGCGGGTGGCGGCTCCGGGAGATTTCGCCATCCGGCAAGGTGCGCAGGGACTCCTTTTCCACGCCCTTGCGTCCGCCGCGCAGCACGGCCTTCTCGCCGGAATTTATCAATCCCGCAAGGCGCCGCTCGAAGTTCCGGTCAACCACGTTTCGCACTTGTCTGAACCTCGAGCTACGGCAACTCTGCGACGACTTCGATCTGCACGAGGAAACCAGGGTCGATCAGGCGTTGCACCTGCGCCCAGGAGGTCGTCGGCAGCCGTTCCTTGTCGTAGTATTCGAAGCGCAAATCCGAGGCCTTCAGCAAAGCGTCCATATCAGTCGTAAATATCGTTTCTTTCACGACTTCTTCGAAGTCGGCGCCATGCGCGGCAAGGGTGCGGCGTATATTGGAGTACGCGGCGCGCATTTGTCCTGCCATATCGCCGGGCGACACCAGGCGACCGTTATCGTCCACGGCCACCGACGCGGAAATATACAGCGTTTTGTCGATCAGGACGGCCTGCGAATAGCCGAAGTCCTTTTCATAGCGGTTGAGATGGAATACCTGCTTGACCCGCAAGGGCGGCGCGTCCGCCTCGCGCTGGCACCCGGCCAACACCTGCAGCAATCCGCACGCCAGGATACAAGCGCCGAACGGCGGCTTACGGACCTGCCGATTGGAGGTCCTCAGCACGGGTGCGCAGCGCCCGGAGCATTCTCGGAAGGTCGCGGCGCAGGGCGGATCGCACCAGCCACTGCGGCACCCAAAATCCGGGCACCAGCTCGACCGAATAATGCGCGATGGTGTAATCGCCGTCGAGCTGCAGCTCCCAAGATCCCCGCAAAGTGCGCAGGTCGCCTGCAACCCGCTCGATCGATACGCGCGCGGGCTGATCGTACGACGCGCGGATCTCGTAGGACACCTTGGGTACGTACCACGAATAATTCATCACATGGCGAATGCGCTGCCACGAGTGATCGGGCGCGGTCTCCAGCACCTGACAGACCTCCAGACCCGGCACCAGGCTCAAAGACTCCGGACAGCTGGTGATCAAAGACCAGACGATCTGGCGTCGCGCGTGTATGCGAACCGTGGCGCGCGCATTGCCGCTTTGTTCGGCCGCATCCAGAACCACGGTCACCTCGATGTCTCCGCCGGTCTGCGTCGCATCGCGTGCCAGGTTCTCGGCCCGCGCGCCGGGAGCAAGCAGAATCAAAACCATGAGGATTGAATGGCGCACTGGATGGTGAGACTCCGGCAATCGTATCCTGTTCGATCGAGTTAGCCGCCTGGCGGCCGATTTCGCGGAAATCGCTCATCGCGCGGCGTCCATCCACGATTTCACCTTCGATTCCAGGATATCGAGCGGCATTGCGCCATCCTTCAAGATTTCCGCATGAAAAGCCCGGATGTCAAAGTGGCTGCCCATGGACTGCTGCGCCTTGGCACGCAGTGCCGCTATTCTGAGTTCGCCCATTTCACAGGCTAGCGCATCTGCGGGCGTTGCCGCATAGGAATCGAACAGCGATTGCGCCCCCGCATCGTCGATGCCCAATTGGGCTTGCTCATAGTCGAGCGCCTGCTTCGCGGTCCAACCTTGTGCGTGCAGCCCCGTATCGACCACCAGCCCCACGGCGCAGCGCAATTGCAATGCCAGGGCTTCGGTTTTCGACGCATCATCCGTCAACAGGCCCAGTTGCTCACCGAGTGAAACGGCATACAGATCCCATCCCTCTGCGTACGCGGGGTCTTCTTCCGCGCGCCTGAAGCGCGGCAGATCGAGTCTCGCGTGCGCCAAGGCCGAGCGCAGATGATGTCCGGGCAACACCTGCTGCAAAAAGCCCGCGATTCGCAAGGACGGCGATCCCGTGCCCACATAGAGAATGGCGGCGGATCTGCCTGATAATCCGGCCGGGACATACGCCAACCCGGTCTGCGATTCCGTCAACCATTGAGTGGCGCGCACATCCAGCGGGGTATCGGGCGGCTCGGCAAACAGCGGCAACATGGCGGCACTGACCTGCGGAATCAGCCCCTGATAGCCATTCAGCAACTCTTCGGTGCTGAGCGCTGTCGACGGAGAATTTTCGTGTACCTGGGGTAAGCGCGTTCGCAATCGTTCCACTTCGGCGACGCCGATGGCATGGATTTGATCGGCTGTCAGCGTCGAATCGGTGGCGCGCTTCATTTCGTAGGCGTACCACCTCTCACCCAAGGGCAAATCGGTGAGCGCCACACTCGCGCGGCCCCGCCCCAGATAGTCGTGCTGTAGAAATGCAAGCAAAGCGCGGTTCGCGGGCAGCAACCGACCATCCACGGCAGCGCCGATCCGCTGTTGCATGGAGGCGGGCGCCGCTCCCAGCGGCGCTCGAAATACATTGCTTGCAGTGTCGTCGGCAACCCGTTGCAGCAATTCTATGCTGTGGGAAATGACGATCCGGGGCGATACATAACCTCTTCGCAGCCCCTCGCGCATGTTCTGGGTCGCCTGTTGGGTCCAGGAAACATACGTATCGACGCGCTTCAGCCAATTTTCGCAATCGGCCACGGACCACGCCGAGCGCCCGGCATCGGCGCTCGAGATTTCCAGCGATTGCAACATTGCGCCGAAAGCCGTCAAGGGCATCAGTTCGCCCGGGTAGGTGAAGCCTTCGATGAGAGTTTCGCGGCGCCGCTTGAATATGTCATAGGTGAGGCGCGAATCAGCATCCAATGCCGGGCGCGATATCCCTCCGAGTTCACTCAGATACCGGCGTTCGACTGCGAGCGAGTCCGCGAGGACCTGCGGAGAGATGACCCCCGCCGGATCCATATGCTCATCCCAATAGCGATCGACCAGATGGTTCAATTGCTCTTTGAAGTCCTGGGCATTTTCGGCCGCGGGCGCACCCCGGGGAGCTTGCGCCGAGCCGCAGCCGCCGACAGCCAAAATTGCCATTCCAATTGCCAGCCTTTGAGAAAATCCCGCCATAACTCGATTATATGCTGGCCGGTAGGTTCATAATTCGCCGCTTAACGTCTTCGGAGGCAGCAATATGTTGGTTGGAGCAAGTCCGCGACGCGTCGCGATCATCGGTGGTGTGCGTATTCCGTTCGCTCGCGGCAACGGCGCCTACGCGGAAGTGGGAAATCAAGAGATGCTGACCGCGGCATTTCGCGGACTGGTCGAGCGTTTTGGTCTCCAAGGCCAGAGGATTGACGAGGTTGCCGCCGGCGCCGTCATGAAGCATTCGAGCCAATGGAATCTGACCCGCGAGTCGGTGTTGGGCTGCGGCCTGGCGTTCGAAACCCCCGGAATGGACTTGCAACGTGCCTGCGGAACGGGACTGGAAGCCGCCATCCTGCTCGGCAACAAGATTGCTCTGGGACAGATCGACTGCGCCATCGCCGGAGGCGTCGATACCGTCAGCGATCCACCCGTGGTATTTCCCAAGAGCTTTCAGCAGTTGCTGCTGCGCAGCTACCGCGGCAAGACCAGCGGCGAACGAATGAAGCCCTGGTTCGGACTACGGCCGAGAAATTTTCGGCCCGTATTGCCCGGCGTCGCCGAGCCCCGCACCGGGCTGTCGATGGGCGAAAGCACCGAGTTGATGGTCAAGAGCTGGGGAGTCACGCGTGCCGAGCAGGATCAATTGGCGCTGCAGAGCCATCAAAAGGCGGCGGCCGCCTATGCAGCCGGCTTCTACAAGGACCTGGTGCGTGAATATCTCGGATTGGCTCAGGACAACAATATCCGCAGCGACACTTCACTCGAACGCCTGGGCAAACTGAAACCGTCCTTCGATTTCTCGGGCTCGGGAACGTTGACCGCCGGCAACTCCACACCCATGACGGACGGTGCTTCGGCACTGCTGCTGGCATCCGAGGCTTGGGCCCGCGAGCGCAACCTTCCGGTGCTCGCGTACCTGAGTTACGCCAAAGTTGCCGCGGTCGATTACATCGAAAAGAAGGAAGGCCTGTTGATGGCGCCGGCCTACGCTGTCCCGAGAATGTTGAATGATGCGAGAATGACGCTGCAGGATTTCGATTTCTACGAGATTCACGAGGCCTTTGCCGGCCAGGTGCTGTGCACGTTGAAGGCTTGGGAAGATCCCGCCTTCTGCCGCGACAAACTGCGTCTTCCCGCCGTACTCGGCAGCATCGACCGCTCGAAACTCAATGTGAAAGGCGGTAGCCTTGCGATCGGGCACCCGTTCGCGGCCACCGGCACGCGCATCGCTGCAACGCTGGCCAAAATTCTCGATGAGAACAAGGCCAAACGCGGACTGATTTCAATTTGCACCGCCGGCGGCATGGGCGTCACCGCGATAGTCGAGCGGTAGGAGGACAAACGTGGGACAGAATGTTGAGTTGATCGCCGCCGATGGACATCATTTGGATGCATACATGGCGGATGCGCCGCCCAAGCCGCGCGGCGGAATCGTGGTGATCCAGGAAATTTTCGGCGTCACACGCCATATTCGCGCGGTGACCGATCAGTACGCGGCGGCAGGTTTCATGGCGGTCGCACCGGCATTGTTCGACCGCGTCGAACGCAATGTCGATGTGCCATATACCGAAATGTCACAGGGTTTCAGCTATGTACAGCGCCTGAAAAATGACAACGTCATGCTGGACCTGCAGGCCGCAGTCGACCGTGTGAAATCCGCCGGCAAAGTCGGCGTGGTCGGCTACTGCTGGGGTGGAACCATGGCGTATCTGGTGTCGGCGCGACTCGATGTGGCAGCCACGGTCGCCTACTACGGCGGCGGCATCAACAAGCACACGGCCGAGCAGCCGCGCTGTCCGATCATGTTTCACTTCGGCGAAAAAGATGCCCATATACCGAAGGCGGCGGTGGATGAGATTCGGGCGGCTGTGCCCGCAGGCATCTTCAACATCTACCCCGCGGATCACGGCTTCAACTGCACCGATCGGGCGAGCTACGAACCCGGGAGCGCCAAACTGGCCCTGCAGCGCAGTCTGGAATTCTTTCACAAGCACGTAGGATGACGCATTTCATGCAGCTGAAAGACTCGTCGCTGCTGAAGCAGCTGTGTTTCGTCGACGGATCCTGGTGCGCGGCCGAGGGCGGCGGCACCATCGACGTAAAAAATCCCGCCAGCGGCGCAATGCTTGCCACGGTGCCCAATGCCGGCGCCGCCGAGACGCGCCGCGCCATCGCGGCAGCATCGATTGCATTGCCTGCATGGAGATCGCGCACGGCGAAGGACCGGGCCCAGCTGCTGCAGCGGTGGTTCGACTTGATGCTGGAAAATCAGGCCGATCTGGCGACTCTGATGACTGCGGAACAAGGCAAGCCTTTCGCGGAATCGCAGGGTGAAATCGCTTACGCAGCTTCGTTTATCGAATGGTTCGCGGAAGAGGCCAAACGTCTGTACGGCGATATCATCCCCGGTCATCAGGCGGACAAGCGCATCCTGGTCCTACGACAACCCGTCGGAGTCGTCGCAGCCATAACGCCCTGGAATTTCCCGGCCGCCATGATCACCCGCAAGGCGGGCCCGGCACTGGCAGCGGGCTGTACGATGGTGCTCAAGCCGGCAACGCAAACGCCCCTGACTGCCTTGGCACTGGCGGAGTTGAGCCGGCGGGCCGGCATACCACCCGGGGTCTTCAATGTTCTAACCGGGTCAGCCGCCGCGATCGGCGGCGAGATGACCTCGAACCCGGCGGTACGCAAGCTGACATTCACCGGATCCACCGAAATCGGCAAGAAACTGATGGCGCAATGCGCGGGAACCGTGAAGAAGTTGTCGTTGGAACTTGGCGGTAACGCGCCCTTCATTGTGTTCGACGACGCCGATTTGGACGCAGCCGTGTCGGGTGCCATCGCCAGCAAGTATCGCAACACGGGTCAAACCTGTGTCTGCGCAAACCGCTTGCTGGTGCAGGCCGGCGTTCATGATCGATTCGCGACCATGCTCAAGGCAGCGGTCGGCAAACTGCGGGTTGGCGACGGACTCCTGGGAGTGACCGACCAGGGGCCGTTGATCGACGCCAAAGCGGTGGCCAAGGTGGAAGAACATATTGCAGACGCCGTTGCGAACGGCGCCGAGATAATCCTGGGCGGTAGCAGGCACGAATTGGGGGGCACCTTCTTCCAGCCGACCATCCTGACCGGCGTCACGCCGTCGATGTTGATGGCACGCGAAGAAACCTTCGGACCCGTCGCACCCCTGTTCAAATTCGAAACGGAAGCGCAAGCCATCGCGCTCGCCAACGATACCGAATTCGGCCTGGCCGCCTACGTTTACACGCGCGATCTGGCACGCAGTTGGCGGGTATCCGAGGCGATCGAGTACGGCATCGTGGGACTCAATACCGGCATCATCTCCACCGAGGTTGCGCCCTTCGGCGGCGTCAAGGAGTCGGGTGTCGGCCGCGAAGGCTCGAAGTACGGGATTTTGGACTACACAGAGATCAAATATGTCTGTGTGGGCGGAATCAGCTGATGTCATTGTGCTAGGACGGTTCCTCGAGTACTCCGTCGCGGCGCCGGACATCCAGGCTTCGTTGGATTTCTACTCGCGTTTGGGATTTTCTCAGGCGGAGGTCGGCGAGACCTACGCGCACCCGTATGCCGTGGTGACCGACGGCCGCATTTGCATAGGCCTGCATCAGGCAGCCATGCCGGCGCCGGCGCTGACCTTCGTCAAACCCGGGTTGATGAAGCATCTGGGGGAGTTCGAAAAGATGGGGATCGAGTTCGAATTCCGCCATCTCGGCAACGATGTGTTCAACGAGGTTGGTTGGTTCGATGCGTCCGGAGATCTGATCAAACTGGTCGAAGCGCGCACGTTTTCACCCAGTAAGCGCGCCGAAAACGACACCTCGCGATGCGGCTATTTCCTGGAGGTCGCGCTTCCCACCGCGGATCGCGCGATGGCCAATTCGCTGTGGGAGAGATTCGGCTTCGTCGGCATCGATGAGCCTGAAGACCGCCTGCCCCACATCTCCTGCACCAGCGACACCATCGGTGTCGGCCTTTATGATCCAGCCGGCTTGCGCCGCGCCTGTCTGCGTTTCGAGGTTGACGATGTCGGGGGAACCATCGCGCATCTCGCCGAAAGGGGCATTTCGACCGTCGGCGAACTGCCGCCGGCATTGCGTGCGGTTCCCGCAGCCATGCTGGCCGCGCCTGAAGGCACGCGGTTGCTGATCACGGCTCCGCAATGATCGTGATCTTTACCTGCATCGCGTCCAGCACCTGCAAGGCTCCGCCCATCAAGCTATAGGGGCTGATGCCCACCGCGCTCTGCCGCAATTCAAACCGGCCGGTCGCCGTCAAACGGCCTGAGTCGCCCTTCAGGGAAAAGGGCACGCTGAGGATCGAGTCATGCCCGGCGACGGTGACTTTCAATGTCACCGTAGGCGCGCCTCGCACAGTGTCGATGGCGACGCTCTCCACTTTGAGCGTCGGGAACTGCGCGCCGTTGAGCTGTGACGCACTGAGCATGTTGCGCAGAGTGCCGGCTTTCGCGTCTTCGGGAACTTCGCCGGGAAACTCCGCTCCCTCCTCGCGCCGCGCCTGCGCATCATCGACGACGAACTTATCGACGGGCGCGCTGAACTCGAATGACGATGCTTGGAGGGTATCGCCCACCAGCACGACCCCCGAAAGCGCGCGATTGTCCAAGACATGGTTGTGCCCGAGGTGCGCCAGCGAACCGCCGCGAAATACCATGACGCGCAGTTGGGATCGATCGGGGTCGACGCGGTACGTTCCGGGGGCCGGCAGCGATTCGAGGCTCGCCGGGTTGGAAGCCGCTGGACCATGTGAGGGCGTGGTGCCGCAAGAAGCCGACAGCAGCGCCAAGGCCACCACGCAGACGCGTTTCGACAACAGGTTATCCTCGCTGACTTGGTAGACTACGCACAAGTCTGCTCCAGGAGGGTCCCGATGCCAAATGTCAGTACGCCAAGCCGCTACAGTGCGGTCGCGCAGACCTTTCACTGGATCATCGCTGCGCTGATCGTCACTCAATTCACGCTGGCCTGGATGGCGGACGATTTGCCTCTTGGCGCGCATAAGTTGGGACTGCTGGCGCGGCACAAGAGCTTCGGCATGACCGTCCTGATGCTGGCGGTGCTGCGCCTGATATGGCGCTGGTTCAACCGGCCGCCCGAGCTGCCCGATGGAATGTCCAAACTCGAGAGACTGCTGGCGAAGTTCACCCACGTCGCATTCTATGTTTTGCTGTTCGCCATGCCGCTGACCGGCTGGCTCATGTCGTCGGCAAAGAATTATTCGGTAAGTTGGTTCGGCCTGTTCACCTGGCCGAATCTGATCGCCAAGAACGAAGACAACTTCGACGTGCTGCGGTCCACGCATGAGAGCCTGAGCTGGGCGCTGCTCGCGCTCGCCACGCTTCACATTCTTGCGGCACTGAAACATCACTTTTGGAACAAGGACGATGTGTTGGTGCGCATGCTGCCATTCAAGAAATCGGAGAAACGATCATGAAACGAGAATCAAAGGCGACCATCGTCGGCACTCTGTTGTTTGCAGCGGCAGCCGCGCATGCGGCTCCGCCCGGTTTCACCGCGGACCCGGCCAGCAAACTCGAATTCGTCGGCGTTCAGGCCGGCGCCGACTTCAAAGGAGTGTTCCACAAGTTCACCGCGTCCGTGGATTTTGCGCCGGATGCTTTGGGGGACTCGCACATTGACGTACTGATAGACATGAATTCGGTCGACTCCCAGGACAAGGACCGGGACAAGACCATTCACGGAGCGGACGTATTCGACGTCACCCACTTCCCGACGGCTCACTACGTGACCAAGAGCATCACTAAAACCGCGCTGGGCTATGCCGCTGTAGGCTCGCTCACCATGCATGGCGTCACCAAGGACGTTCCCATCGATTTTCAATTCGTGGCCGCCGGCACGGGCGCAAAGCTCGACGGTACCGCGAAGCTGAAGCGGCTCGATTTCGGCGTGGGCCAAGGCGACTGGAAGAGCACCGAATGGGTTGCCGATCTGGTCAAGGTCAACTTCACCTTGGTGCTGAAGCCGAAGACTTGAAGTGCCGCGCCTCTTCGTGACAGTTCCGCATCCCGATTGTTTCCGAGCCTCGGGGTGCGTAACCTTGCCATCCCCGACAGCGGTCCGGAGCGGATTATGAAAATTGGCGTGCCAAAGGAAGTAAAAATTCACGAATATCGGGTGGGTTTGGTCCCGGCGGGAGTGCGCGAGCTGGTCGATGCGGGGCACAGCGTGTTGGTGCAAAGCGGCGCGGGTGCGGGCATTGGTTTCGACGATTCGACTTACAGTTCCGCTGGTGCCGCAATCGCGCAAACGGCTGAAGATATATTCGGCAGCTGCGAGCTCATCGTCAAAGTCAAAGAGCCGCAGCTGACCGAATGTCAGCAGCTTCGCAAGGGGCAGACGCTGTTTACCTACCTGCACTTGGCCGCCGATCGCGAACAGGCACAAGCCTTGTTGGCCTCCGGATCCACGGCCATCGCCTACGAGACGGTTACGGCGCCCGATGGCTCTTTGCCGTTGCTGACGCCCATGAGCGAAGTGGCGGGTCGCATGTCGGTGCAGGTGGGCGCGAACTGTTTGCAAAAGGCCAATGGCGGCTTCGGCGTGTTGCTCGGCGGCGTGCCTGGGGTGGCACCCGCCAAGGTCGTGGTGCTGGGCGGCGGTGTTTCAGGTACGCATGCCGTTGAAATGGCGGTGGGGCTGCGTGCCGATGTGACCGTGGTCGAGCGTTCGGTCAAGCGCCTTCGCGAGCTGTCGGCAATCTTTGGCAATCAGTTGAAGACCGTGTATTCCACCGCGCATGCCATCGAGGAATTGGTGCGCGAGGCGGACCTGGTCATCGGAGCCGTGCTGATTGCCGGCGCTGCGGCGCCCAAGCTGGTGACGCGTGCCATGGTCAAGACCATGAAACCCGGTGCCGTGCTGGTGGACATTGCGATCGATCAGGGCGGCTGCTTCGAAACCAGCCGTCCCACGACGCATGCCGAACCCACATACATGTTGGACGGCGTGATTCACTACTGCGTGACCAACATGCCGGGCGCGGTTCCGAGAACCTCGACTTTCGCCCTGACCAACGCGACGCTTCCCTATGTCAAGTCGCTTGCCGACATCGGATGGAATGCCGCCATTTCCAGGGACTCGGGCCTGGCACGCGGATTGAACGTGCATGCCGGTCAACTGACTCACGAAGCGGTGGCCGCGGCATTGGGATTGGACTACCGGGCCTATCGCGCTGCATAAATGGCGAAGCGGCGGAAGAATGCGCCGAAGTTCCGGCGTGCGGCGCCGCAGGTGCGACGGGAAGCGCTGATCGAGGCCACGCTGCAGTGTTTGAAAATGCATGGCCACGATGGCGTCTCTGTGCGGCGTATCAGCGCCGCCGCAGGGGTCTCCATCGGCCTGATCAACCATCACTTTCCAAGCAGTGCCGGCTTGATCGCCGAGGCTTACGAAACCTTGGCGCGATCGCTCAACGAGGCATTGCGTGCCGAGGCGGAAAACACCGCTGTTGCGCCGCGCCAAAGGATCAGTGCTTTCTTTCGCGCTTCATTTGCGCCCGAGTTGCTCGACCCGCAGTTGTTCAGCGTATGGGTGGTGTTCTGGAGCATGGTGGCTCATTCGGCCGCGATCCGCGCCGTGCATGCTCGGACCTATGGCCAATATCGCTCCATCCTCGAAACGCTGCTGGGCCAGTTGGTTGCATCGGCGGCGGCGCCGCCGCTGAAGCTGCGGCCGGCAGCCATTGCGCTGTGCGCGGTGCTGGACGGCCTGTGGGTGGAATTGAGCCTCAGCGCGGACACTTTCAAGCCACGCGAGGCCATCGCCATCTGCGAAGACTGGGTCGACGCGCTGTGCGCCGGCGCATTTCCCCGCATGCATCGCAGGGTAAAACGCCGCAGGACCTGACGCGGCCTTTCATGGCAGCACCGCAGCTGTTGTTATACAATCGTTCAACAAGATTGGAGCAGCCCATGGACGCGAAGCGGGAGCCGCCTGGACATCCATCGCCCGCGTCAGCGGGCTTGGATGCCATCAGCCTGCCAGGCTGGATCTATCACGACCTCGATTATCTGCGGGCGGAGCGGCAACGGGTGTTCGCCGGCGCTTGGCAAATCGTCTGCCATGTCAACGACATACCCCGAACGGGCGACTATCACACCCTCGATTTCATGGGGGAATCGATCGTGGTGGTGCGGGCGGCGGACCGGGCAATCAACGGTTACTTCAACGTCTGCAGGCACCGGGCCGCGCGCTTGGTCGATGGGTCGTCGGGTCACTGCGCGGGCCGTTTGGTATGTCCGTACCACGCTTGGGCCTACGACTTCAATGGCCGCCTAGTCACCCTCCCCAACCGCCAGGAGTTCGCGGATTTCTCGCTCGATCAGTATGGCTTGAAACCGGTCGATACCGAGGTGTTTCAGGGCTTCGTGTTCATGCGCCTGCAGGCCGGATTGCCCAGCGTTGCAGAAATGCTGGCGCCCTATGAATCCGAACTGGCTCATTACCGGCTCGAGGAATTGCAGCCGCTGGGCCGGGTCACGCTGCGCGTCCGCAAGGTGAACTGGAAAAATGTGACGGACAACTATTCGGATGCGATGCACATAACGGTCGCGCATCCAGGCTTGTCCCGCCTGTTTGGGCATAGTTACGGGGTCGAAGCGCAGACCTGGGTCGACAAGATGTGGGGCTACATGCGCGACACGCCCTCCTCGGCGTTGTCGGAAAGGCTTTATCAGGCTCTCTTGCCGCATTCAGCCCACCTGCCCGACGAACGCCAACGGCTATGGACCTACTTCAAGTTGTGGCCCAACGTAGCGTTCGACATCTACCCGGATCAAGTCGATTTCATGCAGATGATTCCGGTTTCGCCGACCGAGACCTTGGTCCGGGAAATCGCCTACGCGCTTCCGGACACGCGCCGCGAAATGCGCGTCTCCCGATACCTCAACTGGCGCATCAATCGAAGGGTCAGCGCGGAGGACAAGGCGCTGATCGAGCGTGTTCAGGCCGGCATGGGATCGCGCAGCTACACGCCGGGCCCTCTTGGCAGCGGCGAAGTATCGCTCCGCAGCTTTTCGCGCCGCATGCGCGAGTTGATTCCCGAAAGCTGCCTCGAGACGGCGCCGGCGCCCGGTTGGTTTCATGGCTGAGGCGCAAACCCGCGATGTTCTGATCATCGGCGGCGGCCACAACGGCCTGGTGTGCGCTGCCTATCTGGCCGCGGCCGGCTTGAAAGTCACGGTGCTGGAGCGGCGCACCGTGGTGGGCGGCGCCGCGGTGACCGAGGAATTTCATCCCGGCTTCCGCAATTCCGTGGCTTCGTACACCGTCTCGCTCCTCAATCCCAAGGTCATTCGCGACTTGGATCTGCCGGGCCACGGACTGCGCGTGGTGGAACGCCGGCTGGCGAACTTCCTGCCCTTGGACGATGAGAACCATCTGAAAATCGGTGCGGGCAGGACTGCGAATGAGGTGGCGAAATACTCGGCCCGCGATGCACAGCGTCTTGCAGGCTACGCCGAACGGCTCGATGTGATAGCCGACGTATTGCGCGACATGGTGCTCGAAACGCCGCCCAATGTCTCGGCCGGCGGCTGGCTCGAAGCGTTGCCGGAGTTGCTGCGCAGCGCACGGCTGGGCAAACGCCTCAGCAAGCTCGACCTGCCGATGCGGCGCGAGCTGCTCGGGCTTTTCGTGAAATCCGCCGGCGACTATCTCGACGGTTGGTTCGAGAGCGCGCCCATCAAGGCAGCCTACGGTTTCGATGGCATCGTCGGCAACTACGCGAGTCCCTATGCAGCCGGTTCCGCCTATGTGCTGCTGCATCACGTGTTTGGCGAAGTAAACGGCAAGAAGGGGGTTTGGGGCCACGCGATCGGCGGCATGGGAGCCATCACTCAGGCGATGGCGCGCTCAGCGGCAGCGCGTGGCGTGGAAGTGCGCGTGGCCAGCCCGGTGCGCGAAGTGCTGATCGAAAATGGCCGTGCCGTGGGCGCGCTCACGGAGCGGGGCGAGGCCATCCGCGCGCGCTGCGTGGTCTCGAATCTCAATCCGAAACTGCTGTACGGCTCGCTCATCGATGCGTCGCTGCTGCCTCGGGATTTCAGCGAGCGCATACAACAGTGGCGTTGCGGTTCCGGAACTTTTCGCATGAACGTCGCCTTGTCAGAGCTGCCCGATTTCAAGTCATTGCCCGGCAAGATGCCGGCCGAACACCACACCGCCGGCATCATAATGGGCCCGAGTCTGGCCTACATGGACCAAGCCTACTTGGACGCCAAGAGCGGCGGCTGGTCGAAGCGGCCCATCATCGAGATGCTGATTCCGTCGACGCTGGACGACACCCTGGCGCCCGCGGGACAGCATGTCGCAAGTCTGTTCTGCCAGCATGTCGCTCCCGTGTTGCCGAACAATGCCTCCTGGGATTCGCATCGCGAGGAAGTGGCCGATGTCATGATCGATCTGGTGAATTCCCATGCGCCGAACTTCAAGGCGTCCGTACTGGGTCGCCAGATAATGAGTCCGCTGGATTTGGAACGCACTTTCGGACTTGTCGGCGGAGACATCTTTCACGGCGCTCTGAGCCTGGATCAGCTGTTTTCGGCGCGGCCCATGTTGGGACACGGCGATTACCGCGGCCCGTTGCAGGGATTGTATATGTGCGGTTCCGGAACCCATCCCGGCGGAGGGGTCACCGGAGCGCCGGGACACAACGCCGCGCGGGAAATCATCGCCGATTTCAAGCGCGGTCGGCTCAAGCAAGCCTAGTTTGCGGGCTTATTTCTTTGCAGGGTCCGGGTAGTCGAACGGATCCGTGGCCGCCGGTTGCGTCGGCAGCGCCTTGTGAGGCAACGGCTTGTCGCTGTTCGCCGCTGCCGCCAGCACGCTGGCGAGGATCACCGAAGCCTGACGCATATCCTGGATCCTCAGATGGTCGTAGGTGTCCAGGTCGGTGTGATGCACCCGCGTTTCATAGTCCAGCGGATCCTGAATGAATTGGAATGCCGGCAGACCAAGGCGGCTCATGAACACATGATCGGTGCCGCCGGTGGGCTCAGCCACCACACTGGCGGCCCCCATGCTGGCAAACGGGGCCAGCCATTCACGCAAGATCGGCACGACGGCGAAGTTGCCTTCGGTGTAGATGCCGCGCAATTTTCCGGAACCATTGTCGATGTTGAAATAGCCGGCCATCTCCGAAAATTCGGGCAGTGTCGTGATCGGATAGGAATCCATTGCGAAGAACGGCGGCAGATCGCCCATCTCGGGGTCGGCCAACGGAGGCCGGGTGGCAAGATGCTTCGCGACGTAAGCGGCCGAACCCAGCAATCCCTGTTCTTCTCCGGCCCACAGGGCAAAACGGATGGTGCGTTTAGGCTGCACTTTCAGCGTCGCGAGAATGCGGGCGGCTTCCATGATCATGACGCTGCCCGCGCCATTATCGGCAGCTCCGTCCCCGGCCACCCAGCTGTCCAGATGGGCGCCGGCCATCACGTAGCCTGCCTTTGGATCGGTGCCGGGAATCTCCGCGAAAACGTTGTAGGCATTATGATCCCCGTCTTCGTAGTGCACCTTGCTGTCCAGCTCCACCCGCACTTCTCCGACCTTCGCCAGCCGGGCCAGCTTGCGATAATCCTCCGCCGCCAATTCCACACCCGGAAGTTTGGGCGTCTTGCCGACCTGGTAGCCGGAGCCTTCGCCGTGCACCAATCGGCCATCGGTTCGAGACATTTGCACCCAGGCAAGAGCGCCCTCCTGCGCCAGGAACGCATCCATGTCGATCCGAAATTTGAACCGCTCGATCCGCTTCTTGATGGCGTTCGGATCGAAGGTGGGCTGCTGGTACTTGTCCAGCTTGCCGACCTCGGCATCCGTCAACCGCTGGAAAGGTGCGTCGCCGTCGTCCTTCTGCGGCCCGGGCCATGTCACCAATACGATTTTTCCGCTGAGCTTGCCTTTGTAATCGGCGAAGTCGCGTTCACTGATCATGGGTGCCACGAAAATCGGCGCGTTCACCGCACCGTTGGTCGCAGGCGTCCAGGCAATCGGGATGGAGCGCAATTCGAGCGGACGCGGTGAGACCAATCGCATGTGGGCCGATTCGATCCACCAGCCGCGGCCGAAATCGAAGGCTTCCGTGTGGACATTCTTCAAACCCCAGTCCGTGAACTTGGACTGAGTCCAGCGTTCGGCTTTTCGCATGGCGGGAGAGTTGGTCAGGCGACCGCCGATCTGATCGGCCAGATATTCCGCGGTCTGCGGCACTTCGCTGTGATTGAATCCCTGGTCGGCGATACGGTTCAGGGCGTTGGCAACTGCCGGAGATGCGGATGTCGTGTTGTTGGCGGCCGCCGCCAGCAAGGTGACCAGGCAGCCGGTCAAGACGAGCAGGATCTTTTTATACATGCCGCAATCCTAACAATGTCCCGCTGCCGGTACCATCCTGCCCTTACGCGTCGATCCCCTGCATCTTCAGGTACTCATCGTAGCTTCCCTTGAAGTCCACGATGTCCTTTCCAGGACGCAATTCGATGATGCGCGTTGCCAGGCCGCCGACGAATTCGCGGTCGTGCGAAACGAAGACCAGCGTACCCGCGTAATGCTCCAGGCCAATCTGCAATGACTCGATGGTCTCCATGTCCATGTGGTTCGTAGGCTCGTCCATCAGCAAGACATTGGGTTTCGTCAATATCAGCTTGCCGTAGATCATGCGGCCCTTCTCGCCGCCGGACAACACCTTCACCGACTTCTTGGTCTCTTCTCCGGAGAACAGCAGCCGGCCCAGGGTGGCGCGCACGATCTGGTCATCGTCCGCCTTGCCGGTGTATTGGGACATCCAGGCAAACAAATCGATCTTGTCCTCGAATTCCGCCTGCGGATCCTGCGGCATGTAACCAGGCTGCGCGTTCTCGACCCAGGTGATGCGTCCGCCGGTCGGACGCAACTCGCCGGCCAGTAAACGCATCAGCGTGGTCTTTCCGGCGCCATTCGGTCCGATGATGGCAATGCGCTCCCCAGCCTCGACGCTGAAGCTGATGTTCTCCAGCACCGGCTCTTCAGCGCCGGGATAGGTGAAGCTGAGTTTTTCCACGCTCACCGCATTGCGGTACAGCTTCTTCCCCTGCTCGAATCGGATGTATGGATTCTGGCGCGATGACGGCCGGATTTCCTCGATCTTGATCTTCTCCAGTTGTTTCTTGCGCGACGTGGCCTGCCGTGCCTTGGATGCATTCGCGGAGAAGCGGCGCACGAACTCCTGCAAGTCGGAGATCCTGTCCTTGGCCTTCGCGTTGGCCGCCTCGACGCGCTCGCGAGCCTGGACGGACGCGAGCATGAAGTCGTCGTAGTTGCCGGGATAGATCTTCAACTGCTGGAAGTCCAGGTCGGCTACGTGGGTGCAAACCTGGTTCAAGAAGTGGCGATCATGGCTGATGATGATCATGGTGGCGTTGTAATTGTTGAGCGCGCCTTCCAACCAGCGGATCGAATTGATGTCCAGATTGTTGGTCGGCTCATCGAGCAGCAGCACATCGGGACTGGAGAACAGTGCCTGAGCCAACAGCACGCGCAGCTTCAAGCCCGGCGGCACCTCGCGCATAGGACCATTGTGGCGCGCTTCGGAAATGCCGGCGTCGGTCAATATGCTGCCGGCCCTGGCTTCGGCGTCGTATCCCCCATACTCGGCGAATACGCCCTCCAGCTCGGCCGCTTTCATGTAGTCCTCGTCGGTGGCATTCGGATCCGCATAGATCCGGTCGCGCTCCTTCATTGCCTGCCACAATTCATTGTGACCGCGCATCACCACATCGAGAACGCGCTCGTCCTCGTAGCCGAACTGGTTCTGGTTGAGCTTACCCAGGCGCATGCCGGTCTGAAGCATGACGTCCCCGGCGCTCGGTTCCAGGTCGCCGCCTAGAACCTTCATCAAGGTGGACTTGCCTGAACCGTTGGCGCCGATCAGCCCGTAGCGGTTGCCGTCGGAAAACTTGACGGTAACCTGTTCGAACAGGGGTTTGGCACCGAACTGAACGGCGACATTTGAAGTGGCGAGCATTATTGATCAATCACGTTGGGATGGCGGCCACCATGGCCACGGAGCGCCGACGCTCGTGGCGGGGCGTGTCAAATCGCCGATTTCGGCCCGGCCATTGTAGCTGAGCTTGAGCGTTCCGGCCTTATCAATTCGCTCTGCGAGGCCTGCTTATACGACGGCGGCGAAGCCGCACCCACCGCCCGTCTGGCTACTTCTTGCGCCGCGCGGGCGATCGGCTGCCTTTTTTCGCGACCTTGCGCTTGGGCGTGGCCCGCCGCCTGGGTTTGACCTTGGATTTGGGTTTGACCTTG
>CAZZWM010000037.1:0-29035 GCA_964657945.1 uncultured Steroidobacteraceae bacterium
TAGACCAATCCGGCCACGATCTTGTGCTTCCCCTGCCGGTCGGTGCCGTGCCTGTGCCGCTGGTAGAACTCGCTGCGCTGGTCGAGCTTATGCCGTCGGAGTCGCAAGCGCTCAGATTCAATGTGACGCACGTCACAAAAAATACCGCAATGAAAAGTTTCGTCGTTGATGCCATGGCCACCATTCCCTGAATTGGAGAATTCATCTAAGGAGTGCAAGCGGCAGGCAATACACGGCGATTACGAGCGGCACACGCCGCCGGCAACTCCGCTATCTGCTGCTGCAGACCGGAAGCTTTGCGCCCCCGTCTCGCGGCGGGTTTGCTCTTCACACGTAGTAAAACTCCGACGCCTCAGATCAGCAAGATGTCGTCACAGAACGACAGGCGGGAGTCTGCGCGCAGACGAAATGAACAAAAATGCAGGAAATTAGCGCGTTTTAGTGGAAATGCGCGTGGGCTGAAAATTGCGCAGCAAAAATTTTTCGCTCAAAATTTAAAATAAATGAAGTCGCCGGAATTGGCGGTGCGCAGCACCAGAATCGCGAGAAACAACGCGCTCGCGGTCACGGTGCGCCACTTCAGCGCAATGCCCGGAGCCGCCGGCTGCGTCGCGGAGTTCGCATTCCGATCGAGAATAAAATGCGCCACCAGCGGCAGCGAATAAATGGCGACCAGCGACACGAAGTACGCGGCGCCTTCCCAGTCGGCGGCCACGGCGTCGCGCGGATTCAACGACAATTCCATCATCAGGTAATGGAAATTGGTTTCTCTGAACAACAGCCAGCCGATGTTGGTCAGCGCGAACATCAACAGGATCTGCAAAGGCACGACGCCGCGCCAAGTCCACACCCGTTCCGGCATGAGGTTGCCCAGATGGCGCGAGCCGACGATCAAGCAGCCCCAGTAGCCGCCCCAGAGCACATAGTTCCAACTCGCTCCATGCCACAAACCGCTCAGCAAAAAAGTGATCATGACATTGCGGGCCTCCAGCAATTTTCCGCCTCGATTTCCGCCCAAGGGTATGTACACATAGTCGCGCAGCCAGGTTGACAGCGAGATGTGCCAGCGGCGCCAGAAGTCCGCAGGCGAGGTCGAGGCGTATGGATGCCTGAAATTCTCGATCATATTGATGCCGAGCATCTTCGCGCTGCCGCGCGCAATGTCGGTGTAAGCGGAAAAATCGGCGAAGATCTGCACGCAAAATGCCAGCACTCCCGCCCACAGCAGCGGAAAACTCGGATGCTCGAGCAGGAACACCTTGTTGGCGATGATCGAAACGTTGTCGGCGATGACCAGTTTCTTGAAGAATCCCCAGATCATCAGCAGCAGCCCTTCGACCATCAAGTCCATGCGCAAGGTGCGTCTGGCTTCGAGCTGCGGCAGCAGGTGAGTGGCGCGTTCAATGGGACCGGCGACCAGCTGCGGAAAGAACGCCTTGAACAGGGCGATGCTGATGAAATCGGTGCGCGCGCGGACCACGCCGCGATACACATCGATCACATAGCTCATGCCCTGGAACGCGAAGAATGAAATGCCGACCGGCAGCACGATCTGAATCGTCGGGCCCGACACATCAATTCCCAGCGAGCGCATCGCCAGCACGATGTTATCCAGGAAGAAATGAAAGTACTTGAAGACACCGAGCATGCCGAGACAGGCACTCAAACCGGCGATCAAGAACGCGCGCCGATGCGTAGGGTAGCGCTCGATGCCGAGTGCGCACAGGTACACGGCAATGGTCACGAACCACAGCAGGAACAGGAACCAGGGATGGATGTAACCGTAGAAGACATAGCTGGCCGCCAGCAGAAACACGCTGCGAAAGCGCGACGGCAGCAGCCAGTGCAGTCCGACCACCAACACCAGAAACACCAGGAAATCCAGGCTCTGGAAGATCATGGGAACATCTTCTCGAGCCGCTTCATGAAAAGCTCGGTGGATTGCTGTTTCCAGGATGGGCGGATGTGATCGCCATCCAAGTAGCGATCGAGCGTCAATTCAGGATCGCCGTTGAAGTCGTAGAATTGCACGCCCTGCTGCGCGAAATAGGCCTGCAGCTTGATCATGTAGTCTTGCAGCGCCTGGCTTTGCGCCGGAGGACCGGTGCGCGAAGGCCGCCGTTGCACCCGCACGAATACCAATGGAACACCGGCCTCGTGCGCCAGGTGAATCATCGACGGCAACAACGAATTGCCGATGCGCGCGTCGAAATCGTAGTCCGCATCGCCCTCCTCCTCGAAGGCCGTGTCGTCCTGATCGGTGCTGCGCAGCTTGTCGAGATCGAACAGGCTGTCGTACTTGGTTCCCGCAGCCCCGCCGAATCGCACCCGGCCCGGCGTCACCGCCTCGCTGGCCACCCATGAAATCGTCTGGCTGGCGCGGTCGCGATATTTTTGAATGGGATAGATGTCCCCCAGCGTGTATTCCAGCTTCTCCTGCCAGGTCCGGCTAACGGACATAGCGCGGTTCAACTCGGGTTCATCGACATGCGACAAGCGCTCGATTCGCCACCAGTACCGGTCGGTCGCACGATAGGTGGGCTGCGTCAGGAAGGCATCGCGAAAGAAGATGAATATTTTCTTCGGCCGATGGCTCGCGGCCAGCGCCAGATTCTTCAGCGCCTGGTGCATCCAAGCACTCTCCACCCCGCCGGTGGCCAGCAGATAACAGCAGCGCTCACCCAGCTTGCCGGCCAGCACATCGGTGTCGATTCGGCTGGTGAGCATGGAATTGCCGATGAACACATAGTCGGGGCTGGCCGCATTCAAGTCCGCCAGCAACTTGTCCTCAAAGGGCAGCTGTCCCTGGGTTCCGGGCCGGAGCAGGGCCGGCGGAATCAAAATCGCCATGAGTACGGCCACGGCCGCCACGACGCTCACCCGCCCGGTGGTTGTCCGCCCCGTCCGTCTTTCCTCGTCATCGACGACGGAGCTTTTCTCGACGACATCAACCATCCGCGCAACACCCTTCTCGGCGCCATTCGAACGCGGATCATAGCCACTTGCGGGCGTTGCCCCCGTGAACCGGCGAACACTTCCTATGTTACATATTCGCGGAACCGGTGATTAAGGCGCAAGCCCGTACACCGTCAGTTGGCCCCCGCCGCCGATGTAGACATGCCCATTGGCGATCACCGGCACGGTGAATTTGACCGCGTTGCCGCCAGCGTCGGCCGGCAGCGTGGTACTGCTGTACAGTCGGTGGGTCAGATTCGCAGCGTCATAGGCGTACAGCAGCGCCGGACCTGGTTGAGATGTTCCGGTGTTGCCCTTGTTGGCAAAGTTGTTGTTATCCAGCGCCCAAACGATGGCATTGCCGCTGGGCGATGCCGAGATGGCGGGCGTGGCCCCTGGGTAGCGGATCGTATCCGGACTCAAGGTCGAAGCTACGGCGATGTCTTGCGCGGTGGCGCCGAACAGCCCCGCCGTCAAGGGCAGCGCCATGAGAGGACTGGCGGCCGGCGCAACGTACACCGTCCCGTTGTAGTACGCCGGCGTACTCAACATGCAATTGCCATTGCACGTCGTAGCGCCCGGCAGCGTCAGGTATTGCACCGTATCCTCGCCCGCCATGTTGAAGCCGCTCATCGCTCGCCGATCGATGAGCCAGATGTGGGACTGCTTGTCCGCCCCCACCAACAGATTCGAATGCCCGGTCGGCCCCAATCCATCGGGCAGCACGACGACGCCCGCGGATGCAATGTCCTCATCCTTCGCATTCCACTGCGCCTCCAACGAGGGCGTGTAGAAATCCTGCACCGTCAGCGTCGCCGGATTGAAGTTCAAGAAGCTCATGGAGTAATTGGTGGTGTTGGTGGTCCCCGGTACTGTGCTGCCATCGAAACTGCCATTGCCGGTGCTCAAGAACATGTTACCGCCCGCGTCCACCGCCGGCGCGCCCGCGGACATCCAGATACCGCCTTCGGATCCGCTGGGCGCCACATTGAATACCGCGGTTTGGCTCAACGTGCTGGTGCTGAAGCGCATCATCAGACCCCAGTAAGGCTGAATGTCGCAGTGTGAAGCCCAACCGACGAACACGCCGCCGCCATACAGCGCGAGGCCCGGACGCTGGCTCTCCCACAAGGCATTGAAGGCGGTGCCGCTTCCGGGAATTGCCGGAGGTATGGTCACCGGCGAGCCGGTCACTTCGGCACCGGTTTGAATATTCAGCGCGTGCAGTCGTTGAAAGAAGTTGCCGCTCTCCTTGGTTTGAGCGACGAGGTACAGAGTCCCGGTGGCCGGATCGATGACCGGCGTGCCGGTAATGCCGGACTGGGTGGAATCGTTGCAGCCGCCGAGATCCGTGTAAGCAATGGGCGTAGCGCCGGTGCTCAACAAGCTTTCTTGCCAGTACGTGACGCAACCGGAATTGTCCGCATCGAAGGCATAGACCGAGTCATTCTGCGTGACCACGAACACCACGTTGTGTTTAGCGCCGCCGATGCTCAAGTTCGCCACGTACAGCGGCTGGCCCGAGATATCCCCGTCGACCGTGCAGGCCCATCGCTTGCCGAAAGTGCCGCCGCTCACCGTGCCTGCCGTCAACGCATACTCTTGCAGATTCTGGCCGGTGCGGGCCAAGTCGTTGTGGAAGGTGAAGTTGCCGGCAAGATCGGTGACCGCCGCCACGGCGCTGCCGGACTGGGTCGGATCGGCAACGCTGGTGGCCAGCACGGTGTGCGTACCGGGCGTGGCCGGCGGCGTGTAAAGCCCGTTGGTGGTGATGGTTCCCACCGTCGAATTGCCATTGACGATGCCATCGACACTCCAGGTCGCGGCCCCGCCGCCCGTCACCGCCGCGGTGAACTGCTGCGACTGAGACAAGGTCAGCGTCGCCACGCGCGGGGTGGTGGCAAAGGCCGACGTGTTGGTGATACTCACCGTCGCGGTGGCGGTGGCCGAACCACCGGCGCCCGTGCAGGTGAGCGAGTAGTGGGTGGTCGCAGTCAACGCGCCGGTGGACACAGAGCCGCTGGTCGGTTCATTACCGCTCCAAGGACCTCCGGAAGGCGAACTCGATGCCGTGCAAGCGGTTGCGTTGGTTGAGCTCCAGGTCAGCGTCGCACTGGCGCCCGCCGCCACACCGGCAGGACTGGCCGTCAGCAATGCGGTCGGCGCCGCCGGCGGTGGCGGTGTGGTGCCCGCCGTGACCGTCACCGTGGTGCTCGCCGCTGCGGGCGTGGTGCCACTGGCCCCGGAACAGGTCAATGTAAACATACTGGTGGCGCTCAATGCAGCCGTCACCACGCTACCCCCCGTCGACTGCGCGCCGCTCCACGCACCCGATGCCGTGCAAGTGGTGGCGTTGGTCGAGGACCAGGTGAGCGTCGAGGTACCGCCGGTGGTCACACTCGTCGGGCTGGCGCTCAGCGAAACCGTCGGCGCCGAGGCGGGAGGCGTGGTCGAGGGAGGCGTTGACGCGGGCGGCGTGCTCGAAGATCCGCCCGAATTTCCGCCGCCCCCACAGGCCGCGAGCAGCAGGCCGGCGCTAAGCGCAGCAGCCGCCACGATCGCGCGTGGCAATCGATTCATGGTTCCCCTCGTCATTTTTTGTGAGAAATTCCCTGGCTATGATTAGTCCGCAAGGTTAACGCGCTACCCCATTGCGTGTTGACGGCATTGACATAACGGCCGCCCAAAATCGCCTCAATCCATCAGCGGAAATGGCCGCGATGACGAGTAAAAGCGCCGGTCGTATTTAGTCTCATAGTTACCCGGACGAAATGGCCGACGCACGATGACCTCCAATAGCCGGTCCTCCCAGGTATACGGCGTCGGCGGGGCGCTAGACGCAGCGTTGCCGGGAATCTCGACGGTAATGTCGCCGCTGCGACGCTCACCGGCGATCTTCCATCCGAGCTTTGGATATTCGAGTCGAAAGTCCGCCGCTTCGACCGGCAACTGGGCCGCAGGCGCGCTCCAAAATTTATCGCCCGGTGCGTGCATGAAAGCCAACACCAGCGAGCGCAAGCCCCACTGGCAACTGCCGCCGCCGGAATACGGGTCGAGAAATCGCAGATCCGCGGCGAAGTAGCCTTGCGTCAATGCACCATCCTGCAGCACGTCGTGAGCGATGAAGTAGCGCCACACCGCATCGAGCGCGCGCAAATCCAGTCCCGCTGGGGCTGAGGTGGGTTCGACAAGGCCTTCGGCCAACACCGGCACCGGTAAGGCTGTGCGATAGCACACACTGCGGCCCAGGATGGGCACGCCGCGCGGACTGATCAGGTGCGCGGTCAGCGCCGCGCTGTCACGCAGCGCGGCCGCGATGAAATCCGTATCGAAGCCCGGGTCGAGTTGTGCCAGCCAAAACAAGTCGTAGGTGATGCCCCACGCATTGTAATAGTCGACGCGCCCCGGCCCATCCAAGAACCAGCCGCTTTCCAGGTAGAAGCGCTTGTAGCGATCGAAGTCGCGGTGGGCCCGCGCCATCAGCGAGTCATCTGTGCCGGGCGCGTGCAGTTGCGTCAGCACCAGATCGATGACGATGGGGAACAAGATCCAATTATCCTGCGGCGTGACCGCTCGAGTGGCCGGCTGCAGCCATCGCGTGATGTCGTGCCGCTCCGCTTCAGTGAGTTGATCCCAGATGCTGGCCCGGGTGAGCCACAGGGTACGTGCAATATCGGCGGCTTCGACCAAGCGCTGATCGTGGTCGGTGATCGCGCCCCAGTAATGGGGCGAGCCGGGATCGACCCCATGCAGAATGCCGACTTTCAACACGGCGTTGAAATCGAAGCGCTGTCCACTCACCGGATCGACGAACAGCGCCTGCCGCCCTGAGCGAATCCATGCAGCCAGCAGGGGCGCCGTGCGCGCGAAGCCTTCCAGTCCGTTGACCGCCAGCGTGTTGACGCTCCCCGCTCCGCAATAATTGACGCGGCTGAATCCCGGACTGAGGTGATGCAGAAATCCGGCTGCGAAGTAGTCAAACAATTTTCCATAGCGCGCCTCGGCGGGCGCATCGCGCAAGAATTCCTCTCTCACCCGGGATTCGGCATCGCCGGTCGCGGCGCAGGTCAGATACGGCGTCCAGAATTTGTCGGCTTGGCGGTAGGCGATGATGCCCAGCGCCAGCATCGATGCCGCGGCAATCCGCACGGCGGCCGCGTGGGGCTTCACTTCAGACAGCGCAAAATTTCCGCCCGCATCCTTGCACCGACGGCCGGCCACGTATAAGTCTGCGAGGCCAACCTGTAGCCCGCCTCACCGAATTCCCGGCAGCGCGCCGGATCCTGTAGCAGCTCGATCAGTGCGGCACTCAAGCCTGGTACATCGCCCGGCACGATCACCCGACCGGTCTGCCCCTCGCGCACCATGTCCGGCAGCGCCCCCACGTTGGTCGCGACCACCGGCAATCGATGCAGCATGGCTTCCAACACCACGATGCCGAAGGGTTCCAAGCGCGTCGGCAGGCAAAAAACCGCGGCACGCGCGAACTGCGCGCTGAGTTCATCGAGCGGTACCCGACCCAGCACCGTGCAATTGGGCAGCGCGAGCGACGGCTTGGCGCCGGCGATGGTGAGGTGCGCACCCGGCAGCACGCGCAGCACCTGCTCGAAGGCCTGCGCCAACTCCGGGCCACCCTTGCGTTCCCAATCGCCGCCGACGAACAGGATGCGCTGGTTGGAGTAATCGTCGTTCTCGGGAAGCGACAGGCCGGCGAGCGGTACGTTGGCACCGGCATACACGCAGACGATTTTCTCCGCCGGCATGCCATAGAGCTTCAGCAGGTCCTCACTCACATTGTGACTGCGCGTGAACACCCGCGTGGAGTTTTGGTATATCGTCGGCTCCAGTGCGCGCCAATCGGGCGGACGCAGATTGCGGCGATCGTGAAATCCAGAAGCCGCGCCGGATAAACCGGTGTGGTCGGTGTAAATGAAGTGCGGCACACCGCGCACGCTGGTGTCGAACAGCGACTGGGTCTGGAACGAGAACACGTGCCGGGCCGGATCGATGATTTCCTGCATGGTTTCCCGAATACGCCGAAACAAGTAGCCGGTGCGAAAATACGCCTCTCGCACCGATGCATCACCCTTGCGCACCCGGTCACCGTAATCCGCCGCGATGTGGTACAGATTCGGCAGCATCCAGCGGCGGCGCGCCTTCACCAGATCCTTGAGCACAATATTCTCGAGGCGATACTCCGGAAATGCGGCCCGGACCGTCTGCTCTATGCTGTCGCGAGATGGATGCTCGTAGGTGCTGATGAAGGCTATGGTGTCTGGGGTCATGTCTGCGTTCTCTCGCCGCAAAGCTACCACAAGTGCCACTTTCGACCAGCGTGATGGCACACTGTGAGACATGAACCGAAGCGAACGCGCAAAGCAAGCCATCCAAGCACGCATTTACCGGGACGCGGCCGGCGAACCACCCGATCCAAAATGGAAAATCATCGTTCCGCTGCTCACCGAGCGCGGCTACTTCATGCGCGTCCTGCGCAAGCGGCTGGGACTCTCCACGCCCTTGGATACCGAGGATCGCCGCGTGCTCGAGCAGGTGATATTCCCCTACTACGCAGCCGATCCAGGATTCAAATCCATACTGTTCGTCGGTTGCAACACCTACACGCTTCACTATCAGCAGCGCTTCTTTCCGAACAGCGACTACTGGACCATCGAACCCGATCCCACACTGCGCAAATTTGGCGCCGTCCAGCACGTGATCGCTCCGCTCGAGGAAGTTGGCGGCCATTTTCCCGCAGCGCGCTTCGACCTGATCATCTGCAACGGCGTGTTTGGCTGGGGCCTGGATCGCGCAGAGCAACTGGAGGCGGCTTTTTCACAATGCCATACCTGCCTGCGTGAAGGCGGTCATCTGGTGTTCGGCTGGGACGACATCCCGCGGCGCACACCGGTGTCGCTCTCGCAAATCGCCAGCATCGCGAAATTTCGGCAGTTCACTTTCCCGCCGCTGCACACCTGGCGCTACCTCACCGACACACCCTACCGCCATACCTTCGATTTTTATCAGAAGTAACGAGCACCGACCTGTTTCAAGATGTTCCATTCGAAAACGCATGGCACCATGAATGATAAGTCCTGATGTTCCAAGTCCAATCGATCTCCGTTCAATGGCTGATGCATCTGAATGGGAGGCAACGGCGACAGAGAAGCGGCCGTGGCGGAAGGAATTCTTTGCGAGATTCGCCACAGAGCTTGCGGAGATGCGACCACCAGCCGCTCGCGTCTTGGAGCTGGGATCAGGTCCAGGTTTCCTGGCAAGTAGGGTACTCAGCGAGTTACCTGATTTGCATATTACGCTTTTCGATTTTTCCGAAGCAATGCACTCGCTGGCGAAAAAGCGGTTGGGATCCATGGTCGATCGGGTGAAATTCCTTGTTGGAAGCTTCAAAGATCCGCAGTGGTTCCTAGGCTTAAGTGATTTTGATGCCGTAATCACCAACCAAGCGGTTCATGAATTGCGTCATAAGCAGTACGCCGAGGAACTGCACCGGCAAGTGACGAAGACTCTACGGCCGGGCGGCATATATCTTGTGTGCGATCACTTTGCGGGACCGGGAGGAATGACGAACGACCAACTTTACATGACTGCGCAGGAACAACGATCTGCAATCGAGTCAGCCGGCTACGCGTCAGTTCGTCAGTTGCTTTTGAACGGCGGAATGGTGTTGCATTGGGCGATAGCACCAAGCTGATGCAGAAGCCCCTGTAACCTTTCCCATAAAGAGAATGGCGATGATGACTAAGCAGAAAAAGCCAGACGTCTCTCGCCTCCGCTGGACCGCCCATCAGCCTGACTTTAATTTCTCTTCCGCATACAGCGACAACTCGATCATGCGCTCGAGCAGCTGATCGGCCGGCAATCCGGCAAAATTCTTGAGCACCAGCTCTTTGACGTAGAGACGCACGAGATAACGCAGCTGCAGCGCGCGATTGCGCGTCGCGAACACAAAATCCCGGTGTCCGCTGTTGACGACGATGATGTTGCGCTCCAGATCGAAGCGGCAGCGCCACAGTTCTCCGGCCGCGCGCTCGAACGTGTACCCGGGCAGGCCACGGGTGTTGACCGCTGAGGGGGTCATCGCAGTCTCCAGGCTGTCGGTCACTGTAATCAGTGCTTCTGCCATGACCTTCACATCGCGTTGGGTCACGGTGACTTTCAAACGCGCAAGTCCCGGTACTGTCGGGGCTCGAAACTGCACTTCCTGATCCGTTATTCCCTCAAGGGTGCCCTCGCCTTCGGCGAGCTCCCACGCGAAACTAAGATCCTCGATGACACGGCGACGGGATCGATCCCGGGGTAAGGCGCGAAATTTACGGGTTTCGTTCAAGGGGGCGGTGCTCGCCGCGGGCGATACCACGACGCCGAACAAGGGGCCCGCGTAGTCGAAAAATTGCCTTTGGGGCGACTCGCTTGAATTTCGCTCGGCCACCCCCGGCAACTCCTCCTGCCAGTCTGTTCCGGCGGGGAGGCTGCCGGTCGCGGCATTGGATAAACCGCCTTCCCGAGCGCGTCCCTGCACATCGAACCAATCGTATTCCTCGCGTGGCAGCGCGAGCATCGCTTCATGAAAGGCTTTCTGAATCGCCTTGAGGGATTGTTGGCTCGCTTGTTCTTCCTCGGCGCGCTGTTGTTCCTCGATCAGGCCTTTGACATGCGCTTCGAGCGGCTTCAAGGCTTCAATCAAAGCGGCGTGGCGATCATCCTGAATGATGCCGCTGCGCGTACCGGGCGTAAGATTCAGAAAAGGCGCATCGATGAGCCCCTGGACGTAGCGGGCGGTCCACGGGGAGTGATCCAGGCCCTGCAGGGACGAAATATCCTCGATCACGCGGGTGCCGACCCGCGTCAATGCGACGCGCGCAGTATCGGTGGGTTCGGCCAAGTACAGCTCCGCATAGGCATCGCCGAAGAGCGTGCGAATCGGCGGCAGCTGGTGCAGCAATCGACCTTCGAACTGCCGCGGCTCCACTTCGTACTGCTTACGCGCGAGCTTGTCGATGACGGTGACTCGCGCCTTGGAGTCGCGGATCCGATCCCGCAACTCAGAGGCCAAATACCATTGAATCTTCTCGCCGCTCAAGGTGCGGATGCCCTCGAGCAGCGGGCTTATTTTGAGTTCCGTGCCCTTCTCCGCGAATAGCACTCGACGAGGGCTCACTTCGTAGCGCGAATCCCCCTTGCTCATGGTCATCTGATAGGCCTTCTGATCCGTCCCCGTGGATGTCATGGTCAAGGAATCGCCTACGGTCCAGAAGCTCAAGAGTCCAATGCCAAACTCGCCTTGGAGTCCGGTTCCATTACCGTCCGCCTTCAGACGCCGCTTGATCGAATCACAGATGTGCGTCGCCACATATTTGAAATCCGGCAACCCCGCCTCATCGCGCGGCACACCATCGCCGTCATCCTTGATGATGAGGTAATGCGCGCCGTGCTCTTTGCCGCGCGTGATCGTGATGGTCTTGGCGTGCGCGTCGATGCTGTTCTCGACAAATTCCGCAATTGCCTTCAAGGGATTGCTTTGCGAGAGTGCGATGATGCGGATCGCATTCCAATCATCGCCGATGCGCAGCTTGCCGCTGTCCTTGACCTTGCCTTTCATGCTTTTAAGTCGTTCGAGATGAATTGGCGGCGGGCGCGACGCGCATTTAAGCGCGCGTGCCGAATCGCTCAGCGCGCACGGTGCTGAGCGCGTCTTCTATCGCGGCGTCGATCTCTTCCCGGGGACCATGGACGTTGCGTGCTTTGGTGTCCTCAACGGTCTGATGAAACACGCGCCAGCGCACAGCCTCCTCGATGAATTTGGAACGGTCACCCTTTTTCAGTCCCGTCTGCGCGAGGGGCCTGCGAAGTGACCTGTCGGTGTGTTTGGAGACCTTGACGGTCCAGCGAATGGTGTCGTCCATATATGTGCCTAGGTGTACGGACACCTATACTCCCATAGGATCAACGTTTTTTTAAACAGGTCCACTGACCCCTGTCAAGCGTGGCCATCGCCACCCGGATTTGGACGTCTCGCCGCGGGACACCGGCACCGCACTCAATTCAGCGCAGGGCCGTGTACGACCCGAGCACAACCCGCCCAGCCGGTCAGTAACGTAACCGTCTGGCAAGTTATGTTAAATCGCGGCCGCCGCCCGGACTAGCGAGGCAGCAAAATGGATCCGAGACTGGACTCCGAGCGCAACGCGTAGTTGCGCTGAATCAGGTCGTTGCATGCCGCGGGCAATTGACTTGAACCTCGCCCGCCGGCGGACGAGAGCTGCACCAGCGCGACGCGGCGTCCGTCGAACACCTGCTCGCACGGCGTCAGCGGTTGCATGCCCACCTTGAGTCTTTGCCCATAGTTGAAGAAGTCCACGCTGAACTCGCTCTTGGCCCAATAGCACAGCTGCGGCATTTCGCAGGCTGCGCGGCCGCCTCCGGCTGCGCCAATCAAATGCACGGCGGCCAGGGTTTCACTCTCGCGCGCATCCAGATTGCGCAGATCGCGCAGGGTGCCGGGCCAAAGTCCCGCAGCTTTCGCGCCGAGATAAACGCCCAGCAATAGCGTGAGCACCGCTCCCAGCTGCACAGTCCGCAATGCGCCGGGCAGCTGCCGCTGCCAGAGCGCGTCGGCTGTCAGCGCACTGCAAAGACAAGCGGCAATCAGGAAGTCGAAGTTGGCGTTGAGGTCGACGCCGATGCCGCCCGAGGCGATGACGGCGACAACGGCCGACGCCAGTAAGTACGCCATGGCAAATTCCGTGCGCTCGCTGCGCTTTCCCAATGGCAGCAGCAGCACGGAGAGCGCGACCAGCGGAGCAAAGAAGCGCAGCGCCGTGCGCACCCGCACCGTCGCCTGATGACGGGAAAATTCGCGCGCGGAATGCAGGCTGTCGAAGAATGCCCCGCCGTACAGCCACCAAACCACCAGGCCGCTGACGGCCAGCAGCAGCGCTGAGACGCCGACCCAGGTGAGCAGGGCCGGGCGTGAGCGTCGTGCCAACCAAAACGTCGTCGCGACCGGCAGTGGAAGCAACAAGTGTTTGCTCCAGCCTCCCGCCAACATAAGGGCGCTGCCGATCAGGATGGCACGCGAGCCGGCGTTGCCCCTCCACAGAACCACCAAACCGCCGGTCATCAGCGCATGCGCGAACCATTGCGGATCGTCCATGCCGACATAGGTCGGCGCATAGCTCACGGCGAAGGCCAGAAACAGACCTGCTCCCAGGCCGGCGGCGCGCGCGCTGCTGCCGGCGGCACGCAGCCATAGATAAATGTTCGCGCCAACGAAGAACATGCTGAACAGTGCCACGGCCCTGCCCGCGAAGATGTCGTCGCCCATCAGACGCCCGAGGACCCCGACGACGTAGAACGACAGAGGCGGATAGTTGTTGATCACCGTGCCGCCGGGGGAGGGGTAAAGATCGCCGCCGCGCATCGCAATCCGCGTGAACAGAGCATTCCAGCCTTCGTTCGGATCGAGCGCCACGAATCGCAGCAGGCTCGCCAGCGGCAGAATGAGGCCGGCCAGGATGACCGCCGCGATCATCGCCATCCCGCTCCAATAGAGCACCGTACCGGCCCGGGTCTTATGATCGGTGTTCAGACTTTAGGCGCCAATATCGGAAAGAATGCCCCCAGGCATTCGCGTATGCCTACCTTGAGGGCTGCATCACCCAGCGCGGCGCCGGCCAGAAAAATCACGCCGCCCACCACGCCTCCGCATACCACGCCCGCCGCTCCCGGAATGGCCTGTGTCGTGAACCAGGCCGCCGCACCCGTCAGCGCGGCTATGCTGGTCAAGACAATGCCGGAGCGCGTCAATTGTGCCGCAATGGGCGCGAAGATCGGCGGCGCTGCCCAAACGCCGGCAACCACCACCACCAAGCTGGCGAGGATGCGAGCGATGCCGGCAGCCACCAAGCCGAACGGCGCCGAGAGCAGCGCCATGCCGCCGATGAGCACAATGTATTGCAGCAGATCGACCACGAACAGCCGCCGCACGGCACCCGTGGCGGTGAGCAACGGCGTCACTGCCTGGAACAGCAGCTCGAACAGGTAGCCGACGGCCAGCAGGATCACCATGGGCGAGGTTCCCGCCCACGCCGGACCCAGGATGCTGTGTTCGAGCGGGCCGGCGAGCGCCACGATCAACGCGGTGGCCGGCAGCAGGAAACACATGAGAGCGATGACATGGGAGCGCACCGCTGCCATCAAACGCTTCGGATCGTCGCGCAGCCGCGAATACAGCGGCATCGCCACGGATCCCACGGCTTCGTTGGCCAGCTGGTTCGGCGTCTCCGCCAACTTGTCGGCCAGCGAAAACAATCCCAGTGAAGCCACACCCAGCCGCGTGGAAATCAGCACCTTGAGAATCAAGTCCGAGGTCACGCCAAGAATGGCAATGGCGAACATCCAGCGGCCGAAGGCAATCAAGTGCTGGCCCGCGCTGTGGCGCAAGCGGAATCTGGGACGATGCGGCGCGACGAAGTAACTGCAGAGAGTGAGCATGAGCGCGGCGGAAACTTTGCCGAGGATGATGGCGACGCCGCCGAGGGACGCGGCCAGCGCAATGGACACACCGAGTTCCATGACCACGGTGCCGATGCCAATCAGCGCCAGTTTCGAGAAATTCAACTCGCGGATCAAATCCGCCAGCCGCGGACTGGCCAAGGATGCAATCAAGGGCACGAGAGCCAGCAGGCGAATCGGCCCCGCCGCGCGTGGATCGTCGAACAATCCGGCTATCAGCGGCGCCGCCAGCATGAGGATGAGGCAGACGAGGGCGCCGCGCAGCACGTTGACCGTCCAAGCCAGGTCGTAGTGTCCGGGATCGCGTACCGAGGATTGCACCATGGCGGTGGTCATGCCGGTTTCGGTGGCGCCCATGGCCGTGGTGACGGCGACGGCGGCAATGGCCACCAACCCGAAATCCTGCGGCGTCAACAGCCGCCCCAGGATCAGCGTACCGAGAAGATACAGAGCTTTGGACAGGATCTTCTGTACGCCGTTCCAAAGCAACGCGCGTCCGGCGCGCCGCTCTTCGCTAGCGTGCACGGAAACCCAGGGCGAGCCCGCGCAACAAATCCACCACGAAGGCGCGGCCGTGGACCTTGCGCAGATAGTCGCCGCTCAATGCGCCGATCGACCAGCGCTTTGCGCCGCGGCTCAGCTCGAAGCCTAAGCGGATCAGGAATGACAGATGCCCGCCGCGCAGCTCACGGCCGAACCAGCCGCCGGTCGAACGGGCATAGTTGGCGTAGACCAGGGCCATGTTCAAGTCATCGCGCCAGTGCAGGTGGGTGACGGTGACCTGCGGTAGGTAGCGAATGGCATAACCCTTTTGCAACGCGCGATAGGCCCATTCCGGATCCTCGCAGTAGCGCACCAGCTCGCTCTCATCCAAGGGACCTACCGCTTGGAACACGGCGAGCTCGGCACCGAAATTACCGCCGCAGAAATGATCGCCCTTCAACGGCGCCGAGGTGAACACCCGCACCTCTTCAGACACCGACGTCGAAGGCGCGCCCGGTATGTCCGCCAGCACCCGACCGGTGGCGATTTCATTCGGCCTTGCCTCGAGCGCCGTCTGCAACTCCTCCACCCAGCGCGCATCGGCGATGCAGTCATCGTCGGTCGTTGCAAAGAAGCGCGTCTTGACCCGCGCGATGCCGGCGTTGCGTCCTGCCGCGGCGCCGCGCTGATCCGAGTGTACGTAGCTGACGTTCAGGCCGAGGTTCCTGAAATCCTGCAGCATCGAATCCATCGAGCCCGGCACCCCTTGATGCGCGAGAATGATCTCCGCCGGGCGTACCGAACCCTCCGCAATGGCTCCCACTGATTTGCGCAGTGACTCACGTCCCAAAGTTGGAATTACAATTGAAAGATTGGCGGCGATTTTCGTTTCAGTCATAGCAATCGTCGTTGCATCGGGAACAGCTGAATAATACGTCAAAAGTCACGGTTGCAATGTGATGCAGCGCGTATGATGCGGCCATGAAATCCCAGCAGGATTTGTCAGAGCGTTTCAATCGCGATGGATTTGCAATAGTCGACTCGCTGACGACGGCAGAGGACCTCGTTCGCATCAGATCTTTGCTCGACCCGCTGTTCGAGCGTTTCGATTCCCTCGGCGAGCGCGCCTTCGATCTGGCCGGACCCATCGTTCCTGGCGCGTCACCCAAATCGCCCGAAGTCAATGAAGCCGCTGTGCTCGATCCGCGGCTGCGTCAGACCGAGACCTTCAAACGTTGCCGCGAAGTCGCGCGCCACCTGCTCGGCGTTCCGGTCGGCTATCAGTTCGATCACGCAATTTACAAGACACCGAGGAATCAAACCGCCACGGCCTGGCATCAGGACGAGGCCTACAACCAAGAGCCCATCCCGCTGCACTCGGTGCACTTCTGGATTCCGTTGCAAGAGGCCACGGTCGAGAATGGTTGCATGTGGTTCATTCCCGGATCGCACCAGGGCGGACGCCTGGCTCACGGCATCACCAATCGTCGCGGTGCCGGCGGCACCATGGCGGTGGAATCGCTGGACGCCAGCAACGCGGTGGCCTGCCCGCTTCAGGTCGGGAGCGCCACCGTTCACCAGCCCCTGACCCTGCACTACACCGGACCCAATCAGACCGACGCGTATCGGCGCGCCTGGATTCTGCATTTTGGCGCCTATGGTAGTATCCGACGCTTGCTGCACCCGAAAAGCGTAGCGGCGCGTTTGCGCTCCTGGATACCGATCAATTAGATCTGAAAGTTCGCTGGGCGCCGCGCCCCGTAACGCCCTGGATGGCGGACGTATCACCGTGGTTTCGCCGCATCTTGACGATGCCGTCATGTCTATGGGCGCCACCATCGCCGCCGCGGTCAGACAGGGCGCCTCGGTCGAGGTCCTCACGGTGTTTGGTTATGGGCCGGTATCGGACGTCCCAGCCGGACCCTGGGACACCAAATCGGGCTTCCGCACCGAGGCCGAGGCATGCCGGGTGCGGCGCGAGGAAGACCGCAACGCCTGCCAGATACTGGGGGCCACCCCGCGATGGCTGGACTTCGGCGCCGAACCCTATGAGCGCCGCGGCACACCGGCCGAGATTCTCGCCGCCGTCATCGCCGCCACCGCGGACGCGGATTGTGTGCTCATTCCCGGCTTCCCTCTGAATCACCCCGACCACCTCGAGTTGTCGCGGCTGCTGCTTGGCTCTGAACTGCGCGGCAAGATGGCGCTGTACGCCGAACAACCTTACTTATTCTGGGAGCGGAACAAGATCCCGCCCGACATGCGCGCGCCGGCCATCAACGACTTGTTGAACGGCGGTTCGCTTAACTGGTTGCGCCAGCCTGCCACGCGCGAAGATCGCCGCCTGAAGTTCAAAGCGGTTCGATGCTATCGATCCCAGCTGTATCAATTGGGTATGCGCCCGCTGCGGCACTTGCGCATGCACTGGCATGAGTCTTCGCAGGGCGGCGAGCCCCTGGCCTGGCTTTCATAAGCCCTCGGGGCGTTGCCCTCAAGGTCGGGCGAGCTGCAGCTCGACGCGCACCACATGCAATGCATCGAGCTTGGCGCCGGCCGGCGGAAATGCGGCACCGGCCGGCGACACGCCGTCCGACGAGAAGGTCATCCACAGGCTTTTTCCGTCCACGCCCGTCCATGCATTGACCGGGTGAACGCCCAGCGATTCGCCGGCGCCAACCCCTAAGTTGCCCCACCCCCCTGAGCCGCTCGCCGCATCGATATTGTTGTAGGAAATCGTCGCCCACGGACCCCACGGATGCGCGGATTCGTAGAAGGAGGTCTGTGCCAGGTAGTCGCCTTGCGCAACGCCGATATAGCGCTTCAATGCGGCATTGTAGACCGCCTCCTCGAGCGTACCCGACATGATGCACTGGCCGCCGCAGCCGGGTTGTTTGCCATTGCGGTCGGTAAATATCGGCTGCATCTGCGCAGCATCGATGCTCCAGATCGGCCGCCCGTGTGAATCCAGGCCGCCGAAGTATTCATAGGCCGTCGGCGCCAGAATGTTGCGCTTCGCTATGCGCGCAAGATAGGTGCGCGCCGCGGGCCCATCGGCCGCGGGTCCATCGGCTGCATGCCCTTTGGCCGCCGCCGAGGTTCCCAACAGATAGACATAGTGACCGGGCGAACCCGCATTACCGGGGCCGAATTGAACGAACCCTGACGGACAGAACCCGCCGGCCGCGCAGAAACTCCACGGTGCGACTTGCCAGCTGTGCGCATTGCCGCGGGAATAGGCGATTTCGACATGCTCGGGCGCGCCCGCAATGGGCTGCGGGCTCGAGAATTTCGCATCGCCTTGGCGATAGATTCCCGCGATGGCATAAAAATCCGCGCCCAGCGCCAGCAGCGCACGTGCCTTGCCGCTCAAGTTCGAGGCATGGCGCCCCCGATAACCACCGAACACGTTCACCTCGCTATCGGCCGACAACGGCGGCGGCGCGCTGATCATCGCGATTCCAAAACTGGTGCGGCCGCGAATATCGTCGCCGCCGAATCCGCCGCCGTCGCCGAAGAATGCGTACACCTTGCCGTCCGCTCCCCAGGTGACCGGCCACAGATCGCTGCCCTCGGCGGCTCGCTCGGCGTGCGGCCAATCCCACGCCATGGCGTGGATCAAAGCACTCGGGCAATACGGCGCATCGCCCTGAGGGCTCGCGGCCGGCGTGGATACGAGCAGCGGCTCGGCGGCGAACTCCCGTCCCCTGGCATCGAACGCGCTGACCACATAGGTGTAGCTCGAGGAGGCACTGACCGAGTCATCGACGAAGGCCGATTCCAACGGGGTGGCGATGAGCCGGCCATCGCGCTGCACCCGATAGCCGGCGGGCCGCGCAGAGTTTGCTGCCAAGCTCCATCGCAATCCCACCACGGCCGCCGTTGCGCAATCCACCGCCAACTGCCGGGGAGCCAAAACGGGGGTGCGCAACAGCGTGCAACCGGTTGCGACGATGAGTCCGAGCAGCAGCGCTATTGGACGCATAGCGCGCTGTATCGATCCGCCACCACATTCAAATCGAACGGCGCAACCGAGTCGCGCGCCGCGGCGGCGATGGCAGGCCAGCGCGGTGCCTGGTCCAACGCCTCATGCAGAACGTCCAGCATGGCTTGCGGGTCTTTGGGCGGAAACAGAAAACCGTTCTGGCCGTGACGAATCAGATCGGGAGCGGCGCCGACGGAAGTGACCACGGCCACGATTGCACTCGACAATGCCTCGACCAGCGCCAGGCTGAAGCCTTCATACTCGGTGGGGAAAATGAAAACATCCGCCGCCTGGAGGTATTCGTAGACGCGCGGGCTTTCCCCGGCGAAGTTCACCGAGTCCTGCAACTGCTGCGTGCCGACGAACTCGCGCAGCGAATCCTCGCAGTCATCGAAGGACAATTTTCCGGACCCGACGATCACCAGGTACAGCTGCGGATAGCGCTGTACCAAGGCAGGCCACGCTTGGATCAGCATCGGCAGACCCTTGGCCCGCGACAGGCGTCCGGCGAAGACGAACACCGTCTTGTCCGCAGGCAAGCCCAACCGGGCCCGCAATTGAAGTTTTTCCGAAGCGCTGACGCCGCGAAACTTCTCGGTATCGACGGCGTTCGGTATCCGCGCAATGCGCGCCTGCGCCACGCCTTGCGCGAGCAGCTGCGCCTGGATTTCGGCCGAGATGGCCACCACGTACTGTGCGCGCCGCAGCATGAAGCGCCTCACCGCGGCAGCCACTGCGCCGATGCCGCGCCCCGAGGCCGCATGCATGGTTTGCAGACTCTCCGCCGACACCGCTTCGTGCAGTTCGAAGAACGATTCAGCCCGCAGAATGCATCGCTTGCCGGCGATCAGACACACCGGCACCGCGACCAAGGGAATGATTTTCACGCCCGACACGATGATCACGTCGAACTGCCGGACGTCGCGCAGCAACAGCCACAGCAGCCGCCACAAGTAGCTGAGCAGCGGCATCACGGCGCGCCAGCCTTTGCCCTTGAGAATCCCCGCCGGCTCGATTCGCCGCACCCGCACCGAGCCGATCTTCTCCGCCGGCGCGGCGCGGGTTGCGACCTGGCGCGTAATCACCGTGACGTCGTGCCCACGCTCGCTCAAGGCCTGCGCCACGCGGGCGACGAACAACTCCTGCCCGCCGACGATGGGCGGATAGAAGGCTTCGGTGAGCCAGTAGATGCGCTTCGAGTCGCTCAAGGCACGCTGGTTCATGGCAGCCGCTCGCCCAGGGCTCGCCGGCGCAACACGCGCAAGAATTGGTCGACGGCGAACACCGAGCGCTTGCCGTCGATGAGGGTTTTATTGCCGCAGGCCGACACGGTATGCAGGCCCCGCGGATAGCGTCCGGCCGGATCGGGATTCACGGTCGCCGCCACTTCCTCGCGAAATTCGCACGGCGTCAGCGTCAGCACGCGGTTGAGGGTGACGCGCGCGCCGTAGGTGCTGGAGCAATCCTGCGCCGGCCGGTACATCACGCCGTCGACCAAAAAAGGAGTTCCCGCGGGACGCGCCGAGCGCACATCGACTTTGACCGGATTTCCCGGGTGCGCCTGCCAAGGGCCGCCGAGCCGCTCCGCAAACCAAAGGTGCAGCTCACTGTTGGCACCCTTGGCCGCAAGCTCCGAGGCCGCCATCCACCACCGCCCGCCGTGCTGGAACAGCGTCGCATCGACGATGCCGCGGCCGGCAATCAGCGTATGGGTACGCGTCCAGCGTTCCGGAAAACGTCCGATGTCGTACACGGCCAGCTCCTGCGCCGCGCTGCTTTCCGGCGCACAGCACAGCCGTCCCTCGGTTTCGAACAGGTACGGATAGGACATGTGCACCGGCGGTTCGGGCCCGATTTGCACTCGCATGGCGCGCGCATCGAGCGACGTGCCGGCCTCGGCCGTTCCCGCATCGATGGCCACGATATAGCCGCGGTCGTCGCGGTAGCTGTAGTGCTCGCACAGAATGGTCAGCCGGCCATCGATCCAGGCGCCGAAAGGATCCGCTCGATACTCAGCCGCGGAAGTCGCCGGCAGCCAGGTGACCGGCTGCGGCACGCTCCATTCCAAAAATTTCTCGATCGGCGCATGTACGATGCCAATGTTCCATTGATCGTGGCGGAAAAACGAGCGCCATGCCGTGGCAGCGATGCGTGCGGCGACTCGCATCGCCAAAACAGCCCGCTGCGCCGCCGTCGGCGTACCGCGCGCGCGGGCCGTGGTGTGCAGCACCGCTGCGCCGCGTGAGGGCTGGAAGCGGCCGTGGATCAGCTCACGGCACAGCTGCGCCGGCCAATGAGTGAAGCGCTCCAGCAGCTGTTGGGCATTGCGCGATGCCGACAGTTGCAGCGTGCGCACATGGCCTTCGCGCAGTATCACCACGGCGTCCGGATCCGTTTGCACCCGCACCAGCAACGCGGAGGCAACCGGGCACCCGTCATACACTTCCCAAAACCCCGCCGAATCCCGGTAGGTGGTCCAATCGCCGAGGTGATAGCGCCACACGCCGTGGCGCGCCGCTGCGTGTACCTCAGCGGGAAGCACGCCGGGCTCGAAACTCAGGATGAAATCCAGCGCGTAGCTGTTCAACTGCGTGCTCGCCGTCAGCGGGATATTCGGTAAGCCGCCGAAGGCCCCCGGCAAGGGAATACGGGCTCCCTCGGGCGCAAGGCTCACCAGCGCACGGGCCCCGGGCACAGCGGAGAGTTGCTCCAGACAACGCGCCTGCCAACTCTCGAGCGCTCCGCCGCCATAGAGAACCGCGAAACTGATCGTGCCGGTGTCTGCGTCAGCCGTGTTCAAGGCTGTTGAAGAGCGCCAGCACCTGCGTCGCGCACTTCTCCCAACTGAAATCCGCCGCTCGTTCCAATCCGCGGGCAATCAACCGGGCGCGCAGCGCCTGATCGAAAATCACCCGGCGCATTCCCTCCGCGATGTCCTGCACGTTCAACGGATCGACCAGCACCGCCGCACCATCCACCACTTCCGGCGGCGCGCAGGTGTTGGCGGTGACGATGGGACAGCCGCAGGCCATGGCTTCGATCAGCGGAATGCCGAAGCCTTCGTACAGCGAGGGGAAAGCGAAGTGATCGGCCAGGGCGTACACCGCCGGCAGATCGGTGTGCACCACCCATCCCGGGAACAGCACGCGATCCTGGATGCCGAGCTGCGCGATGACCTTCAATTCTTCCTGCGTGCTCCAGCGCTGCTCGCCGGCGATCACCAGGGCGTGCGGGATCTCCTCCTTCAACTGCGCAAAAGCCTGCAGCAGCCGCGAGACATTCTTGCGCGATTCGATCTGCCCGACCCAGAGGATGAATTTCTCCGGCAGCCGGTATTTTTCGCGCACCCGCTGCAGTTGCGCGGCATCGCGCACCGGTTTGAACAGCGTCGGATCGAAGCCATTGTGAATGGGCGCAACCTTGTCGGGCGCGACGCCGACATATTTCACCACATCGTCCTTGACGGCATGCGACACGGCGATGAAGGCGTCGGCGCGGCGGCAGTACAGAGGCACGAAATTCTTGAAGTACAGCTGGTCGTAGCGCCGGAAATGTTCGGGAATGACGAACCATTCCGAGCCGTGCAGCACGAAGATCCTCTTGGCCTTGCCCAGAAAAGGCACGGTGAATTTCGGATTGAAGATCAGATCGAGCTTCTCGCGGCGCGCAATCCAAGGCACGGCCACCTGATCCCACAGCACCGTGCCCGGCATCTTGATCGCTACTTCCTTGACGTTGGGATAGCCCGCGTAGGTGCCGATCAACTTCGGGTTTTGGTAGATGAACACGTACTGATGCTCGGCACCCATGGACAGCAGCAGGGGCAGAAGCTTCTTGGTGTAAACCTTGACGCCGCCCTCTTGCTGCTCGTAGTGGCGCAGCATGACCCCGATTTTCATTGAGTTCTCATGCGGCGGCGCGCTGCGCTTCGCCCAGGATGTTCATGCGATACCAGACTTCGGTATTGATCAACAGCCACAGGCGATTGCCATGATCCTCATGGCCCGCCAGGTGCGAGGCGAGCAGCGACTCCAGGGGCTTGCGCTCGAAAATGCCGGCGCGCACCAGCTCTGAGTCATGCAGGTAGCGCTCATACAGCGACTTATATTCATCGCGCAGAATGTAGGGTAGCGCCGAGGAGAATCCCTGCTTGGGCCTCGACAGAATCTCCGGCGACAGATAGCGCGCCGCCAGCTTGCGCTGAATGTAGCGCAGGCTGCGGCCCCGCACCTTCATCGACGCCGGCAACTGCGCGGCGAATTCGGCCAGCTTGTGATCCATGAAGGGACTGCGCACTTCCAAACCATGCGCCATGCTCATGCGGTCGGAAATCATCACCGGGTGATCGGGCAGGCGGATCTTGCTGTCCGCGTACAGCATGCGATCCAGCGCGCCGCCCTGCAGAGAATCGAACGGGCCTTTCAGCACCTGTTCCGGATCGAAGCTTGCCAACTCCGCGCGCGCCGCGGACGACAGCAAGCGGTCGCGCATCGCGCCGTCGAAATAAAAATACGACAGGCTGGCGGCGTAGCGTTCGCCGCCCGATAGAAACGACAGGCGGTGCAGCCAGCGCAATTGATGGCCCGCGCTCTTGTACCAGCCCGAGGAGGGCACCAGCGACAGCGCCGGTCCCAAGATGTGGCGGCGCATCGGCTCCGGTATGTGGCGGTAGTAGCCGGCGTAAATGTTGCCGTAGTAGCGGTCGTAGCCGCCGAACAATTCGTCGCCGCCGTCGCCGCCGATCACCACCTTCACGGTCTCGTGCGCGAACCGCGACACCTGGTAGGCGCACAGCGACAGGGGGTCGGACGGTTCATCCAAATGCCACACCAGATCGGGCAGCGATGCGGTGAGGCGCAAATCCACGGTGCGTTCGTGATGTTCGGTGCCGTACTCCTGGGCGACCGCCCGCGCATAGGGCGCTTCATCGAAACGCTGATACGGCAGTCCCATGGTGAAGGTGGGCAGATCCTTCACCCCGACGCGCTTGGCCAGCATGGCGACCAACAGGCTGGAGTCCAGGCCGCCGCTCAAAAACGCACCCACCCGCACATCGCTCACCATGTGCAGCCGCAGGCTCTCGGTGATGCGCTCATCCAGTTCGTCGACCAGGCTATCTTCGCTGCCCTGGCGTTTCGGTTCGAAGCGCAAATCCCAATAGGAACGCACCTGCGGGCGCGCGCCGCGCTCCAGGGTCAGCAAATGCCCGGGAGGCAGCTTGTGCACATTCTTGAACATGGTCAGCGGCGGACCGATCAGCCGCAGTGCCAGGTATTGGTCCAGTGCCTGCAGATTCATCTCCCGCAGACTGGGATCCAGCGCCAGCAAGCTCTTTATTTCCGAACCGAAAGCGAAACGCTCCGGCTGATCTATATAGAAGAGCGGCTTCTGCCCCAGATGGTCGCGCGCGGCCAGCAGCCGCTGCTTGCGCGCATCCCACAGGCCGAAGGCGAACATGCCGCGCAAATGCTCCAGCAGACGATCGCCATGGCGCTCGTACAGGCCGATGATCACCTCACAGTCGCTGTGGGTGACGAAGCGATGTCCGTCGGCCTCGAGCTCGGCGCGCAGCTCGCGGTAGTTGTAGATTTCGCCGTTGCACACCAGCCAGATGGTCCTCTCCACATTGTGCAGAGGCTGGCGACCACCCTCCAGATCGATGATGGAGAGACGCCGATGACCCAGGCAGGCAGGGCCGTCCGAGTAGATGCCCTCCCCGTCCGGACCCCGATGCGTGAGCGCAGCCAGCATGCGGCGCATGTCTGCGCCTACAGGATCCAGTGCCCCGACAATGCCGGCAATGCCGCACATGCTATCTCCGCCTCATCTCGATGACCTCACGGAACTGCGCCTCATAGCGCTCGGCGCACCGGTCGATGAAGTACTCCTCGACCGCGGCGCGATTGTACCGGCCCATTTCGAGGCGCTGCTGTGGATTCTGTTGCAAATCGACCAAAGCCTGCGTGAAAGCGGCCGATTCATTCAAGCGAAGCACCGAGCCGGTCTTGCCGGTGGCCAAAAAGTCGGTTTGACCGCCATGGTCGTAACATAGGATCGGCAGCCCAAAGGCCATGGCCTCCAAGAACACCAAACCGAATCCCTCGTGCTGGCTGGTGGAAGCGAATACGTCGGCAGTGGCCAGGGCACGATATTTTTGCGCATCGCTCACAAACCCCAGCAAATGCACGCGCTCGGCAATGCCGGCCTCCGCCGCCGCGCGTCGAATGGCCGGCGCGTCGGGACCATCACCGACGATGAGCAGGTGGGCATGGGGACACCTCGATGCGGCCACCGCCTGCACCAATTGCACCGTGCTCTTGCGCGCGACCAAGCGCCCGACGGTGACCACCACGAAGTCTTCAGGGTTCAGACCGAATTCCTGGCGCGTCACGCCGGCGATTTGCGGTGGACGATCTATCCCTAAGGGGATGAGTTGGACCGGCCGCGTGACGCCATAGATCTGATCGACATGTCCCACCGTGTTGCGCGATTGTCCGACCACGGCATCGGCCGCCAGCAGCAGCCTGCGCACCAGCGCGCGCAGCGGGGCATGACGGTGCGGAGAGGACTTCTTGCTGGGATCGTATAAATCGCCGCCGTGAATCGACAGGACATTCGGCACCCGGTGAAACGCAGCCAAGGCCTGGCCCACCGGACCGGTCGGCACCGCGAAATGGGTATTGATGACATCGAAGGCCGGTCGCTTGCCCAAGAACAGACCGCGCGCAAATCCCATGGGGAGGTAGGCGAGCATGGAAGGAAAATTGGCCGTCGCCAGTTTATTTCGAAAGAACACCGGCACGCGGATGACCCGCACGCCCCGATCCATATCCTGCGCCGACAGGCCGGCGCCCCGCGAGGTCAACACGGTGACTTCATGGCGGCCTGCCAACTGCCGCGCCAGAGCCGCCATCACCACGCCGCCGCCCCCGCCGAGGGGCGGGTATTCATAATTGCAGAACAGAATCCTCAATCGGTCTCAAACCTCCGCGATTTCCAGCCTTGTTGCGCTGGTTCACATAATCGCGGCCCACGGCCCTCGGGCAAGTGGCGAGCGCGTGCAGGTACTCTATACTAGCGCCGCAGCGTCAGGAGCGTGCCATGTCGACAAATTCCCAGCCTTCTTTGTCCGTTGTTCCCAAGGTCCCTGCGCATCCGAAGCTGGCTGCGCGGTTGGAGCCGTTCGACTCGTACTGGCAGGCACCCGCCGACGTGGACAGCGGCTATAAATCCTTCAGCGCGTACTACAAGGCCAATTATCTGCCGCATCTGCCGGCCGATCGGAATGCCAAGATCCTGGTGGTGAGCTGCGGACCCGGATACCTGGTCGACCTGTTGGCCGTGAGCGGTTACCGCAATGTGCTGGGCATCGACTCCGACGCCGCCAAAGTGGAACATGCCCGCCGCCGCGGATTGAACTGCGAAGTGGCCGAGGTGTTTCCCTTCCTGTCCAAACATCAGAACGGCGAATACGACAGCATCATCCCGGAACAGGAGCTGAATCATCTCACCATCGATGAAACCATTGCGTTCCTGGATCTGTGCCGACGGGCGCTCAAACCCGGCGGACAAATCATCGTCTATGCGATGAACGGCGCCAACCCCTTGGTCGGTTCGGAAAATCTGGCCCATAACATCGATCATTTCTACAATGTCACCGAATACAGTCTTGGCCAGCTGCTGCAGCTCGGCGGCTTCCACAAGGTGCGGCCCTTTGCCCTGAAGCTGTACGTGTTCTGGAAGAATCCGGCCAACTACGTCGGTCTCGCGGTCACCGCCACCATGGAAGCGGTCATGAAAATCATCTTCAAGCTGTACGGCAAGAAGGTGACGATTCTGTCGAAGAAGATTGCCGCGATCGCCGAGCGCCCTTAGGGGCGTTAACTTGCAGCGCAGTGCATTGGAGCGCCTGATCGCGCTCTGGGGCGTCTCATCGGCCGAGGCCGCCGGATTCTTCGGGGTTTCTCGTCGGGCCTTCGGCAAGTGGTTGCGGGTTGGTCCGCCGGCCGATCGCGCCCTGCTGCAGATGGCGAGCGCCGGCGAGCGGGCTACGCGATCAACCCGACCCGGGTGCTCATAGATAACCCTTGTCGCGATACCAGGCAGCGGTTTCGACCGCGCCGGCCGCGAACGGTATGGTGGGCGTGAAATTCAGCACCGTGCGCGCCTTGGTGCTGGAAAATACGAACGACTTGCGAAAGAAATCCAATCGCCGGCGGTGCAAGGGCGGCTGAATGCCCAACGGCGTCAAGGTCTTCTCCAGAACGACGGCGGCGGCGAGAAACGGCCACAGGGGTGCGCGCCAGCGCGGCGCAGGTTTACCCAAGGCAGCGGCCACGTGCTGCACCATCTCACGCGTGTTCATGGTTTCCGAACCCGCCATCACGAAGGTCTCGCCCACGGCTTTTGGATCGGTGGCCGCGGCCAACAGTCCGCGCACCAAGTCGGCCACGTGGATGGCCTGCCGTTGATTCAACCCCGCGCCGATGATGAAAAACCGCCCGCGATTGAGCGCGCGAAACAGCTTCAGCAGACGGAAGTCTCCCGGCCCATAAGTCTCCGAGATCCTCACGATGCTGGTGGGCAGCGCGTCGCGGTAGGAGGCAACCACCCCTTCCGCCTCGAGTTTGCTGCGGCCGTAGACATTCATCGGCCGCGGCGGCGAGTTCTCATCCAGCGGGTGCCCTTGGTAGTCGCCGTAGACGCCGATGGTACTGCCGTAAACGAAACGGCTGACGCCGGCGTCCTTGCTGGCCTCGAGCAAGGTCTTGGTCCCGTTCACATTCACATCGAAGAAGTAATCGTCGGGCACATTGGCCTCGTGCTGTGCCGCCGCGAGATGGATCACGCCATCGCAGCCTGAAACCACGCGGCGGGCATAGTCGGAATCTTGCAGAGGCCCTTGTTCGATGTCGACGCCGGCGGCGGCCAGCTCGGCGGCCCGCATGCGTTCCGCATCGGTGTTGAGTTGGCCTGCGACGGTGACCGCATGACCCTGGGCGCGCGCATACAGCGCCAACCGCGAACCGATGAATCCACTGCCGCCGGTCACGAGCATTTTCATTTCTTAAGTTCCGACCATGGGTTGTGCATGATGATGTCGCAGCTCGCTCATGGTGCGCGCCAATTCCTCGTCGCGGCGCGCATCGCTCCACCCCAACAGCTGCTGCATGCGGCGCGCGGCAACGGTCAGTGCCGGCGTACCGGGGTGCGATCCGGAACCCTGGTTGGTGCGGCGCAGAATCACATCGGATAAGCGCACGGCCATTTCCTGTTGCACGGCAAAGGCCACCTCGGCCAGGGCGGCATCCGGCTCGCCGAGGCGCAACAGTTCGGCGTACTCGGTGCCGTAGTTGCGCAGCCACGCATGCAAGGTCGGCGTGGATAACGTCTCCGGAGCTATCCGTCGGGCGCTGGCCTCGAGTTGCGCGAAGTTCGCGATGTCGCCGCCCGCCAGCGGCACGGTCTCGGTCGAGGCCTCAGCCCAACTTTCCTGTCGTTGTTGCAGCAGCAAATCCAAAGCCTTGGCGGCATCGCCGCGGCCGGTGGTGTAGCGGATGCCGATCAGCGTGACCAGGCCGTGGATACCTTGCTCGCGGTGGTCGATGAAGCGGGATTCTTTGCCGAAGCTCAGCTCGCCCGCCGCCGTCGTTCCATCTCCGAAGGGCACCAGCCCGCAATTGGCATAGATGACATCGTCGCGGGTCAGGCGCAGTGCCGGATACGAGGCGTTCATTTCCGCGATCCAGCTGTCGAGTTCCGACTCCTCGACTCGCGCGCTATCCGGGCGCTCGGCAAACAACCGATGCCATACCCCGATCAGGGTGCAATCGCGCCAGGGCACCGCAAACAAGTGACGCGCGGCGCGGCTGACCACCGCATCGCTGTCCTTGGCATAGCCCGGCACCGCCAGCGCGTACTTGGACTGCGGCTTGCGCCTCACCAGGAAACAGGCATCGCGCGAGAAATGTCCGCGCCGATGGGCGGCGAAGTGCTCTGCATCCTGCAGCAGATAGTCGGCCCAGGGCCCGGCCGCGTTCAGCACCAATTTTGCGCGGATCTCGATTTGCTGATCGTTCAGGG
>CAZZWM010000038.1:0-9000 GCA_964657945.1 uncultured Steroidobacteraceae bacterium
ATGAATCACGATCCACAATTGATTGTCGAGACCGATGGCGACGCGTTTGCCGATGCGTTGCAATTCGCGCACCACCCGACCCTCCGCCTCGGCTATCGGAGGCTGCGCGGTACGCAGCACGAAGGGACTGCCGATGCGCACCTTTCGCAGCACCTGCCCGACGATACGCGCATCCAGCGCATGCAGATAGGCGTTGATGTCCGGAAGTTCAGGCATATCTGCAATTATGCCGCTTACCGGCGCAGCGGCGAACGACCGAAAGGTCGAATCATCGAAAGGGCGAAAATGTCTGGGGCTTGCGGTCCTCGGGATTGCGGGGTGTCAGCATGAGCAAGCGGCGCTCCGCATCGCGGCGCATGAACACGAAGCCGTACGCAGGCGTGCCCTCTGCTTGCCAGCCTTGCGCGGCCTGCGCGTCGATGGCGGCGGCCATGGCGTATCGCAAATCGGCGCCCGGCTCCAAGCGCTGCCACTGCAGCGGCTTCCATTGCAGGTCCCAAATCACCAGGTAACGCGGGTTGCCATCGTTGACATAAGCGATGAATCGATAGCGCGGCATGAGGGAATTCTCGCCAGCCACCCGCGCGCCGTCCATCCAGTGCAGGACTGCCGTAAACACTGTATGGCAGACGTGCTATCTCGACCTTAGGGTATCAGTGAGCGGTCGGCACGACCACGACGCCCCAAGGACTGCTGCCGGCCTTGACGCGTGTGATTTCCTTGTTGGTCTTCAGGTCCACGACGGACACATCGTTCGACGGTCCGTTGGCGGAATACAGGAACTTGCCGTCCGGGGAAACAGCGATTCCCCAGGGCCGCGTGCCGACTTTGATGCTGTCGAGCAAGGCATAGGAATGCGAATCGAGCACCGACACCGTTGCCGCCCGGCCATTGCTGACGTAGAGCTTGGTGCCATCCGGGGAGAGCAACACATGCGCGGGACGCGAGCCTTCAGGCAAGGTGATGACCTTCGATACCTTGAAGCTGGTGGTATCGATGACATTGATCTCGCCCGTGGACTCGGATTGCACGAACGCCGTGCTCCCGTCCGGCAGGAACGCCACGCTGCGCGGCCGCGGCTTCACTTTGAGTTGACCCAGAATCTTGAAGCTGGCGGCATCGATGATGAAAATGTCGCCGCCGGCTTCACAGGTGACGTAGAAGCGTTTTCCATCCGGTGTTACCGCGACGCCTTCCGGTTCTTCGCCCAACTGAGCGATGTGTTCGATCTTGCCGCTGGCAATGTTGACCACGCTCGCCGCCTTGAAATCTTCGTTGGACACGTAGAAGCGCGTACCGTCCTTGCTGATGGCAAATTCCTCAGGATCCGAACCCACACTGATCTTCTTCAGGAATTTGCGCTGCGCTGTCGACACGACGCCGATACCGTCTGCCGCTTTGTCCGCTTTTGCGTCGTCATCGTCATCCTCGTCCTTGGCCTTCTTCAGAATGGGATTGCCTTTGGCATCCAATTGAGGCGGCGCCTGCAGCTGCGTGCCGCTGAGAGCCACGTACAGGGTGCTGCCATCGGCACTGGCGTGGATCCCCCGGGGGCGTTTGCCCACGACGATGGTATCGATGACTTTGTTGTCGGCGCCGTCGATCACGGTGACATCGCCGGACCGTTCATTGGTTACAAAGACTTGATAGGCCTGATCGGCCAAAGCAAGCGTGGGTACGGCCCCACAGACCAACAAGACAGACGCCGCGAGCGGCAAGTTGCGCAGATGGCTCACGAATCGCTTACTTCAGCAGGCGCGCCAACGCCCTGCCCGCCCGCGACTTCAGTTCGGCCTTCGATAAAGTGCCGTCTTGATCGGTGTCGGCAGCGTTGAAGCGCTTCTCCACCAGAGCCAGGTATTCGTCCTTGTCGATGGTGCCGTCCTTATCGGAATCCGCTTTGGCGAAGGTTTTCTTGCCCGGATATTCCGTCTTGTCCAAGGTGCCATCGTGATCGGTGTCGAGGGCGTCGAACTTGGCCTGGGCGGCCGCCTTGGCCTCGGCAAGGTCCAAGGTGCCGTCGTGGTCGGTGTCCCACGCGGCCAAGTGAGTTGACACATTCTTGTTCGCGGCCTGTGCAGGCAGCGCGGATACCGCGGCGGCAAAGCCAAGCGCGGCGGCGATGGAAACAAATTTTTGCATGCTCATCATGATAGCGATCCTTCAATGGTTTGAGTTCGATGCGCCAGAGACCTGCAGGTCTGGCGAGGGCGGTGCGCGGCACAACAACGGCGCACACCCTATGTCAGACTAGGCTACCATGGAGTTGCCCCGTTGGGCATGAGCAAGGTGTGCGTGCCATGAGGCTGACCTGGGTGCTGTTGGGTTCGTTGGCCGCTTCGCCCCTTGTGGCGCAGGACAGCGGCAGCGGTTACGTGGGCAACTTGGCGTTGGAACTGGCGGCCGTGATTCCCCCACCGCCACTGCCTGGAAGCCCCGAAGAGATCGCCGATCGCGCCGCCTACAAAGCCAGCTTGGCCGGCGTCGGCACACAAGCGTGGTTGTCGGCAACCAAGGATCTTGTCGAAGGACCAGGCATCGTCGTCCGCATGCAATGCGCCATCGGCCGTCCGATGTCGCCCGAGCGCTACCCGATGACCATGAAGCTCCTGGGGAAAGCGCAACACGATCTGCGCTTGCTGCTTCTCCAACTCAAGCAACAGTACGACCGTCCGAGGCCCTACGCGGATGATGCCGTCGATGCGCCCCTCTGCGAGAACCTCCCTCCCGAGCAGCGTGGTAAGGGCCGCTCCTATCCTTCAGGTCATGCAGCCGAGGCCATGCTCGACGGCTATTTGCTGGCCTCGTTGTTGCCCGATCGATCCGCCGCCATCCTGACGCGCGCGCGCCAATACGGTGATGAGCGAGTGGTCTGCCGCGTCCACAACCCCAGTGACGTGCGCGCTTCGCAGCTTCTGGCAGGCGCGCTCTTCAGCCGGCTGCAGTCGGAACCGAAGTACCGGCTCGATTGGAAGTTGGCGCAAACAGAGTTGGCTGCGGACAGGCGATCGCAACTCCCACGCTGCAACGATTGACATGATTTCACCGCCGCCGCCCGCGCTGGTCCCGGCGAAAATTCTAGCCGGTTGTATCTTTGGCAGGAATCGCGGCGTCCAGTTGCTGCTTCAACGCGTAGGCCGCCGGAATCTGCGGATCGCCCTTGAACCGCGCGGCGAAGTCCGACAAAAGTGCCTTGGACACACGGCTGTGGCGGCTTTGCGCAGCCAATTGGGCCACTTTCAATGTGTCTGCCGATGTCTTGGGCCGGAAGGTTCGATCCGAGGTCAATCGCTGCACCATCAACTCGAGCACTTCATCGGTCCGCTTGAGTGCGAGCAGGCTGGAAATGCGCTCTTGAGCGAGATGATTGACGTAATGGGCATCGCCCCAGCTGGCGATGCGCGAGCACAGCCATGCGTAGTCTTCCGCAGTATCACCTCGCGAAGCGAGCCACTCGACCAGAACTCGTAAGCTGCGATTCGGGTTGCCGCATCGCAGTGAACCGTGGGCATCGAGCAATACCGATTCATCCCTGCGCCGCTCGTCCTTGCGCCGATCATTGCGGCGCCGGTCGTTCTGCCCTGTCCTTCCCGGAGGTCCCGGCAGCATTGCGGGGACTGCATCGGCCCCCTCCCGTTTCTTGAACGGGCGTGTCAGGCGAGCGATGAGTGTCGATTGCGCAGATGGTGGCTGCATCGGTAAATCCAATGTAGACGCAGCATCATTGCCCAAATGCGTTTGGCCAAACCGGAGCCAACGCACAGTTTCAGCTGAAACCTATGCCCGGCGGGTGCCTAGAGCGGGTTCGGACACCGGCGGCCGCGTTGCAATAATCGCAGCGGCGTACGAAAATGCCGCTCCCTCCGGAACACGCGATGCAGGATTCAACATGAACAAGAAATTGCCGGCTCTTCTGTCTCTGGCCCTCATGGCGCCCTGCTTTGCGGCGTTACAAACGGGTGAAAGTGCGCCGGAATTCAAGACCCAGGCGTCCTTGGCCGGCAAGGAATTCACCTACTCGCTGCATGACGCGCTGAAGAAAGGTCCCGTGGTGGTTTATTTCTATCCAGCGGCATTTACCGGCGGCTGTAACCTGCAGGCGCATACTTTTGCCGAGGACCATGACAAATTTGCCGCGGCGGGGGCAAGCGTCGTGGGCGTATCGCTCGACAGCATCGCTCGCTTGAATGAATTCTCCGCCGATCCGCAATATTGCGCCGGCAAACTGCCGGTGGCTTCCGATGAGAGCGGCGCAATCGCGAAATCCTTCGGCGTGAACGTCAATGACACGTACAAGGGGCAGGCGGTTGCAAAAATAAAAGACACCCGCGGCAATGAAATCGGCCACAGCACCGCCGAGAGAACCACGTTCGTGCTGGCATCCGACGGCAAGGTCGTTGCGACCATCGGCGGCGTTGCCGGCGATGCGAATGCCGAACAGGCCTTGGCGGTGGTCCAAAAAATGGCGTCTCACTAGGCCGATCGCGCTGGGGCGTGACTAGCGCCTGGGGACCATCAAGATTTCTACATCCCGCCAGCCGGGCGACGCATCGCCCGGCGGATAACAGGTTCTCATGGTCTTCAGCGTCATCCTTTTCCTAGCGTGCGCCGGCGTCATCTATCTGGCCTGCGAGTATTTCGTCAATGGAGTCGAGTGGGTCGGCCGGCGTCTGAATCTCGGATCGACCACCACCGGAACGGTGCTGGCTGCGTTCGGCACCGCGCTGCCTGAATCCGCCGTGACGTTCGTTGCCGTGGTCTTCGGTCACGATGAGGCCCAGAGGAACATCGGCGTCGGCGCCGCGGTAGGCGGCCCCCTGGTGCTGGCCACCATATCGTACGCGGTGGTGGGTATCGTTCTTCTGCTCAACCGGAAGAAATTGAATCGCAGCCATGCGCACCTGGAGGTCGACGTCGGCAGACTGAGCCGTGATCAAGGTTGGTTCCTGTTGATTTACGTCGTCTCCATCGGACTGGGGTTGATCGCATTCGCGTTCAAGCGCTGGCTTGGCTTGGCCCTGTTCGCCGCCTACGCATTGTATGTGTGGAGAGAGATGCGCAACGACGAGTCCTCAGTCGATGAGGACGAGGATCTCGAGCTGCTGAAGTTCCGACCTCGCGACGAGCACCCCAGCCTGGCGTGGGCCGGTCTGCAAACTTTCTGCGCCCTTGTTGTGATTTCGATCGCCTCGCGCGTGTTCGTCAGTCAGCTGGAAAGCATCGGAACGGGTTTGGGGATTTCGGCGCAGTTCGTCGCCCTGCTGCTCAGTCCGGTCGCCACTGAACTGCCGGAGACGCTCAATGCCGTCATTTGGGTGCGTCAAGGTCGCGAGCGCCTGGCGCTGGCCAACATTTCCGGCGCCATGATGATTCAGGCCACCGTGCCGGCGGGTCTAGGTCTGCTGTTCACGACCTGGCATTTCGACGGACCATTGGTCGCGGCCGGCGTCGTTACCGCGATCTCAGTCGCGGTTCTTTGGGCCCTGTTTCGCGGCCGTGCCGTGAATCCCAAGCATTTGATTCCGGTGGGCGCCCTCTACTTGGTGTTCGCCCTGATCGTCACCTGGCTGCAGCGCTCCTGAGCTGCTGTCCGTCACGACTCGGCTTCGCCGGTCACTGCGAGGAAGGTCGCGACTCCTTCGCGAACCACGCGGATCAGGAGCGGAGACTGCGGCGTAGGCGCTGCCACCTTGGCCAAGTCATCGACATCGATCAAGCGCTTGGTGCCCGCGTGCGTAATCAGATCGCCTACTTTCAGTCCGGCAAGCGCGCCGGCCCCCGCCGGCCGCAGCTGCGTCACGATGACGCCGCTGGCCTCATCGGAGGCTTTGAGCGATTTGCGAATTTCGTCCGTGGTGGCAGCAACGCCCAAACGCAGAGCGGGTACCCATGTGTCCTGATCGCCGGTGAGCGCGGGGTCGGAAGGTGGCTCGGGTAGTTTGCCGATTTTCACACCGGACTTCTCCTCCTTGCCTTCGCGCAGAACGGTCATGACGATCAAAGCGCCCGGCGTGAGTCGCGCTGAGATTTTGCTGAGCGATTTGTAGTTGACCCGTGCTCCGTCGATGGTCAGGAGCACATCTCCCGGCGCCAGTGCGGTAGCCGATGGACCCACCGGATCGACGACAGTCACCAGAGCGCCAGCCGGGCTCTTCATGCCGAGAGCTTTCGCCAACAACGGCGTGACTTCTTGGGCGGAAATTCCCAGGTAGCCTCGTTCCACGTGTCCCTGCTGCTCCAGTTGGGAAACCACCGACGTCAGCGTTTCCGCGGGGATGGCGAACCCCAAGCCCACCGACCCACCGCTCGGCGAGAAGATGGCGGATGTGACACCCACCACCTTGCCGTCCAAGGTCAGCAGAGGACCGCCGGAGTTACCGTGATTGATTGCGGCATCGGTCTGCAGGAAATCGATGTAGGGATCGTCTTCCAGTATTCGCGATCTTGCCGAGATGATTCCTGCACTGACCGATTGACCGAGTCCGAAGGGATTGCCGATGGCAATGACCCGGTCTCCCACGGACACGCCTTGCGAGCTGCCGAGCCGCAAAGTGGGCAGGTTCGCCACGTCGATCTTCAGCAGCGCAATATCGGTAACCGCATCCGCGCCCAAGATCTTGGCGCTCACCTCCCGGCCGTCCGATAGCCGCACTTTCACCAAACGCGCGCTATTGATCACATGCCGATTGGTGACGATCAGACCATCGCTGCGAACCACGAACCCGGAGCCCAGCGATCCGCTGGGACCGTCGTCATCGGGCACATTGGGAGTGCCGGTCAGCAGTCGGCGGATGATGGCCGCCGCATCGTTACCGGACTCGGCCGAGGCCCGTTCGGCTGCGCGCTGCCCGGCGCTGACGCGCTTTTCCTCGACAATGATGGTTACTACGCTGGGTGCGGCCTTGCGCACCAAGGTGGCATAGCCGCCAGTCGGATCGGTGTCAGCTTGGGACGCGACCGGCAGGATCAAGGCGGTCAACATGACGGCGCGCACGAGGTATTTCATGCGTCCAGTGTTGCATCAATCCACGCTGAAATCGACAGATCGCGCCTATTGCAAATCGGGTGGGGGGGGTGGTGGCAGCCCGAGGGCGAGTCTGAACGCAAAGAGACGGGGGAGTGTGCCAATCGACGCGCTCGACGCGTACCTCGGGAGCCGGCATGAAGCGTAATACCTGGAAGCAACCCTGAAAAATACTCGTTGCTTATAACCTAATAGCCGCAGTCAATGCCTGCGCAAATTGCGGAAATTCACCGTTCGCTCGACGAGGTATAGATCAAGTAATCTATTGCGCATGCGGGCCCAATCCTATTCCCAGGCCGAAGAAGCGATTCACACGGGCACGGCTTTCCTCGGTGTCATCGCGATGGCGCTGGGCACGCCCTGGCTGATGGTCATGGCCGCCCGCAACGACCAGGCATGGCAAGTCGTCGGCGTGGCGGCTTTTTGCTTTGGCGCCCTGTCCATGTTCCTCGCCTCGACGTTTTATCACTTCGTCCGTGCCCCTCATGTCAAGGCAATTCTGCGGCGCTTGGATCATTCGGCCATTTATCTTTTGATTGCAGGCACCTATACACCCTACGCCATAGGCGTGGTGGGTGGCTCCCTGGGTTGGTGGTTGTTCGCAATCGTTTGGAGCGTTGCGATTCTCGGCGTCGCCGTGAAGATGTGGGGCGCACTCCTGCACCTGCCCTGGCTCTCGACGATGTTGTATTTGATCATCGGGTGGATCGGCGTGATCGCGGCCAGGCAACTGTGGAGCGGCCTCTCAGTCACCCAGTTCAGCTGGCTGGTAGCCGGCGGCCTTTGTTATACCGCCGGCGTTCCCTTTTATCTATGGAAGCGCAGATCCTACGCGCATGGCGCGTGGCACCTATTCGTGCTCGGTGGAGTCGCGTGCCATTTCATGGCGATCCGATACCTGATAGCGAGCTAGCTCTTCAGATGCGGTGAAAACCGCACTACCAGCCGGGTGAGCAGCGGCGCAAAGCCGATGACCAGCAGAAGGCGCACCGCCTGCAACGCCAGAACGAAGGGCAGATCCACCTGCGGCGACGACGCGGCAATGATGGCAATGGAGTCCAAACCGCCGGGACTTGTCGCCAGATAGGCGGTGAGCGCATCGACGTGTGCCAGTCGCGTGAGGCCCCAGGCCAGCAATCCGCAGAATGCCATCAAGCATGTTGCGGCAGCCGCGACGACCGGCAATGCCCGGCGCGCATGAAGGAGGGTTTCGCGCCGAAATGCCAGCCCGATTTGCCATCCGATGAGCGCATAGGCCGCAGCCAACAGCCAGCGCGGCAAATCGATTGAGATCCATCCGGCAGCGTGCAAGGCAGACAGCGCAATCATCGGCCCCAGCAACGCCCAAGCCTGTAATTTGAGGACCCGGGCCAACTGCTGACTGAGCGCGGCAAGCACAGCAATCGCCGCAAGGTTGAGCCAGTCGACCGGCGCCAGCCAGGGGGCAACCGGCGGATGCACGGCAGACCCATGCGCCCAAAAATGCGCGACAACTGCAGCGGCCAGCGCCACCAGCAGCACTCGCGAATACTGCATGAATGCCACCAGGCGTGCATCCGCACCCTCTGCCTGGCTGAGCAGCACCATTGCATTGGCAGCGCCCGGCGATGTTCCGTACACGGCGGTCGCGCCGGGGATCAGTCCCAACCGGCTGATCACCCAACCGATGAAGGCCGCACCTAGCAGCGTTGCACCGATGACGAGGGTAAAGAGCGCGACATGGTGACCCAGCATGACGATGATGGCCGGGGACGCCGCAGCCGACACCATGACGCCGACGACCGCCTGAGCGCCTACGAATGGAAGGCGCGGCACCTGCAATTGGATGCCATACACGCCGCAAACGATGCCGGCGATCATGGGCCCCAGCAATAGGGCCGCCGGCAAGCCGGCCGCACCCCACAGCACCGAGATGAGCACCGACAATGCAAGCAAAGCGATCCACTGTACCGGCGCCCGCCACGCTGAAGGCCGGC
>CAZZWM010000038.1:9100-29023 GCA_964657945.1 uncultured Steroidobacteraceae bacterium
GCTGCACAAGTCCTCAGCGAGCACCAGCTCATAACCGTGCTCTGCCGCAGTACGGGCCGTCGATTCCACCCCGATATTGGTCGCAATTCCACCCAACACGATGCGCTGCACTCCACGCCGTCGCAACTGCAGATCGAGCTCGGTCCCGTAGAAAGCGCCCCATTGACGCTTGGTGATCACCAGATCGGCCGCTGCGAGCGGCTCGGGAAATTCGTCCCATCCGGCAGGCAGCGCCGACCAATCGCTTGGCCGATCCACCGGTAGTTGCAACGCGTCGGCGAAGTTGTTCGAGAAAGACACCCGCACCCAGACCACCAGCGAACCCGCCGCCCTCCGATGGCAGGGAAGGACGGGATGCTGTAACATGAGGATAACCTCACATTCTTAATTATGAGGATGGACTCATAAATGTCAAGTCAAAGCGAAACGGCGGCCCGGGCCCCTAAACGCGCCCGGGGAAAGCAGCGGGTCGCAGAACTGTTGGAGGCTGCTGCAGACGTGTTTGCAGCGCGGGGATTCGAGGCGGCAACCATGACGGAGATCGCGGCGCGCGCCGAGGCGCCCATCGGTTCGCTCTATCAGTTCTTTCCAACCAAGGAAGCGCTCGCCGACACCCTGGTGCAAAATTACGCGGGCTCGATCGCCGCTGATCTGGAGACTCTGCAGGAACGCGCCGCAGAACTCGAAATCGATCAGCTGGTGGACAGTCTTTTCAAGCTACTCCGCGGCCGCCCACGCGAACGAGCCGCTGCGCTGCCGCTCGCCGCCGCACGCATGGACGAGGAAAAACGCCAAACCACCTTTCGTCACATGGTCCGCCGTCATATCGCCGCAATTTTGCGGGTGCGTGAGCCGTCACTGACTGCCGAGGATGCCCGCGACAAGTCGGTGGTCCTGCTGCAACTCATGAAGGCTGCGAGTGCACTGAATGACGAAGCAGGCCTTGCCGCGCGTCCTCGCGCATTGCGCGATTTAAGAGCGCTTGCGGTGCACTTCTTGAGGATGGGCTGAGCGGTCAGACCCCGCGGTATCAGTTAGGGTTGGAGGAGGTCAGTTGCGCGGTCTTGATTTCAGTTCCTGGCAGGCGTTGCTTTCGACGGTGGTGGGGCTATCGGTGATCACCCTGATCGCCGTCGGCATTCGCTTGCTTGTGATGCAGACCATTCAACAGCGCCGCGAACGGGAGAACCGCCAGGTCAATGAGCGGCTCAAGACACTCATCGCCGCGTACAAAGTGCTGGGTGGATCCTTCACGGGGGATCTGTCCGTAAATCCATCGCATCGGCGGGACCTCGATCGAACTGGGGAGTCGAATGCACGGCAGAGTTCGGACCGCGCGCGACGGATACGCGACGCAGTCGAGAGCGCCCTGGCCGACGTGATTCTGCTTGGCACCGAAGATCAGGTTCGGTTGGCGGCGCATGCGGCCGAAGAATTGGCCGCGGGCCGCCACGTCCACACGACTGACCTGGTCATCTCGCTGCGCAATTTCATCCGCCAGGTACTGGACCTCGATGCGGTGCCGCCCGATGTGATCATTCCCAGGCAGGGACCGACTCGATCACCCGCATCAAAGGGCGGCAAAGAAGACGGATCTCGGGAAGACAACAAGCGCGGCGGAAAAAACTTTGACGCCTCAGGCATCGGCGGCACCGGATCCGGGCAAGGTTATTCGGCGGGCGATCCTTCGGAGTCGCATCACGAACCCTAGCGACTCTCCAGCGCGCCGACAATGGCCAACGACAACGCCCTGCTGCCCTCCTGCAGGTCGTCCAGGTCGACCTCCCAAAATGTCGGCGCCAACGTCGAGTCCACCGGCTGAAGCGATACGGCGATCCGGTCCTCCGGGCACAAATCCATGCAAGACGTCAGCACGATGCGTATATCGCCTTTCGAGAACTCATTTTTGATATGGCGCTTGAGTTTGGAGGCCAACCGATGGCTGTCATGCTTGTCGGCACCGGCGCGCTTGCCGCATTTCTCGCAAATGAACACCAGCGCCTGACTCACGGGAGCCGAACTGGGATGGACCAGCCGGAAATGTTTTGCCATCACTCGTTGAGTGTACGGCGCCAAATGGAAGTCCGCTGTCATCCGACGGCAGTCGGGGAAGTAGGACAATGGGCATCCCGCGGTTTGCCGGGACGGTTATCCTTCGGAGCCACTGAGGCGGACGGCCTGCTGAGTCAGGGGATGTTGCAAACCCAGCGCAGATTCGAGCGCTCGCCTCGCACGAGCCGCGGAATCCTTGGCGAGATCACGCTCACCGAGGCCCTGTTCCGCGGTTGCCATCCATAACAAGGCTTCGCCCACCTCGCCGCTGCTCTCCGGCTGCCTCGCCCGCTTCTTATACAGAACCAAGGCTTCGCCGGCCATCTCCTCGGCGTCGCCGAATCGTTGCTCGGCAACTGCCAGTCGGGTGGCGGCCATCAAGGCGGCCGGAAGTACGGCGTGACGCTTATCGGCCGTCAGACGCACTTGGGCCAGCATCGGATCGATCCGGTTGCGCGCCTCGGCGAACCGCCCCTCCGCCTGCAGCAGAGCGATCTCCGCCAACTGCACGCCGCCAAGCTCCCGGGCGAGCGAGGACTCCTGGCCTTTCAACAGCGTTTGTGCCGCGATCAAAGCCGCGGTTGCTTCATCGAATCGCCGCAACACAGTCAAGGCACGGACGCGCCCGAGTTGCGCGGTGATTTCGCCCTGCAGATCCTTGCCGCGCTGCGCGGCGACCAAAGCCGCGTCGTAGGACTGCAATGAGTCCGCCGTCATGTTCAGGCGAAACTGCATGAGGGCGTAACCATTGAGGATATAAGGGGCTTGAATCGTGCCGTCCCGACTGGCACCCCGCGCGCGTGCGATGGTCTGCGTTTCCACCTTGTAGGCCGCTTGTGTTTCTCCGGAGCGGCCCAGTTCCGAGGCCAGATTGTGGTACGCCATGACCGCATAGGCGGTTTCTCCCCGGCCGGTGCTGTCGCAAAAGTCCACTTCTCGTTGCGCGAACTCGTACGCATGCTTGGTATCGCCGAGCGCGCTGTAGTAATAGCCGATATGCGAGAGCAGCGAACCGTAATCGCTGCTGCGGGTGTCTCCCTGCTGCTCCATCAACGCCAGGGCTCCTGCAAGCGTTTCGATGGCCTCGGGAAGTCTGCCTTTCCCGGCACTGACAGTGGCGGCCGCGTCCATGCACATTTGAACATCCTTGTAGCTGGGAGCCGGCAGGCGGGAAAGAGCCGCCTGTCCCAGCGCCAGGCGACGGTCGGCCTCATCCAGATGACCCATGAGGTCCTGATGAGTGGCCAGATCGCATTCGATCTCCGATATCAACGAGACGTCATCCCGTTCGACGGCGATTGCCTCCGCCTTGAGCAAAGCGGTCGACGCCTTTTCTTCGTTGCGCGAATCGGCGTAGAGCTTGGCCATGGCGATCAGCATGTTGGCGCGCGAAGCCGGATCATCGGTGTATTGATGCTCGATCGCCACCATGCCGTTGTCGAGAATTTGGTCGGCGGTCACGGGGCGTCCATCGGAGGCGACGGTCGACATCACCTGGGTCAGGAATTCGTTCTGCGCGGTCGCGAGTTTCTCTTGCGCCCGCGCTGAATCGCGCTGCACCCGCGCCTCGTGCATTTGCAACAGCGCGAATCCCGTGGCTGCCATCAATGCCAGGACCGCCGCCGCCGATACAGCCACCACGGTGCGATAGCGGCGGATGAATTTTCGGGCACGGTAGGCCAGTGCGCCATCGCGGGCGTCCACCGGTTCGTTGTTGAGATAATGCCGCAAATCCGCGGCAAACTCGGCCGCGGTGGCGTAACGCTCGTCCGCACCCTTGCGCAACGACTTTGCCACAATGGCGTCCAGGTCGCCGCGCAACGCTCGGCGGGCGGACCCTTGTGCCGCATCGGACAAGCGCTGCGGAGCGACATCGAGCGCGGCGCGCACCTGTTCCGCGCGGGTGTTGGAGGACCGCGCCATGGGCAATCGCCCGGTCAACAGCACGAACAACAGCACGCCGAGTTGATAGACGTCGGTCGCCGTCGAGGGCGCATCGCCCAAAATCTGCTCCGGCGCAGCGTAGTCCGGCGTCAAGGCGACGTCTTCGAGTCGTGTAGGCTGAGATCCGCCCTCCTCGCTCACATCACTACCGATCAGCTTGGCGACGCCGAAATCCAGCAACTTCACTTCGCCATCGGTGGTAACCAGCACATTGGAGGGTTTGATGTCTCTGTGTACGACCAACTTCGTGTGCGCATGTGCGACCGCGGCGAGAACATTCAAAAACAGACTCACGCGCGCCGCGAGCGGCAGGTTCCGGGAATCGCAGTACTGATCGATGTGCTCACCCTTCACATACTCGAGCACCAAGTAGGATTGGCCGCCCGGCAGCACGCCCGCATCGATCAGGCGCGCGATGTTCGGATGTGTGAGTCGCGCGAGCAACCGACCTTCGCGTTTGAAGCGCTCCAAGGCGTGGGCCACCGGACTCATCACCAGGAATTTGACCGCAAACAGACCCTTGAACCGCCCATCGCTGCGATGCGCCAGCCACACTTCTCCCATGCCGCCGCGGCCGAGGAGAGACTCGATGGTGTATGCGCCGACGCGTTGTCCGACCCGCGATGAATCGCCGGTTGGAAATGATACCGGCCGCTCGAAAAATCCCGCCTCGATGCGTTCGCTATCGGCGAGAACCGTGCGCAGCGCGGCGGCAATGTCCGGCTGTCGCGCCGCCAGCTGGTCGAGCCAGGACTGCAACTCGTCCGGCGGCATCTCCTGAGCCTGCTCGAGGTACGGGAAAATCCGGGCCCAAGTCTCCTGATCCAAGTTGCTCAATCGCCGTCCCTTACGAGACGATCATGTTCTTGTTGCTTGTGAGCGGGATAGCGCTGCCACTCGCCGGTTCGCTGATTGAACACCTCGAAGGAGCCATCCTCACTCGCGACCAGCTTGATCCAATTCGAAGTGCTCTCATCCAAGTTGGCGACGGTCTGCGCAGGGAAGTTGTTGCTGCCTGCCGCCGCCGACAGATGCAGTTGCCACACATCTTCGATCCCTGGTATCTGATGCAGCATTTCATAGGTCTGCTTGGCGCCGCCCTTTTTCTCGCCGTTGTTCATGACCGCGATTCTCGGTTTGAACGCTGCGAAGGTGCCGGGATCGGCAGCATCCGCACCCCCATGGTGAGCCACAAGATAAACATCGACCGCGCCGATCTTGTTCCTGGGACAGGCAAGATCGAACAGCGGCTGACCGCTCAAATCCCCGACATCGAGGAAACGGAACCTGCCGTAACGGATCACCACGCCGGTCGAGCGTGGATTCTCGTTCGGATCGAGCGCGCCAACCGGGTGGCTTTGACAAGCGGCATTCATCCCTCCCGAATGCGGCAGAAAGCCAGGCAGCACGCGGTCCGCAGAACTCACGACGGTCGCCTCGACTCCCTTGAGCGGCAGGCGGTCTCCCGGCGAGGGCTCGATGTGCGCAGAACCGCTACGCACCGACGCATAGACGGAAAATGCGTCCGTTTGTTCCGCTCCCGTGTTGCTCGCCGTCTCGGGGCTGGGCGAACCGTGATCCACGAAGGTACGAATGGGCAGCAACTGCGACAATTCCCTGACACCGCCATCGTGATCATCATGAAAATGCGTTATCAGCAGGTAATCGATCTGCCTGATGCCAGCGTCCTTCACGGCCGCGAGAATCCGATTGGCGTCTCGAGCCTGGTGCGGATCGCCTGGGTGAAAGCCCACGCCCGCTCCCGCCCACCCCGTATCGATCAGCAGTGAATGGCGATCCGGCGCCACGATCAGTGTGGACTGCCCACCTTCCACATCGATGAAATAGATCTCCAGCCTCTTCGGCCGCGCACCCGCCGTCATGCACGCGAACACCAGGGCAAAGATAGCCGCAGCTTGAGCGAAGCTGAATTTCATGTGGAGCCTCTAGAAGACGGTCTGAGCACGTTTATCGGCGGTTTGGCTGCATGGGTTCCACGCAAGCTCAGGCCCAGGACCCAAGGTAAGGTAGCGGTTTTTGCACTCGGGCTGCTCCTGCGGGGAAAGACCACATTATCAGTGATTTTACCGGTGCTCGATCGCTGATATAAACTAGCTGCAACCAAGGGACTCTCGCATATGAATGCTGATGATCTTTCCGGATTGGCGGATTTCCTGCAGGCACAGCGCAGCCGCATCCTGCTGGCGTGGCGAAAAGCCATCGCGAGGGATCCGAAGCTGACGAGCAGCGACCCTCTGCCGAAGGCCGATCTGTACGACCATATACCGACCCTGCTCACCTTTTTCGAAACGCGCCTTCGCCAGGGCGACGCGTATGCGGCCTCCCAATCCGATGCGGGGCAAGCTGCCGCCGCAGCTCATGGACTTCAGCGTTGGAAACAGGGCTATGACTTGCGGGAAGTCACCCGCGAACTCGGCAAACTGAACGAGATTGTAGTCGGCGAATTGGAATCTTTCTCCTTCGATACTCATGAGGCAGCAGCCAAGGCGAGGCTGCTATGGGCCTCGCTGTGCAGCACAGGCATCGAAGAAAGCGTTGCTCAGTATTTTCAGCTTCAACAACAGGAAGCCCTCGGTCATGTCAAGGATCTCGAGGGCGCGTTGGCGCAAACGAAGCAACTGGAACTGCAACGGGCGGATCTGTGGCGACAAGCCGCCCACGATTTGCGGGGCAATCTTGGCGTCGTCGCAACCGCGACCGTCGGACTGACGCGGGTCGACTTGCACGAGCCGGTGCGGGATCAGTTCGTGCGTATCCTGATGCGCAACGTCACCTCTCTTCATCATTTGCTCAATGACGTCACCGACCTGGCGCGCCTGCAGGCGGGTCGGGAGGAGCGCAAGGTCGAGGCTATCGATGTGTCGCTCACGCTCATGCAACTGTGCGACGGCGTCCGTCCTCTGGCCCAGCAGCAGCATTTGTTCCTGCGCACCGAGGGACCGCCCGGATTCGCAGTCGACGGGGATGAAGTCAAGATACGCCGCATCGCCCAAAACCTCATTTTGAACGCTCTGAAGTTCACTCGCGAGGGCGGGATTACCGTCAGCTGGGGCGATGGCGCGGCGAATGACGCGAAGCGTTGGGAGCTGTGCATCAGTGATACGGGGCCGGGAATCCACACTGGCTCTGATAAACCTCTCAGCGTCGCACTGGAGAAAGCTCAAGAGCAATCGGTCGCGCCGAAAAGCGCCACGACGTATGAGCTGGAAAATGTCTCGCATGACGAACCGGTGCCCGCCCCAGACCAGGATATTTCCACCCTGAATCTGGCTACTGGAGAGGGTCTGGGATTGTCGATAATCAAACGGCTTTGCGACCTATTGGACGCAACCATTGAAATGACATCGGAGTCGGGTGTCGGGACGACGTTCCGTATTCTGTTTCCACGCAGGTATTCAGCCTAGGCTGAAGGTATATGGGTCGCGTCGCCCGTGTGCGCCCGCTCGAAGGACAACCATTCGTAATAGCCGCACTTGTTCCCGTAGGGGTAGCGGCGGCACACGTGCGGGCGCGCCGCGTACACGCTGCACTGGCGGGCTTTCTGATCGAACAAGGCACACACCGACTTGTAGACCGTGTCTTTTCGGTGGCGGAGAATTTGCTCGGTCTGTCCCCCGCTGGAATACGCGTAGGTGTAGCGCTTGCGCGCGGTACGCGCGGATACGCCGAAGTGATCTGCCAGCCTCCTGATGTCCGCATCCGTCACCCCAATAGCCGCGTGGCTGCAACAATAGCCCGGGCACCGCTCACACTTGAATTGCATCGATTCTCCCAAAAGCTCAGGCTACCCGATGAGCGGATTGCTGGACAATGTATGCCGACGCACCAAGCCAGTGCCTGGCCTTGAGTTGCCGCTCCGCGCCACTATATCGCAGGGCTACGCTTGGAGGATCTCGTGAGAAGACTATTCAGACTTTGGCGCATGGGCGGTGAGGATTTGCGATTCCTGCTCAGGACTTTGCGCCAGCCAGGCCGCCCTCAATGGCTGCTTCCCGCCCTGCTCCTACTGATGTTTTTCGCGTTCGAGCCGCTCAATTTTGCGCTTCCCTTGATCGGGGCGGTCGACGACTTGGTGTTGCTACCGCTGTTGCTGCGGGGGTTGGCGAAGCTGGTCGCTGGGTCAGGTCGCAATCGTGACGACCGCGTCGTGTCCGTGCAATGAAGGCCCTGCGCTCAGGAACCCGCCTGGGTGTTTTTGACCTTTTCGGGAGGAGCAGGATTTTCCGGGCCGGTTGCATCGGATTCCTGCCCGAGGACGGCGGCGCAGTTCTTGTCCTTTGCGAGGCCCGGGTCAACGAACGCCAAAACGGAGGCCACCGGGGTCAGGAGCACACCGAGCGCAACCGCCGCACCGGTTTGAACCGCGAGTTTTTCCGGTTTCACGCCCAACTTGGGCGATGACAACGTGCCGCCGACAAGCACCGGCGCCCGCAATCGCAGCAGCAGCACCTTCTTCGGGTCTCCTTGCAGCGTCAAGTCAATGGCTTCGCTGTCCAAATTGACATGCCCGCGGCCCGTCACCAGCACATCGGTGGTGTCGATGAAGAATGTCTTGGAAGTCAAGGCGCCTTGCGCCGCTTGGAAGTCGATGACGCCGCAACGTATCTCGGTCTTCTTGCTGGTATTCGTGAACAGAAGCCCTAGGCCCTTCAGCACGTTCACACCCAGCAGCTCGGCCAGCACTTCGTTGATCTGCCCCTGTGGAATGGCGATCCCGAGTTTTCCGTCCGCGGTCTCAGCCAGCTTATGGATCGATGACCCTGTGCCATGCACTTGCAGGCGGCCGTGAAGGTCGCCGGCGAGCGGAGCGTCGGTGGCTTTGGCCGATTTGAACTGACTCAAGTCCACGTGACTGACATGCATGTCGATCGCGGTTTCCGGAACGTCCTTGCGTGCGTCGATGTCGACGCTGCCTGCGATCGCCCCCTGCTGCATCACGAACGACAGCGGATTTATCTTCAACTCGCCATTGTCGAGAACGATATGGAATTCGACTTGTTTCATCGGGACTTTCGGCGCCGTTACGGCGGCCGCATGATAGGTGACGTCCGCGTCCATGGCGCGGACACGGTTCAACTGTAGATCCGCGTCGGGCAGCAGCCGTTCAGCCGCCTGCGGATTGGTGGTCTTTGCCTTCTCCACCGCGACTTTACGACTCGACTTGTCGTCTGATGTCGTCGTCGGTTCAGCCCCCAAGCTGGGCGCCAGATCCTTGATGTTCAAGTTCTTCGAGGTCAAGTCTGCCTTGAGCAACAGGCGCTTCCTTCCCGTATCGATGCCGACGGTACCGGCAATGTCGCTGGCGCCGATCTGCCCGCGCAATGCATCGATCTGGAAATCGGCCCCGGTCCGATGCACATCTCCCGCGATGTCGTATTTCGCGGTGTTCGGCAGCGCCAAGCCGGTCAAATAGTAAGCGTCAGCCAAGTCATCTCCACTCACGTGGAGCTTCGCCGTGAATTCGCCGAGATCGAACGGCTTGACGATGGATACGACCGCGGATACGTGGATCGTCGACGCGACGATGCTTACATTGAAATCATAGGGGGTCTTCGGATTGAGGTTGATGAGGGGTCCGCCATTGAAATCCACCTTCAACGGCTTCGCATTCAGTGTCCCGGTGAGCCTCAATTGAAATGCGTCGGTGCCCGCCGTCCCCGGCTGCTCGCCCGCATTCAGCGAACCGTGCAATGTCAGTTTCTTGACGTGGTCATCGACATCGATCTTGCCATCTTTTATGACGAGAACATTCAATGTTGGCAGCTTCGTCGCCTTGGCATCCGGCCGAGGCGGCGGTTCCGCTTGTTTATTGGTGAATTCCCAGCTGGCCCGGCCGTTGGCATCGCGCTCGAGGTCCACCACCGGATGATCGACCTCCAGCCTTGGTAGGACGATTTGACCTCGCAGCAGCCGGCCCAAGCTTACTGTGATGGAAATTCTATCGGCGCCGAACATTTGGGTATTCTTGGCCCAATCCGGGTTGCCGATGGTGAGGCCTTCGACATCTGCGGTCGGATGCCAAGACCATAAATGCACCCGCAGATTGCCATTGATGGCGGCAGGCCGTCCGGTCTTTGCAGTGATCATGCGCGATATCGGACCGCGGGCAAGGTTCCAATCAAACAATCTCAATACCAGGATGATGACCAGTACCAAGCCGCCCAAGCCGATGAGCGTCCACCGCGTCTTGCGATGCCGTACGAAGAACTCTCGCATTGCAGGTTTTACTCGTGACAAAACCCGATGTTAAGCATCGAGCGCGGCGATGGGGCGTCGCAAGCGTAGGTCTCAACGGATAGATCCTGTCAGAATTGGACGGAACATGCGGTGGGCCGCCTCGAGCCCCACGAACTCACTGCGCCCGGTTCGATTGGTTGAAGACGGCCAACTGAGCGGCGAAAGCGCGCTGGAAAGCCGGCCGAGCTTCGCCACGAGCCACATAGGCGGAAAGGTTTGGAAACTGCTCCAGCACGCCCAAGCCCTTCGATCTGAACAGTACACCCACCATCAAGAGGTCTCCCGCATTGAACGTCCCGTCGAGCCATTCGGCATCGCCCAGGCGACCGGACAGCTGGCTCAATGTCTTACGCGCGCGATCCTCGGCAAGCGGCAGACGCTGTTCGTGCCAAGGTTTGTCCCGCTCGAAGATCTTGGCCACCGTGAGCTCGACCAGCGGGGGTTCGACGGTGTTGAGCGCAGAGAACATCCATGAAATTGCGCGTGCGCGGGCATTCGCGTCGTCCGGCAGCAGACCCCGATGGCATTCGGCAATATGCAGCACAATCGCCCCCGACTCGAACAAGGCAAGATCGCCCTCTTCATAGGTCGGAATCTGCCCAAAGGGACTGAGCGCTCGGTGCGAGGGCTCTTTCATCTCACTGAAAGAAACGAGGCGAACATCGTAAGGCTGAGCCACTTCTTCGAGCGCCCAGCGCACGCGCATGTCACGCGCCAATCCTCTGCCGCGATCGGGAGATTGTTCAAACGCAGTGATGATGGGTTTCATTGGATGGCTCCAGCTGCGCGAACCCGTTCAGGGCACGACCCCGCGAAAATTCAATACGAACCCATGAAATCGCGCTTTCCGATCGGCACTCCGTTGTGGCGCAACAGCGCGTAGGCGGTCGTGACGTGAAACAGAAATTGCGGCAAGCCGTAGTTGGAGAGATAGACCTGACCGCTCAGCTTCTTCTCCTTCGGCGTGCCCGGGCGGAGCACAATTTCCCTCGATTCACAGCCTTCGAATTGTGCCGGGGTGACACTCTCCAAAAACTTCAGAGTCTCCGTGAGAAGCTGGTCCAGGTCGAGAAAGCTCTTCTCCTTGCCCTCGAAATTGGGAACCTCCACGCCGGCAAGGCGAGCCGACACTCCGCGCGCAAAATCGGCGGCAATCTGCACTTGTTTGACCAGAGGAAACATGTCTGGATAGAGGCGAGCCTGCAAAAAGGCTTCGGGTTCCATGGATTTGGCTGCAGCATGTGCGCTGGTCTGGGCCAGTATGGCTTTCAAGGCCGTCAGCAATTGCCTGAAGACGGGGACCGAGCTGGTGTAGGCGGCGGTTGTCATGATCATCCCTGGTTAGACGGGGACGCCATCTTAACTGACCTGGTCCGAGCGCAGAGAGAAATGCCGAAAGCGCCGCCATTGACCGGCGATGCGCTTGCCTCAACCGCGGGACGCCGGCGCCAATGCACCTGGAGGGCGCGACACCTTTCGCTCTGCCGGGTTGGCGCGCGATCCGAATGTGGGTGCATGCGGAAGTGAGATGCTGATCCACACGCAGACGCTGAAGTAGAGCGTCATCCACACGACCTCGCTGCGCCAATCCTGCCAGCGGTATGACACAGTCCAGCGCGTCGCGACGTCCTTGAAGCCTTCTGCGACGCTGAGGTAGTGCCGTCCGCTCTGCGCGTCCGCCAACCATCGCGATGCGTACATGGGGACATCGACCCATACCATATAGCAGACGTAAGCCACCGCGGCGAAGCCGCAGGCGGCGAGCACCGCCCGTTGCTTCGGTTGGCACCGCCGCCACATCGCCAACACGCTGGCCAGCAAGGCTGCAGCCGCCAAGGCCCAAATCGACTCTTCGGCAGTGTGACCTAGATTCGACGTGGTCAGCACCGAGTACCACGAGCAGCATTCGGCAATTGCAATGAGCGGTACCAGGGCTTGGGACGTGATCTTGGCAACCATGCTGCCTGTGGATCGAGACGACTGGCGCAGCAGAAGCGCCCATTGAGCCACGAAAGACACTTCAGCGATGGTAGCCACGGTGCGGCCTACGGCAACGCTCGACAGCAGAGAATTGACCAGAACGATTCGGGGCACATCGAATACCGGGAATGCAGACCGGTAAGCGCACCCAGCAACGTAAAGTGCCGACAGCCACAACAGGTTCCTGCGGAGCGCATATTCGGGTGCAGCCAGCGTCATACGCCGGCGATTCAGCGCGCGCGCAGACAGTGACCAGGCGAAAATGTTGAATGCGCCCAGTACGCCCAGCGTGCCCCACCAAACCATAACACCGGCTGTCATCATCCGGTCATGATGACATGCTAGACGCCGACTTCCAACCCATTCGGTCCGCCCGCTTGGCGTTCAGCCCCGATTCTGTGGGGTAGTTCGCCGCGCCTTCAAAGCGGTCTGTGGCGACGCGGATGACCTCGAGCTGTTCATCGCGGCTATCCTTCGGAGAAAGCTCCTGCACTTCTTTGTGCGCGGCGAGCTCGGCCTTCTCGCGCGTGGCGAGCTCTTCCCAAGTTGCGTAGCGGACCACCATGCGTAATATCGCGCGCCATGACCATTCGCGATCACATCAGGAGCCGGGTGAGGGCTTTCCGGCTTCCTGTATTCATTGCCTGGCTCGCGGTTTGCTTCTACGAAGGCGAGCGCACCCACCCTTCGCGCGGCGTTTTCGCCGCGTGGATTGGCGTGCTTATCCTGTACTCTTGTGCCGTTTATCTCATTCGCTGTCCAAGGTGCGGTGCAAGGCTGGGAGCGTCCGCGGGCAGGGCCAATGCTTATGGCAAATACAATCGTCTGCCAACCGTCCACAACTGCCCGACCTGCGGCGTGCCCTTCGATGCATTGATGCCGGAAAGCCAGGCAAAAACATTCGGCAAATAGGAGTTTCCGCACGACCTGCAGAATAGCGTGTGCTTTCTCGAGGGGATGTCAGGTCTCTGCCACCAAGTCTTCAGCCCGAGGAAGATCGCCGAGCCGGGCAATTTGTTACATAACGTACCCAATGGGCCCTCCCGAAAAGCATAAATGCCGGGAGTAGTGCTGGTCTTAAGGAATTCTCGAGCCCGCCGATAACCCTGACTTCAGCGGGCGGATCCGCACGGTGATTCTGAGGTTTTATGCGCGTTGGGAGGTGGCGCTGCCAGGTGATGATGGCAATCGTGCTCGCGCGCGTTGTGCCTTCATGGGGCGCGCCCGTCGCCGCGCCCGCTTCCGCCACTATCCTCGTCGGCGTATCGAACGTTCAAACGGGGCCCGCGAATGAGATGGGACGCAATCTGATCTTGGGCTCGCGCGGATATTTTGACCGTGTAAATCGCCTCGGCGGAGTCAACGGGCGCTCGATATCGATCCTGTTGAAGGACGATCACTACGAGCCCGATCCGGCGGTCCAAAACACGAATGAATTCATCGAACGCGACAACGTATTCTTTCTGTTCGATTACGTCGGCACGCCGACCCTTACGCGCACGCTGCCGTTATTGAAATATTACAGCGCGAAACAAATAGTCAGCGTCGGTCCTCTGACGGGCGCCGATCCGCAGCGCCTGCCTCCCTACGATCGCTTTGTATTCAACATCCGCGCCTCGTACCGGGAGGAAACCCGAACCTTGGTACGTTATTTCTACGCAAAGGGATACCGGAGGATTGGAGTTTTCGCTCAAGCCGATGCCTACGGCAAGAGCGGCGAGAGTGGCGTTAACGATGCGCTTGGGGAGTTGGGGCTGAAGGCTGTAGCGAATGTAACGTACCCGCGCAATCAGCCATTTGAAAACGGCTTGGGCGTTCAGGTCAAGCTGCTTCGCGACGCAGGCGCGGACGCCGTGATCGCCGTCGGCGTCTTCGAACCCTCGGCCGCCTTCATCCGCGATGCTCGAATGTCTGGTTGGACGGTGCCCATTGGCAATCTGAGTCCATCGGGTTCCTCATCCCTGCTTCAAAAACTGCTCCAGGCCTCGGCAAAATTGGGTCGGGACCTGACGAGCAATCTCGTCGTCAGTCAAGTGGTTCCAGCCCCAGACGACATGCGTTATCCGCTCGTGGTGCAATATTGCGCCGAAACGTCAGCAAATGACCGCAGCTTCACGGGGCTCGAGGGATGGCTCAATGCTGTCGTGGTCACGGAGGCGCTGCGGCGTGCCGGTCCCGACCCGTCTCGCGGTGCATTTATTGCGGCCATGGAATCCTTGCACGGTTGGGATCCCGGAGTCGGGGTTGCCCTAGCCTTCTCCGCTTCGGATCACCAGGGCTTGCACAAGGTCTGGCTCACCCGAACGGACCATGGTGTCTGGGTCCCGGAAGAAGTGCCGTGACCAGCATCTCGACCAAGCTGGTAGTCCTGCAGTTGGTGTGTGCAGTGTGCGTGGTCGCGATCCTCTACTTCGTCCTGGACAAGCAGTTGTCCGCCCGCATGACGGCAGACTTCCAAGCATACAACGATGTCGTTACCGTGGCGCTTGCAAAGTCGGTCGAGCCGGCAATGATCGACCGCGATTCAACGTCGGCGCAATCCATGACCGACGCAGTTCTGAACCTCGCCAACGTGCGTTGGGCATTTATCACGGCTGCCGATGGCTCGGTTGTCACTCATACGTTCGTACCCCAGTTTCCGTCCCTGTTGCTAGATCGGCTGCGCGGCTCTTCGGGGCCCACCCTCGTCTCACTACCCGGGGAGGATGGGGAAACCCTCGTCATTCGAAAACCTGTTCTCGTCGGTATCGTGGGTAACGTCTACGTTGGATTCACCCTCGCCAAGCTGCGCAATTCCATCCATACCATGGAAAAAGTGATCCTCTCGGGCATCATCCTGATCATGTTGGCGGTCACCCTGGTGATCGCTCTGCTCACCCGAAGAATCATGAAGCCGATTCGGTTGCTTACCGATGCCGCCCGTAGCCTCGCGCCGGGCATTGCCGAATCGTACCGGCCGCTGCCGGTCGCTTCGAACGATGAGATCGGTGTGCTGACGAGTTCTTTCAATCGCATGGCCGCCCAGATTTGCGAGGAACATGTCGTGCAGGAAGAGCGGGTGAGGGAGCGTACTCATGCGTTGTCCATCACAAACGCCGGACTTGCAGCCGAAATCGCGGAGCGCGAGCGAGCCCAACAAGGGCTCACCGAGAGCAGCGAGCTCGTTAGACTTCTGCTCGAAGGGGCACCGGAAGCGATTTACGGCATGGACCAATCGGGCAAAACGACGTTTTGCAATGCCGCTTGTCTGCGCATGCTGGGCTATTCGGAGGCTGCAGAACTGCTCGGCAAGAACATGCACGACGTGATCCACCACACCAAGACCGATGGCAGCCATTTTCCGGTCGCCGATTGTTCGATCTTCCAGGCAATCGGCCGGGGCGACTCCCACCACGCCGAGGACTGCGTTCTATGGCGCAAGGATGGCACAAGTTTTCCAGCCGAGGTGTGGTCGCGTCCCATCCACCGATCTGACATCACGATCGGCGCGGTCGTGACGTTCGTCGATATCACGGAACGAAAGCGCGCCGGCGAGCTTCTGCGTGACGCCAAGGATGCAGCCGAGCAAGCAAGCCGCGCCAAAAGCGAATTTCTTGCCAATATGAGCCATGAAATCAGAACGCCGTTGAACGGCATCATCGGCATGACCGATCTAGTGCTCGACTCCGATCTCAACGAGCAGCAGCAAGAGCTGCTCACCGTCGTGAAGCTATCCTCGGATTCTCTCTTGACCATCATCAACGATGTGCTCGATTTCTCGAAGATCGAGGCGGGAAAATACGATCTCGACATGGTCGACTTCAATTTGCCGGAATGCCTCGGGACGACCTTGAGAACCCTGGCCTTGAGGGCGAATCAGAAAAATCTAGAACTGCTGTGCGAAGTCGATCCCGCGGTCCCGGAATCCGTCCGAGGCGATCCAAACCGCCTGCGTCAGATCCTCATCAATCTTGTCGGCAACGCCATAAAATTTACCGAACGAGGCGAAGTCGCCCTTTGCGTCCGCAGTGTAGGTTCCGCTCCCGGCGATGCGCTTTTGCAGTTCACCGTGTCTGATACTGGGATCGGCATTCCCCTGGCGAAGCAGCAACACATATTCGAAGCTTTTACCCAGGTCGACAGCACAAACACCCGGGCGCATGGAGGCACCGGCCTTGGTCTGGCGATTTCCTCGCGTCTGGTGCACATGATGAACGGCCGGATATGGGTCGAAAGCCAACCAGGCCAGGGGTCGCACTTTCACTTCACTGCTTCGTTGCCGGCCGCGGACGGCGGTTCAATGGATTTTGCGTCCATCGCCGATCCGAATGTATTGTCCGGCGCCAGGGTGCTGATTGTCGATGACAATGAAACGAATCGCCGGATTCTGCTCGCCCTTTTGAGCCTTTGGGGAATGCGAGCGGAGGCGGCCGCGGACGGCGAAACCGCGTTGAGGCAACTAGCCGCGGCTAGCGATGCCCAAGATGCGTATGTTCTCGTCCTCACCGACCTGCACATGCCAAACATGGATGGCTTCGAGTTGATCGAACGTATACGGCGCGAATCCTTTGCACCAGCCGCTGAAATCATGATGCTGCCTTCCGGAGGCCAGAAAGGTGACCTGGCGCGCTGCGAGCAACTCCGCGTCGCCGGCTACCTCATCAAGCCGGTGCGGCGGGCCGAATTGTGCAAGTCGCTGTGCCAAGCGCTCGGCGGCGTCAGCATCGGCGTGCCGACCGAGGCGCTCTCCCAAAGAGCACCGACGGTTACAGAGAGCCATCGGTCGCTGCATATTCTCGTCGCGGAGGACAACGCCGTCAATCAAATGCTGCTGAAGCGCCTGCTGGAGAAGCGCGGGCATTCCGTGAAAATTGCCGCCAACGGCCGGTTGGCACTGTTGGCCATCGAAGAACATAAATTCGATCTCGTTTTCATGGACGTACAGATGCCGGAGCTCGACGGCTTGGAGACGGTTGCTCTCCTGCGCGAACGAGAATCTACAATCGGTTCGCGCCTCACCGTGATTGCGCTGACTGCGCACGCCATGACCGGGGATCGCGAGAGGTGTCTCGCAGCGGGCATGGACGGCTACTTGACCAAACCATTGGACCCGCGGCTGCTTGACGAGTTATTGCAGAGTGTCGAAGTCGGCCCGGCTGCGAATAAATCCCGACGCAACGGGACGCGTGTTTCCTACGGTTGACGCGGTGTAGGCCGTTCTTAACCGGTCGAACGGTCCGTCGGTGAGGATGGCGTCAAGCCGGCGGGAAAGCCAAAACTGACGCTGGCGCAGACGCTCGCGGCGTTCGAGGCGCCCCGTCACAGTCACCCTGCCACTGGTTTGCCATGATTGCGCCCGCCGCCTGCCAGAAAACCCCTCTACTCTGTTGGATAAGACCGGAACCGGAACTGTCGTCGGAGCTCGAATGAAGAATAAGATCAGACTGGCCGCGGTAGGATTAACGATCGCGTTGGGCTTCGAGAGCCCGGCCGTGTGGGCTGTGCTAGACAGTGCCCAAACCCCGGCCGGCCCGTATCTTAAGGTGCTCCGCGTAGTGCCCGAAGGGGATATGGTGCCCTTCTCCGGCAGACAAATCGTCGTGACCTTTGACCGACCGGTCAGCCCCATAGGAGCCATGACGGTCGAGGCTGACCGATCGTTGGCCAGCATCAAACCGTCTGTCAAATGCCAATGGCATTGGCTGGACCCACGCTCTCTCGCCTGCGAACTGAACGCCTCCAACGCCTTGGTCCCCGCCACGCGCTACACCCTGACTGTGGCCGGTGGCCTCAAGGCCGAGGACGGTGCTGTTCTAAGGGAGCCGCACCAATGGTCCTTCACGACGGAGCGGCCGGTGGTCAAAGAGTATTCGTTTCGAACCTGGCGATCCCCCGGGATGCCCGTGATCCGCCTGGTCTTCAATCAGCCCGTGACACAAGATAGTGTAGAAGCGTCCCTGCGCTTTGGCCCCGAGACCACCGCGGTGGGAACCCCGGATCCATACGATCGCGAGGTCTTCAATGTCCTGCCTTTGCCTGGCGAGCCGAGGGCGCTGATCGTTCCCGGCGGCACGGCAGCCGCCAAAAGCGATGATCGCACCACCGAACGGTCGAACGCGGCTGGCAAGATAATCCAGGCGCGGCGTATCTGGCTTGTGTCCCCCCAACGCGAGTTACCAGTCAACGCGTTGGCGCGACTCAAGGTCACACCCGGACTTCGCAGCTATGCGGGCCCTTTGACGGGGACCGAACAACGCACCGTCGTCGCCTTCGACACGTTTCCCGAGTTCCGTTTCCTGGGTGTGCGATGCCTTGTCGACAACAAATCCGTTTTGATCCCGCCCAAGGCTTCGAAGGATCAGCCGGTCTGCAACCCGCTTGGCCGGATATCGCTTGCGTTCTCCGCGCCGGTGATTGCCCCGGAAATAAAATTGCATCTTGTGCTCGATCCGGATCTTCTGAACGGCCGAACCGACTACGATCCGTGGGCCAACGTCTATGCTTCGAGCCAACTGGGAACCCCTCATAAGCGCGGAACTGAGTACAGCGTCGAGTTGCCCGAGCATCTGCGCGCCTTTCAGGCGTATTCGATCGTCTCTCTGCGGGGAGTGCAGGACGAATTCGGCCGAGTGTTGCAGGGGCCGGCCGCCATGGACTTTCGCACCGACCACCGCCCCCCGCGCCTCAAGGTGACCCACCCCGTATCGGTGCTGGAAAAAAACGCGCCCACCTCGATGCCTCTGTACGTCACCAACCTAACCGATATAGATATCGATTATCACGCGCTCACGAGCAGCGGAATCAGTGAGCAATTGAAGTTCAACCAGCCTATTGATCGCGCATGGGACATTGCATACGCCACACCCGCCAAAATCCGCGATCTGCTCGGCGGCCAATCGGGCGTGATCGCGGGAAGCCTGCAGCCGCACCCGTCGTCCGAGACCGTCGAGGGCTACCGATACTTTGACGCAGCGGAGGATGAGCCCGGCATTCCCCGCGGCCGCCCCGATCGCGATTTCTTTGCCGAGGTGACGCCGTTTCAGGTGCACGCCAAGTTGGGTGCCTACAATACGATGATCTGGGTCACCTCTCTCGATCACGGCCTGCCCGTCGCCAACGCGCGGGTACGCCTCTATCGCGACAACTATCAGGGACTGACTTCAAAGGCCGCGGTGTTGAGCGAAGCCGTCACAGATCACGATGGCATCGCCATTTTGGCGGGGCGCAAATCTCTCGAGCACGACTCCAACGCTCCCTTATCGCCCAACGATTCATTTATGGTGCGCATCGACGCCGGCAAGGATCTCGCTTTACTGCCGCTCGATGGGTCGTTCCTGATCGACACTTACCGCGCGTCGCGCGGTTCATTCTGGTCCGGATATGGCAATTCGCAGAATCACGCTCACGCGTGGGGGATGACCGCTCAAGGCGTGTACAAACTGGGCGACACCGTCGAGTACAAGGTGTACCTGCGCGATCAAAACAATCTCACCTTGCAACCGATGCCGCAACGCTCGGGCTATCAGCTGGAGATTACTGACCCCACCGGAAAAGTGGTGAAAACCGAAGCCGGCATCACCCTCTCGGCTTTCGGCGCCTATGCCGGCTCCTTCCGGGTGCCGCCGAGCGGCGCGGTGGGTTGGTACCAATTCACGCTCGAAGGGCCTCCAAGGCCCGAAGCATCAGAGCGCGGCGCAGGAGCCGAGCAAT
>CAZZWM010000039.1:0-21315 GCA_964657945.1 uncultured Steroidobacteraceae bacterium
AGCGGCAATCCGCCGTTCTACGATGTGTTCGGCAAGCGCTACTACGTGCTGTCGAGCAGCGTCGGCTACGTGGAGCGTGGCGTGGCCTCCTGGTATGGGCCGGGCTTTCACAAAGTCCGCACCTCGACCGGTGAGACCTACGACATGTACGGCATGACGGCGGCGCACAAGACGCTGCCGCTGCCTGCGTACGTCAGCGTGACCAATCTGCAGAACGGCCGCAGCATCGTGGTCCGGGTCAACGACCGAGGCCCCTTCGTCGGCAATCGCATCATCGACCTGTCGTACACGGCCGCATCGAAGCTCGACATGCTGCGCAATGGCACCGCCATGGTCGAAGTGCGCAGCATCGATGCACCCACGCCGGCACTGACCGCATCGACGGCGGCAACGCCGGCAACGGCCACCGAACCGGCGCCGCCGAGTTCCGCGCCGGTCGCCAACACCGCCCTGTTCGTGCAGGCCGGAGCCTTCAGCGATCCGGCGAATGCGGAACGCCTGGCGGAAAAACTACGTGGCGGCAGCTACGGCAAAGTGTTCGTGCGCGATAATGAGATTGCCGGGCGACGCATGTATCGAGTGCGCATCGGCCCGGTGCCGGACGTGGCGGAATTCGACCGCATCGTCGCGGCTCTCGATCGGCTCGGCATCAAAGATGCGCATCTCGCGCTCGACTGAGAATACTCGGTAGACTTACCGGCTTTCATTGGGGTAATCGCCAAATGATTCGATCTTTCATCGCCTTTGCGGCGGCGGCACTGTTGAGCAACAACAGCTTCGCCGTGGCGCACAAGAAGCACTCCGCCCCGCCGCCGGCAGCCAGCACACCGGCTCCGCTCAGCACGCCGGCCGCCGCGCTGCCCGGCTCCGGCGCCATTCCAACGGCACCGCAAGTAGACGCGCGCGCCTACATCGTGATCGACTCGCGCACCGACAAGATCCTGGCGGCGAAGGATGCGACCGCGCGCATGGAACCGGCCAGTCTGACCAAGTTGATGACGGCCTACATCGTTTTCCAGCAACTGGCGAGCGGCAAATTGAAGCTGGAGGATCAGGTGGTCGTGAGCGAGCACGCCTGGCGCTCGGAAGGATCGCGAACCTTCATCGAATTGGGCAAGCCCGTGTCGGTGCAGGACCTGATCCTGGGGATGATCGTGCAATCCGGCAACGATGCCACCATCGCGCTGGCTGAGCGCATCGCCGGCACCGAGGAAACCTTCGCGCAGCTGATGAACGCCAATGCGCAGCGCATCGGCATGGTGGGCTCGCACTTCGAGAACAGTTCCGGGCTGCCCTCGCCGCAGCACTACACCACGGCGCGCGACATGTCGCTGCTGGCCAATTCCATCATTCGCGAATACCCGCAGTACTACAAGTGGTTCTCGCAGCGCGAGTTCATCCACAACGGCATCAAACAGCAAAACCGCAATGGCTTGCTGGACAAGGATCCGACGGTTGACGGCTTGAAGACCGGCCATACCGACTCAGCCGGTTTCTGTCTGGTGACCTCGGCATTGCGGGACGGCATGCGGCTGGTTTCCGTGGTGCTGGGGTCGGACAGCATGAAATCGCGCGAGGACGCCAGTGCGGCGTTGCTCAACTATGGGTTCACCTTCTACGACACGAAACTGCTCATCAAGGCTGGCGCCGTGCTCGCCACGGCGCGCGTCTGGAAGGGCCAGACCAACAGCGTGGATCTTGGCATCAAGGACGATCTGTACCTGACCGTGCCGCGCGGCCGGTCCGACATCAAGACGTCGGTGGACGTCACGCCGAAGCTGATTGCGCCCCTGCTCGCCGATTCGACGCTGGGCGCGGTCAGGGTGCTGGATGTCGATGAAACCCTCGCCACGATTCCGCTGCACCCGATCAAGCCGGTGGCGGCCGGGGGCTGGTGGCGTCGTCTCATCGACACCATCCGCCTCTGGTTTGCATGAGCGGACCGCTGCCCATCTGCTACTTGGACGGCGAGTACCTGCCGTTGGCGGACGCGAAGGTGTCGCCATTGGATCGCGCCTTCTTGTTCGGTGATGCCGTCTATGAAGTCATCCCGGTGTACGCGGCGCGGCCATTCCGGTTGCGCCAGCATTTGGACCGTCTGGCGCGAAGTCTGGCGGGCATCCGCATGTCCGTGCCGCTGACCCACGAACAATGGGCGGCTATCTGCGCGCAATTGGTGACGCGCAACCGCGCCGGCGAGGCCTACCTGTACATTCAAGTGACCCGCGGGGCGGAGTATGGGCGCAACCACGCGTGGCCGGAGGACTTGAAACCCACTTTGTTCGCCTATTGCTCGCAGCTCGAGCAATTGCCGGACGCCGTGTTGGAGAAAGGCGTGGCCGCGCTCACCGCCGCGGAGATCCGCTGGGCGCGCCGCGATATCAAATCCACCGCCTTGCTCGGCAATATCATGCTCAAGAAGCTGGCCGCCGATGCCGGCGCCTATGAAACGCTTCTGCTGGAACACGGCGCTCTCACCGAAGGTTCTTCCACCACGGCGCACGTGGTCAAAGGCGGCGTCATCTACACACCACCCAACGGCCATCACATTCTGCCGGGCACCACCCGCGATGTGGTGACCGAATTGGCCGATCGCTTGGATGTCCGCTGCGAATCCGCGCGCGTGCCCGAGGCGCAATTGCGCGCCGCGGATGAGCTGTGGTTGGCTTTCTCGACGCGCGGGTTGTTGCCGGTCACCACGCTGGACGGCGCGCCGGTCGGCGATGGTAAACCCGGTCCTTTGTTCAAGCGCATGCATGCGGCCTTCGAGGGCTATGTGCGCGAGCTGCAGGGCACGCCGGCGCTATGAGCGAACACAAGAACCCGCAGCACTTCCCGAGTGAGTTTCCGATCAAGGTCATGGGACGGCAGGACGGGGAGGTGCGAGCGCTCAGCCAGGCCATCATCGAGAAGCACGCCGGGCCGCTCACCGATGCGCATATCAAAACCCGCACCAGCGCCGATGGCAATTTCCTGGCCGTGACCTACACCATCACCGCCAAGAGCCGCGAGCAGCTCGATGACATCTATCGCGAGCTGACCGCCTGCAAGTCGGTGTTGATGGCGTTATGAGACTCGATCCGCCCGCAGCCCAGCCGCCGCAGTAAATGCGGCGTCAGATCCCTGGCAACGCCCGCCACATCGTCCGCCACGCCCAGATCCTCGAGGCGGGTGACGCGCAAACCCCGGTAGCCGCATACGTTGATGCGCTCGAACGGCTTCAGGTCCAGCGATACATTGAGCGACATACCGTGATAACTCGCGCCGCGGCGAATCCGCAGGCCGATACTGGCGAGTTTGGCGCCATCGACATACACGCCGGGCGCCTGCCGGGATCCGGCCGCCTTCACGCCGCACGTCGCGACATAGTCGATCACGGCATTTTCCAAGGCCACCACCAGGTCGCGCACGCCCAATTTCAAGCGCCGCAAGTTCAGCAAGGGATAGATGACCAGCTGACCCGGACCGTGGTAGGTCACCTGCCCGCCGCGATCGATTTGCACGACGTCGATATCGCCGGGCGCGAGCAGATGGTCGCGGCTCGCGTTCAGCCCCAAGGTGAACACCGGCGGATGCTCCACCATCCAAATTTCATCGGCGGTTCGGTCGGTGCGCTCATCGGTGAAGCGCTGCATGGCTCGCCAGGTCGGCTCATAGGCCGCCAGACCCAGATGCCGGATCGACGGCGCATCAACCATGGGTGGCGTTGGAAAGGCCGGCGTTGTTGCGCTTCAAGGCCTGTTCCGCCCGATAGCTGGAGCGCACCAAGGGTCCCGAGACGCATTCGAGAAAACCCGATTGCAGCGCCCATTCGCGATATTGAGTGAATTCCTGCGGCGCCACGAAGCGCTGCACCTGCAGATGATTCGGCGTCGGACGCAGGTATTGGCCGAGCGTCAGCAGATCGACGTGGGCCGCCCGAAGATCCCGCAGCGTCTCGCGAATTTCCGCATCGCTCTCGCCCAGGCCCAGCATCAAGCTGGTCTTGGTGAGAATCGAGGGTCGATGCTGCTTCGCGCCCCGCAGCACCTCGATGCTTTGCTCATAGCTTGCGCGCGCATCGCGCACCGGATGCGTCAGGCGTTTCACGGTCTCGACGTTCTGCGCAAACACCTCGAGTCCGGAATCGACCACGGTGTACACATCGCGCAGCACGCCTTGAAAATCCGGTGTCAAAGCCTCGACCGCCGTGCCGGGATTACGGCGCTTGATGGCGCGAATCGCCGCCGCATAATGTGCCGCACCGCCATCGCTCAAGTCATCGCGATTCACCGAGGTCAGCACCACGTACTTCAGGCGCATCAACTCGACCGAGCGCGCCACATTCTCAGGCTCCTCCGCATCGAGCCAGCCGCGCGGATTTCCGGTGTCCACGGCGCAGAAGCGGCAGGCGCGCGTGCACACCGATCCCATCAGCATGATGGTCGCAGTTCCGGCATTCCAGCACTCGCCGATGTTCGGGCACTTGGCCTCCTCGCACACCGTGCTCAAGCGATGCTCCCGCACGATGCCCTTCACTGCCCCAAATTGAGCGCCGCCGGCCAACGGCGCCTTCAACCAAGCCGGCTTACGCTGCTGCGCGGGTGCGGCCCCGGCGTGCTTGATGCCATCCTTGATGGCCGTAAACCCTTGAGGTGTCGTGTATTTCTCGCCGCTGCGCGCCGTTCGAGGAGGCGCCGGGCCGATCAGATCATCGGGATTGGGCATGGGCCAATTGTACCTCAATCGGCCTTTTTACCGGCCCACCCACGGTTGATTGCGTCCAGCCTTTCGGGTGTGCCGACATCCGCCCAGCGTCCCGCATACAGCTGCGCCGAGCAGCGCGCCACGGCCATCGATCGCAGCAACAGAGGCTTCAACGGGAAGCTGCCGGCGGTGCAGCCGGCAAAAAAGGCCGTCCGAAACATGGCAATGCCCGAGTAGGTGTAGAGCACTCCCTCTGTTGCGGCCTCCTCGGCAACCGCCTTGCCAGCCCGCAGACCAAAGTCGCCCTTGTGTCCGGCCGGATTGGGCACCAACACCAGGTGCGCATCTGCGTTGGGCGCCAGCCGCAAGGTGCCCAGCGGAAAGTCGGTGTAGACATCGCCGTTCACCACGGCGAAAGGTCCGGGTTGCAGCAACGGCAAGGCGCGAAAGATCCCGCCGGCCGGTTGCAGAGCGCGCGGCGCCTCCTCGCTGTAAAGAATGACGGCGCCGTAGCGGCTGCCATCACCCAAGTGGTCACGAATTTGCGTACCCAACCACGCCAGGTTGATGACGATGCGTCGGATGCCGGCGCCGACCAACGCGTTTACATTGCGTTCGATCAGCGGCTGATCGCCCACCTTGAGCATGGGTTTCGGCGTGGTATCGGTCAGCGGCCGCATGCGCTCGCCGCGCCCCGCCGCCAATATCATGCCGGCGCAGGGCAGCTCTCCTGCATCCCTCACTGCGCGGCCTTCCGCTGGGCGGACTCGAATCTCGGCTCGATGTGCGTGGCGAGAAAATCGGAAAACCTCGCCGTCTGCGGATAGGCGGCGGCGGTTTCCCTGACGTAGTCGAGCACCCGCGGCAAATCCTTGAGGTATTGCGATTTGCCATCGCGATAGAACAAGCGCGCGAAAATACCCAGCACCTTGATGTGACGCTGCAGCCCCATCAAATCGAACCAACGCATGAAGGTGTTCTCATCGGCCTGCATGGCAAAGCCGGCGCTCAACAGGTCCTCTCTGAAATTCAAGGTCCAGGCCTGGACCCGTGCGCGGGGCCAAGCGATGTAACAATCCTTGAGCAACGAGGCCAGGTCGTAGGTCACAGGTCCCCGCAAGCCGTCCTGAAAATCCAGGATGCCCGGGTTATGCTCGGCAGTGAGCAGCAAATTGCGCGAGTGATAGTCGCGGTGCACGAATGTCACCGGCTGCTCCAACGCAGCGTCCGCCAAGCCGCCAAAAACATCGTCCAGCAAGCCCCTGGCTGCGGCATCGAGGCTCAATCCCAAATGCCGCTGCAGAAACCATTCGGGCAGCAACTCCATTTCACGCAGCAACAGCGGCCGGTCGTACGCCGGTATCTCACGCCAGGTGTGCGGTTGCGCGGTTTGCATTCGCAGCAGCGCAGCGAGCGCATCGGCGTAGAGGCGGTCGGCGGCGCCCGGCGCCGGCAGTTCGTCCAGATACTGGCGGGAACCCAGATCCGACAGCAACAAAAACCCGCGCTTCATGTCCCGGGCCAGGATCAGCGGCACGTTCAAATCCAGTCCCGCGAGCAGCCGCGCTATCTTGACGAAGGGTGCGGAGTCTTCCTTGTCCGGCGGCGCATCCATGACGATGTAGGTATCCGCGCCACGCGTCAGGCGGAAATAGCGGCGGAAGCTCGCGTCGGCGGAGGCGGGCGCGATCCGACTCGTTGCGAATCCCAGATCATCGAACACCCAACGCGACAGAAGTTCCAGGCGGGAATCGCTTGCATCCGCTACACCCATGCTTGACCATTCGCACACCGCAAATGCGGCGATTGAGTATACCGTTTAAGGTGCTGCATTTTGTTCATGGGTCGTAACGTCCGGGCCGCCTTTGCGCTCTCCTGCCTTACGGCCTGCGGCGCCTACGCCGCCGACATTTGCCCGGCGCCGCCCAAGTACCTGCAGACCCGCCCCGCGGACATCGCCCCCGACGATCATCACATCTACATCGACAGCGACGGCGGCACGGCCGATGACAGCGGCGCGACGGCCAGCGGCCGGGTGGTGGTGCGCCAGGACGAGCGCAGCGTATCGGCCGATCAATTGCACTACGACCGCGATCTGGACAAGATCACGGTCAGCGGCAAGGTGGACTTTCTCGACCCCAAGCTGCGCGTGCGCAGCGCCAGCGGCACGTATGAAACGGCCGGAACCGCCAGTTTCGATCAGGCCAATTTCCAGCTCATGGATCGCAACGGGCGCGGATTCGCCAAGGACATCCATCTCGATCCGGAGGGCAAGATCGAATTTCAGAAGGTGCGCTACACCAGCTGCCCGGTGGGCATCGACGATTGGCTGCTGCAGGCCTCGCTCATCGATATCGACACCAGGCTGCAGGAAGGCGTGGCTCGCAATGTCACCATGCGCTTCAAGGACGTGCCGATTTTCTACACGCCTTATATTTCCTTCCCGCTGGGCGATCAGCGCAAGAGCGGCATTCTGTTCCCGAGCTTCGGTCATTCGGGCAGCAATGGTTACGAACTGGAAATTCCGTACTACTTCAACCTGGCGCCGAACTACGACTTGACCGTGACGCCGGGGATACTGTCCGCGCGCGGCGTGCAGGTGGCCGAAGCATTTCGCTTCCTGACCTCCAACTCGCACGGCACCTTCGATGCGACCTTTCTGCCCAACGACAAGCAGCGCGATTCCGATCGCAGCTATATGCGCTTCACCGACATCACCGACATCCGGCCGGGGCTGCGCCTCGACACCGATATCGCGGCGGTCAGCGACAGCAATTATTTCGTCGACTTCGCGGTGGGTTCGGATCAAACCAGCGTGACCTACCTGGAACGGCGCATCGACCTGCTGTACTACGACGACGCCTGGCAGATTCGCACCCAGTTGCAGAATTACCAGACCATCGACATCTCGGTGCCGGCCGTGGTGGGCGACGACGCGCGCCCCTATTCGCGGGTGCCGCGCATTCAGGCGAATGCGCTCTACCCCCTGGGGGACACCAATTTTCAATTCGTATTCGACAGCGAGGCGGTCAACTTCCTGCGCGAGATCGGACCCACCGGCGGCCGCTTGAACCTGGCGCCGGAATTGCGCTGGTCGGCGCGCGGACCGGGTTACTTCTTCGAACCGGCCGTGGGCTACGATTTCACCCAGTACGACCTCGACAATGCCGGCATCGGCATGCCCGGCAAGCCGACCCGTTCGCTGCCCTATGCACGCCTCGACACCGGCCTGATATTCGAGCGCGATGCGGGTTCCAAAGGCCAACGCACCCAGACCCTGGAACCGCGCATGGTGTACAGCTACGTGCCCTTCCGCAACCAAAACGAGCTGCCGATCTTCGACACCGGCATTCCGGATCTGAACCTCACCGAGCTGTTCCGCACCAATCGATACGTCGGTTACGACCGCATCGGCGATGCGAATCAATTGGCGCTCGCCGTGACCACCCGGCTGTTCGATCATGTCAGCGGCACCCAATATCTATCCGCCACCATCGGTCAAATCCGCTATTTCAGCATTCCCCAGGTCGGCCTGCCGCTGCTGCCCGGCGATGCCGGTTTTCAGGTGCCGGCGGCCGAGTTGCGGGCCCTGGCGGTGCAGCCCGGCGCGAATCCGCTGGCGATTCCGGGCGCACTGGTGACGCACAACGGCCAATTCATCGCCTACCCGGGACCCTATCAATTCAACCAATTCGCGGGGGGCGCCTACGGGCTGCCGGGTCAGACCTTTGCCACCTCGCAAACCGGGCAGGGAAATCCGGCATTTCCGGCCTCCGACATCGTCGGCGAGGTGGCCTTGAGCGGCTACAAACACCTGTCGGTGAATCTGGACTATCAGTGGAACCCCTATACCTCGCAGACCGAAAAGTCCGAGATTTCAGTGCAATACCGCCCCGATCCCAGCCGGGTCATCAATCTGGGCTACCGCTTCCAGGAAGGCATTTTCAAGCAGTACGATGCCTCTTTTGCCTGGCCGATCTCCGATCACTGGAATGCCGTCGGCCGCTGGGTTTACTCGCTGCAGGACCCCCATCAGACCATCGAGCGGGTTGCGGGAATCGAGTATAAAAGCTGCTGTTATCACGTCCAACTGGTACAGCGCCGTTATGTCAGCAATCGCGACGGCGGACTGGACACCTCGATTGCTTTACAATTGGAACTGACGGGCTTGAGTTCGGTCGGAAAACGTGAGGATACATTCCTCGAGCGATCGATCCGCGGGTACTCGACCCGCGACCCGAATACCCAGTAAGGACTTAGGAAACGAACATGCAGAAACTTTGGCCAGCCTGCGCAACCCTGTTGGCGCAGCTGCTCCTGTTGCCGGTGAGCTTCGCACAGACGCGCGACATCGGCGTGCACGGTGAATTGCTGGATCGCATCGCGGCCATCGTGAACGATGGCCTGGTGCTGAAAAGCGAATTGGACGTGCAGATGGATGCCGTGACCAAGCGGCTTCAGGAGCAGAAAGTCGAACTGCCCTCGCAGAGCGTGCTGCGGCAACAGGTTCTCGACCGGTTGATCCTTCAGGAGATCCAGGCGCAGCGCGCCAAGCGCGTGGGACTGACGATCTCCGATGAACAATTGAACGGCGCTCTGCAGGAAATTGCGGTGCGCAACAAGATCCCCTTCGATCAGCTGCCGACGGCGCTCGGCGCCCAGGGCGTCGATTACAAGGTGTACCGCGAGAGCATGCGCAAGGAATTGATGCTCACCACATTGCGCCAGCGCGACGTGATCGCGCACATCAACGTGACGCCCCGTGAACTCGACCAGTATCTGGCGCGCCAGCAGAGCGCGGCCTCCAACGATGACTTCAACGTCTCGCATATTCTGTTGTCGCTGCCGGCGGCCGCGACGCCGCAACAGCTCGACGAGATCAGCAAGAAGGCTGACGATTTGTCCAAGCGGGCCGCCAAGGGCGAGGACTTCGGGCAATTGGCCATCGCCAATTCCAACAGCCAGACGGCCCTCGACGGCGGCGCCTTGGGCTGGCGCAAAGGCGCTCAGCTTCCGCAGTTCATTCTGGATCTGGTGACCCGGATGAAGCCCGGCGAAGTCAGCGAACCGGTCCGTACGCCGAGCGGCTTTCACATCGTGAAGCTGAACGAGCGCCGCGGCGGCGAAGCGCAGGTCATCATCAATCAAATCCACGTCCGGCACATCCTGATCAAGACCAACGAACTCGACGACGACGAAACCGTGCGCCAGAAGCTGGGCAAGCTGCGCGAGCGCATTTTGAAAGGCGAAGCCTTCGCCGGCATCGCCGCGACCACTTCGGAAGATCCGGGCTCCGCACCGGATGGCGGGGATTTGGGATGGACAGGTCCCGGCACCTTCGTGCCGGAATTCGACAAGGCCATCGCCGATCTCAAGCCCAATGAGATCACTGAACCGTTCAAGACCCGCTACGGCTGGCACATCGTGCAGCTGCTCGGCACCCGCACCTATGACAGCACCGATGATGTACGCCGCCAAAAGGCCTTTGCCGCCATTCGCGAGAGCAAGGCGGATGAAGAAACGGAGTTGTGGTTGCGCCGGCTTCGTGACGATGCATTCGTCGAAACCAAGATGTAGTGTACGTCCCGCGCATCGTCATCACTTCAGGTGAACCGGCAGGCATCGGTCCCGACGCCTGCGTGAGCCTGGCGCAAACCGATTGGGAAGCCGATTTGGTGGTGGCTGCGGACATGCGGCTGCTGGCATCCACCGCCGACAGCTTGGGGTTGCCGCTGCGCATCGTGTCCTATGATCCGTCGCGGCCGGCGCACACCCATCGAGCCGGCACTCTCGATGTCATGCATATCCCCACGGCGGTACCGGTGATCGCCGGGAAACCTGATGCAGCCAACTCAGCCTATGTGATCGAGATGCTGGACAGAGCCTGCGATGGCTGCAGCAACGGCGAATTTGCGGCGATGGTGACCGCACCCGTGCAAAAAAGCACGCTGATGGATGCAGGCTACGCCTTCAGCGGCCATACCGAGTACTTGGCGGCCAGAACCCGCTCGGCGCTTCCCGTCATGATGCTGTTGGACGACACGCTGCGGGTGGCTCTGGTGACCACCCACCTGGCACTGGCCGATGTGCCCAAGGCCATCACCAAGGAGAGGCTGCGCGCCACCTTGCGCATCGTGCACATGGATGTGGAACGGCACTTCAACCTGGCTGCACCGAGAATTGCCGTGCTGGGCTTGAATCCGCATGCCGGCGAATCAGGACACCTGGGCCGCGAAGAAATCGACGTCATCGATCCGGTGATCGCAGAGCTGCGCGCTGAGGGTTTGGATCTGCGCGGTCCGGTGCCGGCAGACACCGCATTCACGCCGGGCTTTCTCAAGGGCGTGGATGTGATCGTGGCGATGTATCACGACCAGGGCTTGCCGGTGATCAAGCACGTCGGCTTCGGCACGGCCGTCAACATGACTTTGGGATTGCCGATTTTGCGCACCAGCGTCGATCATGGCACGGCGTTGTCCTTGGCCCGCAGCGGCAAGGCGGATACAGGCAGCCTGCGAGCCGCGCTGGGCTTGGCCATCGATCTGGCCAGCGCCCGCAGTGGCCGCGCCTAGACGTGCAGGTCCGCAAGCGCTTCGGACAGCACTTCCTCCACGATCGAAACGTCATCCGACGCATCGTCGACGCGATTGCGCCGGTGCCGGGAGAGCGGCTGGTGGAAATCGGGCCGGGCCGCGGAGCGCTGACCTGGGATTTGCTGGAACGCGCGCAAACGCTGGACGTGGTCGAGATCGATCGCGATCTGGCGGACTCGCTGCGCGCCGACGCACGCGCCCGCAGCGGTCTGCGCGTGCACGTGCAGGATGCCCTGAAGATGGATTTTGAGGAGTTGCGCGCCGATGGCCCCGCGCTGCGCATCGTAGGGAACCTGCCCTACAACATTTCCACGCCTTTGCTGTTCCGTCTGCTCGAGCAGCGCGCTGCGATCGCCGACATGTACTTCATGTTGCAGAAGGAAGTGGTCGACCGCATGACTGCGCAACCCTCGACCAAAGAATACGGCCGTCTGACGGTCATGTTGGCGGCGGTGGCGGCTTGCGAGCGGCTGTTCGATGTGGGACCCGGCGCTTTTCAACCGAAACCCAAAGTCTTGTCTGCCATCGTCAAGCTCTCGCCCACGCCGCAGCCGCGTTTTCCGATGGGTCACGATGGCGCGTTCCGTCAAGTGGTCACTTCTGCATTTTCCGCACGCCGCAAGACGCTGCGCAACGGTTTGAAAACATTACTCACCGGCGAGCAGATCGAAGCTTGCGGCATCGATCCGCAACTTCGCCCCGAAACGCTGACGCCGGCCCAATTCGGTCTGCTCGCAGCCAGCTTCTCTCGGCTATACTCGAACGCAGATGTCCGCGTATAGAAAAATCCTCGTGCTGCTCGATTTGGCGGCAGGCAGCGACCAGGTTGCCATGGCCGGCCGCGATATGGCGGCCCATTCGGGGGCTGCGTTGGTCATATTGCACGTGGTGGAATTCGTGCCGCTCGAACCGGTGGGTGAATCGGTGATGCCGTCGGCGCAGGTCGAGGACGATCTGGCGGGTATCGCCCGCAACACTCTCGAGAAACTCATGCAGCGCACGGAACTGAAGGGCGCTTCCGCGCGAGTCGAGGTAGGCAACACCAAGATGGAAATCCTGCGTGTCGCCGAGGAAGAGAAAGCGGATTTGATCGTGCTCGGGAGCCGCGAACGCCACGGCCTGGCCATCCTGGTCAATTTCACCGAGGACACCGTGCTGCATGCCGCGCATTGCGATCTGCTGGCGGTGCGACTGAAGTGATCCAAAACAACCGTATCCGCGTCGAAGTCGAGACCTCGTACATCGAGGAGCAGTCCGATCCGCGCGACAAGCGCTTCGTGTTCTCCTGCACCATCACCATCCGCAACGAGGGCCAGGTGCCGGCGCGGCTGCTGACGCGTCACTGGATCATCACCGATGCCAACGGCAACGTGAAGGAAACGCGCGGCGATGGCGTGGTGGGCGAACAGCCCTATCTGAAGCCCGGCCAGGGCTTTCGTTATTCCACCGGCGCCGTCATCGAAACACCGGTGGGCACGATGCAGGGAAGCTATCAAATGGTGGCCGACGACGGCCAGCAATTCGACGCCCCGATTGCGCCGTTCAGGCTGGCGATGCCCGGGGTACTGCATTAGCGCGGGTCCCTGATGGCGGTGTACGCAATCGGCGATGTGCAAGGATGCGATCGCGAGCTCGGTGAACTCCTGGCCGAGATCAAATTCTCGACCGACAAGGATTCGGTCTGGTTCGTGGGCGATTTGGTGAACCGCGGCCCGGAATCGCTCAAAGCCCTACGGCGGGTGCGCGCCATGGGCGATGCAGCCCGCGTGGTACTCGGTAATCATGACCTGCACCTTCTGGCAGTCGCCTATGCCGGCGCCAAATTGCGCAGCGACGACACCGTGTCGGATATCCTGGCCGCATCGGACCGCGACAGCTTGCTCGAATGGCTGTGCGCGCGGCCGCTGATGCACGAAGATTCGACGCTGCGAATTGCCATGATCCACGCCGGATTGCCGCCGCAATGGGACATGAAACTGGCGCGGCAGTGCGCGCGCGAATTCGAAAAGGCACTGCAGCGCGACCCGAAAAAGCTGCTCGAGCGCCTCTACGGCGATGAACCCGATCGCTGGGCCGAAGGCCTGGAAGGCGAAGCGCGGCTGCGCTTCATCATCAACTGCTTCACGCGGCTGCGCTACGTCGATGCCGACGGACGGCTGGCGCTGCGTGCCAAGGGTTCGCCGAAGAAGGAAAAGGCCAAGGCGCTGACTCCTTGGTTCGAGGCACCCGATGCCCGATGGCGCGGCTCCCGCATCGTCTTCGGCCATTGGTCGACGTTGGGTTACTTCAAGAATGCCGACGTGACCGGCATCGACACCGGCTGCGTGTGGGGCGACGCGCTCACCGCCATTCGAATCGACGTACCGGACGCAAAGCCGGTGCAGGTGGGCTGCAAGCGCGGCTAGACGGACCAACCACTCGAATATCGCGATCCCCGCCGTATGACCACGCCTGCCGATCCCGCATCGAAGCCCAAGGTCATGCGACTGGACCCCACCCACAGCGTCGCCTACATCGAAGCCGGTCACGCCGGCTCCACGCTGCTGTTCATTCACGGCTCCCTGTGCGACTACCGCTACTGGAAACCGCAAACCGACTCACTGGCACGCCGCCACCGCGTCATCGCGCCCAGCTTGAGCCACTACTACCCGCGGCTCCCATCCACCGCAGGCATGCCATTCAGCTGGATCGCCCATGTCGAGCAGGTCACAGCCTTCATCGAGCGCCTCACGAACACCCACTCAGCACCTTCGCCGCCGCACCTCATCGGCCACTCCCGCGGCGCCGCCATCGCCTACCGAGTCGCGCTTCGCAACCCCGACTCCATTCGAAGTCTCACGCTGGTAGACCCCGCCGGCCCCCGCGAGCAAGACGGCAGCGATGCGGCCCTGTCTTCCGCCGACCGCGAAATGCGCCGGCGAGCAGCCGAGCTCATCGCCCAGGGCGCCATCGACGAAGGTCTGCGCCTGTTCGTCGACTCAACCTCCCGCCCCGGGTTCTGGGATCGCAGCGCCGAGGTTTTCAAGAACATGGCCCGCGACAACGCCGACACCCTCATCATGCAATTGAACGATCCCCTGCCCCTTTACCGCCACGCCGAAGCGCAGTCACTCGAGCGGCGCACACTGATCGCAAGCGGCGAACGCAGCCCCGCTTTGTACAAGGACAACGCCATCGCGCTGGCGCGGTTGATTCCCCACGCGGTCGAGACCAACATCGCAGGCGCATCTCACGGCATGACCTGGACCCACGCCCAAGCCTTCAATCGCGAGCTGCTGAAGTTCACCGATGGCCCCGCCGATCCTTGACGAGGCATACGTCACTACAAACCTTACCGGACTCGGCGTATATTCCGCATGACCGGTAACAACAAGGAGTGACCAAGACCCGCATGAGCCATTCAAATTCGGCCTTGTACTCGAGTCCAACACGCGCCATTCTCAAACTCAAAGGCGGCGCCAGAAAGTCCCCCCGCGAAAGCAAATCCCCACCGTCCCGCCAGATCCCAAACAACCCCAAATTGAAGCCCGGCGCACGCTGGAGTCCGTCGTCTTAGCGAGCCCGAAGACCTCGCTCCCGCCATGACGTTTGTGCCGCTACGCGCGTCACCATCATGCGTGTGAATTCGTCGGTCGAAATGTTGGCGATCATGTCTCGAATTCCGATGCCGGCGTTGACGAACAGCCTGTCGAAGGTTTTCGATGCAAGACGCGCTCGCAGCGCACTCACCTGATCGGAATCACGTATTCCTCCGCCAACGCAAGCCCGAGGCCGCGACGCGAGCGTGATTACATACTGTCGCCCCGAGGCACGAAATTTCAACCCACCTGCAGCTCACTCATTCTGTAGAATGACTTTTATGGACCCCCTGAAACCGATGAAGCCCTTCTCAGCCCTTCCGGGCTTTGGCATCCAGCACTGGTGGCCTCCCGAATTCGGTGATGCATCGAGTAGCGGCTCATCGAGCGAACTTCGTTATGCCTATTTCTCACGAGCTCAACGTTTGCTGATCGAGCAACAGGGCACTCTGACGACCTATGATACAGGCGCGTATCAGTTCCGAGGCGCACTTCAGACCAGCGGATCCCAGCGCAAGCTGTCCTTCGTCAGTCAACACGGTCTCGTCGCACTGGACACGCTGAAAGTTGTAGCGCCGGTCAAAACCTAGGCCAGGATATCACTCCTGCTCGCCTCGCCCCGTGGCGCTGCTGACGGGTATGGGCAGTCACGGATCGAACATTCGTGGCTTCCTTTCATCTCTTACGGCCGTGGGATGTAAAATCTGGCCATGAACGCATTGTCCCTTGGAATTCTGGGTTGTCTTCTCGGCCTGATTGTGGGCTCCCTGCTCAGTTGGTTGATAGCCGGCGCGCGTAGCCGCGAGGCGCAATCAAGAGCGGGAGCCGCCGCCTCTCAAGCATCCGTGGCGTTGCAGGTGGAGCTCTCCTCGGCAAAGGAGCGTGCATCCCGAGTTCCCGAGCTTGAGAGTCGTCTCACCGCCGTGAGCGCGGAATCGGGCGCGCTGGCCGTTCAAGTTGCGCAGCTGGAAAATTCCTTGGAGAGCGAGCGCAATGCCTCCCAGGAAAAGCTCGCCATGCTGATGGATGCGAAGCTGGCGCTCACGGATCAATTCAAAGCGCTGGCGAATGAGATCTTGGAGGAGAAATCCAAGCGCTTCACGGAGCAAAATCAGACCAATCTGGGCGCGCTCTTGGATCCTTTGAAACTTCGGATCAACGAGTTCCAGGCCAAGATCGAGGATAACTACATCAAGGAGGGGAAGGACCGCTCCGCCTTGGGTGAGCAGGTGCGACAGCTCATGACCCTCAATCAAAATTTAAGCCAGGATGCGCAGAATCTCACCCGAGCGCTCAAAGGTTCGAGCAAGACTCAAGGCATCTATGGCGAGGTGATCCTGGAGCGCGTGCTCGAGGCCTCGGGGCTTCGCAAGGGTCACGAGTACGTGGTGCAGGAGAGCCACACCCGGGAGGATGGGACCCGGGCGGTTCTCGATGTCATCATTCACCTGCCGCAAGGCCGGCACCTGGTGGTGGATTCCAAGCTTTCCTTGACGGCTTACGAAGAGTTTGCGGTTGCGGAAAATGAAGGGGAGCGGGCGGCGGCGGGCAAGCGGCACTTGGAGTCGGTCAAGGGGCACATCAAGGGGTTGTCGGAGAAGAACTATCAGGCGCTCTACAGTCTGAAGTCATTGGACTTCGTGCTGCTGTTCGTGCCGATAGAGCCCGCGTTCATGCTGGCCGTCACCTCCAATCGGGATTTGTTCATGGATGCTTATCAGCGGAACGTCCTGCTGGTCAGTCCTTCGACGCTGCTCTTCGTCGTGCGCACGGTCGCGCATTTGTGGCGCCAAGAACAGCAGTCGCGCAATGCCCAGGAGATCGCGAGGCGCGGTGCTGAGCTGTACGATAAGTTCGTCGGTTTCGTCGCCGACATGGATTCGCTCGGCAATCGCTTGAAACAGGCGCAGAGCGATTTCGATGATGCACACGGCAAGCTCACGAGCGGGCGTGGCAATTTGGTGTCACAAGCGCAGAAGCTGCGGCAGTTGGGAGTAAAGCCCAAGAATTCTCTGAAGCCATCGTTGGTTGAAGGCGCCTATGAGAGCGAAGAGCTGCCGTTTCCGGTGGAAGAGGACGCCGCGAACTTGTCGCAAGAACCGACGGCAATGCGTCGGTTAGGCGATCCCAACTGAGTTTGCCGACGGATGCCCATCGGTTGCTACGCAGCAGGCCGGTGCCAAATCTCATCCGTGGCCGCATCCGCAGCGAACAGCAATTCCACGCGCAAACTGGCGAGCGAGATGTCCTGCGGGGTGCCGAACGTGGTGAACATGGAAAAGAAGGCGAGCGCCCCGAGCGGTGTATCAAATTTTGTGACCAGCAACGGTGCCCGCAACGAATGTTCGGCCGTGTGCAACGGTGCAGACCCGAGTTCGATCTTCACCATGTCTTCCACTAACCGGGCGCGAGGCCCTATCGCTGGTATTGCTCTCGTCTCGCGCCGCAGTCGCTCGACAAGCGCCGGTCCGACCTCGTGTAAATTGGTGATGCGACGCGCAAAGCCTCCGGGAGCCGCCAGCGCATCGAGCATATTGAAACTCGTGCGGCGAGGGCCGCCGGCCGGAACCTTCGCCGACCCGTCCGACAGCAGAGAGGTCAGTCTCCCTGCACCACCATTCAAGTCGATGAGATTCCACTGCGCATCGAGCACGAACGCCGGCCAGGGATCGTGTGTCGAGAGGAGCAGACGGAGTGCGGCGGCGGCGGGAACCAGGGAGGCCTCACTGAGATCGGCGCTCCCATATGCGGGTGCGTAGCCCGCAGCCAACAAGGCGGCGTTGCATTGTTCCAACGGGGTTTCCAGTTCGCGCACCCACGCCAGAAGCAGCGCTCGACTCGGTATGGCCCGACCACTTTCTACGAAGCTCACATGCCGCTGCGACACACCCAGAGACATGGCCAACTCCAGCTGGCTTAGCCGACGCTTCGCGCGGGCGCCGCGGAGAATTTCGACCAGAGGAGACACCTTCATCTTCCGTATTAGATCATACGGCGAAACGCTCGCGATTACCTGCCAGGTAATTGCAGCGAGGACCTCGGGCGCTGAGAATTGCCATCGATCCCAGGTGTCTTCAGGAGGCAATCATCAATGAAATCCTCAGAGTGGAAAATGATCCTGGCTGGCGGGTCCGCGTGGGCTGCGGGGACGATCTATTTCTTTTTCCGTGCAGCCGCGACCTTCCAGAACGGACCGCTTGTCTACTGGAGCAATGCCGCAATTACCATCGGCGCATACGTGTTGCTATTCCGCCGACTGCTCAAGATCTTTGGCATCGCGCCCCACGACACCGGTGGGGCTGCCTTGCTTTTCGTGATGCCCGGCATGAGCGGCGAGATCCTGGCTCTTCTCAATTCGTCCGTCCTGCTACCCGGCTTGCGCTCGGAGAGCGTCATCACCTATGCGGCCTTTCTCTTCGCGGGATATGCCTCACTGGGCATTTACGCGCTGTATCACCAACAATCCAAACGCTCCTCAGCGCAGAGACTTGAGTTAACCGCGGAATCACCGAAACCCGGCGGTCTTTTGGATGGTCGATCCACCGCCATGAAAGGACCAGAGGGTGGCAGAGTGTAATGGCATTTGAGCGCTCTTTACATTGACCTTGCGTCAAACCTCGGGGCAGGTTTACCGCATCGGAGGATGTGTGCGCCGGGGGCGCCGTTTTGATCGTCAGTGAAGCAACCTGGAATCGATCGACACCTTGCCACTTGGAGTCAGGCTTCCGCAGCGGAACAGTGTGAGCGGTGAAATAGTCTTGACACCGGGCACATCGTTCCACGCATAGGACAGAAGCGCCACCAATCGGCCATCCCGAACGTAGGGGCGAAAGTCACCCATCATCTCCTGAACCAATGAGGTGCGGGCGGCATCATCGATAGGACAGTTGCTGTCAGCGTTGTTGAATCCCCACTCCGTGAGCCAGCATGGTTTGCCTCCGTTCACACCAGCGGCGCGGCACTGCTTGAAGGCATACTTTGCAAGGCCTTCTTTGCGGGCGGCAGCGGCGGCAGGGTCTCCAGGAGCATTACCACGCGGATAAACGTGGACCGCGTAGCCGTCAACAAGATCGTCGAGGCCGTTGGCGCGCAGGTACACAAGGGTTGAGTTCGCGCTCACAAGATCCGTGTTCATGCCTTTTTGCAGCGGCCCGTCATCGTTCTCATAGACAGCCAAGCCGCCGCTCAAGATGGGCGTTTGCTGATTGAGTTTGGAGCGATCACGAACGTCCTTCAAGACGCTCAGGACTTTAAGATATTGCAGATAGCCCTTCCCCACCTGCTCTGCTTCGGGGTCATGCGTGAGGTCGTTGAGCCCGAAGATGTAGCCTCGGGAAGGACGCGGAAACTCCGAGTTATAGCCGGCAAGATTGAACTCGTTGCCCAGCTCGAAAGCGACAAGCGTGATCCCTTGCTGCTCCAGTGCAGCGAGGACGGGCGAAAAGGTGCGTCGAAACTCCTCCGCATCAGCCGCGGAGAGCGGTTTGCCGCCCGGAGCGAATCCGCCGAAGCGATAAATCAGCCAGTCCATCTTGATCCCATACCTCGCCACGCGTTCCGCAAAGGCGATGCCCTTATCGTCGAGCGTGATGCTCACGCGCAGTGTTCGCACACCGTCAGCTTTCATCCGGCTCAACATCATGTTTTGCTCCGTGTCGCTCAATGCGTAGGGATTGACGATGTTCGTGCCGATGATGACATCCTGGCGTGTCGCGGCCTTCACGGTAATTGCGTACAGCACAGACACCAGCAGCCACGTCATCGACAGCAAACAGCGCGGGCAAACTTTTGTGATTCTCATCGAACCAGATGAATGCCGCCCTCGGGACATTCATTTCCCATCGAGATATCCACCAATTGCCTCCTCCACATCGCGCAGGTGTTCTTTCCCGAACCACATTTCGTTTTCTACGAAAAACGTCGGCGAACCGAAGGCGCCGCGAGCGACGGCGCGATCCGTATTCTCGAGCAGCTCGGCTTTCACGCGAGGATCTGAGCACGCCTGCATAAGCGCATTCGAATCGAATCCAGACTCCTGGAGAACCTGGGCCAACACACTAGGCTCGTCCAGTTTCCGATGGTCGACCCACATGTGGTGAAACATCACCTCCACGTAGCGCTCAAACTGACCCAAAGCGCGGGCGGCGATGGCACCTCTCATCAGCAACAGCGTATTGACCGGGAAATAAGGCGAGTGTCCGAAACCTTTGATGTCGTGCTTTTTGATGAAGCGCTCGATTTCGAGCCGCAGGTACTCCGGCTTGTTGCGCACGGACTGAAATTGAACCGCGGGAGACTGGTTCCCGGTGGCCTTGAAAATCCCTCCCAAGAGTACCGGAACATACTCAAAGCGGATCCCGAGTCGCTGCTCGATGGCCGGAATCGCGCGGTGACACAGAAATGCATTGGGGCTGCCAAAATCGAACAAGAATTCGACTTTGGGCATCACCATTTTTCCCCGAACGGGCGGATCTCCAGCTCGAATGTCCAAGCATCGGGGCTTTGCAAGTACAGCGCCCAGTAAGCGTTCGCCACGGCGGCCGGCGTCATCAGGCGAGACGGATCGAGGTTGTCGAGCGCCTCGCGTCCCTCGCGCGCCGCAATTCTTTCGCGCACGAATGCCGTATCGACACCGGCGTCGATGACGAGGTGGGCCACATGGATGTGTTTGGGGCCCAATTCTCTGGCCATTGACTGGGCCATTCCGCGAAGCGCGAATTTAGCGCTGGCGAAAGCCGCATAGCCGATGCCGCCGCGAAGGCCCGCGGTGGCGCCGGTGAAGAAAATGGCGCCGCGCTCGCGTGGGACCAGAATTCGGGCAGCCTCGCGACCGGTGACAAAACCTGCCCAGCACGCCATTTCCCACACTTTTCGAAAGACCCGATCAGTGGTCTCCAAAAGTGGAAAATTGACGTTTGCGCCGATGTTGAAGATGCATACTTCGAGGGGGGCATGCGACTCTGCTTCCAGTAGAAAACCGGTCACTGCCTCCGATTCGCGCGCGTCGAGGGTGCGCCCGAACGCCCGCCCGCCTGCAGCCTCGATCTCAGCGACGAGCGGAAGGAGCTTCTCACCGTTACGGCGACCGGCAAAAACTAGAAATCCCTCAGCAGCAAATTTCCTCGCAATCGCCGCGCCTATGTAGTCGCCGGCACCGATGACTGCTACGGAGGCGTTTCGATTTTGGATCACGAGCAAACCATGGTGCTGATCTTCAGTGCACTGTCACGCATCAGTATAAACCTTATTGAAACGCGTGCGTAGAATGCGCTGACTTCTGAACTGACCTGCCGGTTCAAATGGAGCACTCGATCCCCGTGCTACTCGAGCTCCGCCCATCCCTTGTCATTTGGAAAATCGTTCACGGATTCGAGTGTCAAAACAAAGTCCTCAACTCGTTGTTGGGTTGTTGGCCGGCGTTTGCGAATAGACCTCACGCAATGTTCGCCGCAGATGAT
>CAZZWM010000039.1:21415-28996 GCA_964657945.1 uncultured Steroidobacteraceae bacterium
GGGTTGTTGGCCGGCGTTTGCGAATAGACCTCACGCAATGTTCGCCGCAGATGATCCCGCAGCGATGCACAAGCGGCATCCACGTCGCCGCCGAGCACCGTTTGCACCAACGCGTCATGCGTGTCCACGAAATGCTGCGGACTGCGCACCTCCGCCAACATCAAATCGCGATAACGTCCGGCTTGATCGAACAACAGATCTTGCATCTTGGCGAGCCGTTCCGACCCGCCGCCCGCGGTCAGTGAAATATGCAGTTGTTTGTGGGCTTCCTTGATCGGTTCCGCGAGGTTCATCTGGTCGACGCAAGACCGGGCGACCAAACGCTTCAATCGCTCGTTGGCGGTGATGATGCCGATGGCCCATTCATCAGTGTGGGCGAGCATGGATTCGCGCAACATCCCGGTCTCGATGATTTCTCGGGCGCTGGTGATGTCTGCAAGGTCTGTCGGCGACAGGCCGGCAACCCGATATCCGCGATGGCTTTCGCTGGTCGCATATCCAAGCGATGTCACGATCGACAGGGCTTCGCGTAACGGCGACGCGCCTATTCCATAACGTTCCCGCAATTCGCCGACGCGCAATTTATGGTCAGGCACCAGCACCCCGTTGCGAATGTCGCGAATGATGCAATCAGCCGCTATGACAGCCTGCGTTTCCTCGGAAGAGTCAGCCGATTCCAAGTTTCCCCATCCTCCCTAGTCAGATCATGGCAGCTTAACATTTACCCGATGAAAACACATTTTATCGTTTATTTTTAATTTTACCGTTTCTTTCTCTGTTTATCTGCTGTACAGTCGCCTCCCACAAGAGGCCACAGTGCCCCGTCCTGACCGGGAGTTGGTATGAAACGCAGGTTTTGCATGACGTTGGCGATAGTTTTGGCAGCGAGAGGTCTTGATTCGGCGGCCGCCGCACCGGTCGTCAATGACGATAGCGCCCCCGCCACTACCGACTCGGCGCTCGCCGAAATCGTGGTGACCGCGCAGAAGCGTTCGGAAAAGCTGATCGATGTGCCGATCTCGATCACAGCCGTATCCGCCGCAGAACTGAACCAAACTGCCTCCAAGAACTTGGAACAGCTCCAAGGGGTGATTCCCGGCATCACCATCCCGGCGGCAACTGCCTACGGTGGTTCGTCGATCGTGATTCGCGGCACGTCCGGCTCCGGTGTCTTTCTTGAAGACGATCCCGTTGCCGTTTATGTCGACGGCATCTATCAGGCATCCAACAGTCGCTTCGGCGTTTCAGACCTGGCCGACGTGCAGAGTCTCGAGGTGGTGCGCGGTCCGCAGGGAACCCTCCAGGGGCGCAATGCCACGGCGGGAGCCATATTGGTGCGCACCGCTGACCCCAGTACTACTTTCGACGGATTCGTCAGAGTGTCGGCCGAAACCCCGACCGGATACCGCGTTGAAGGCGCGGTCTCGCTGCCCATCACCGATACCCTCCGAGTTCGTCTGTCCGCCGACAATTTCGACGAGAATGGCTGGGCCCGCAACACCTACAACGATTCTCGCTTGGGCGGCGAGCGCGCGACGAATGAGCGCATGGTGGCCGTGTGGCAACCTGACGAACATTTCTCGGCGCGGCTGTCGCTCAACTACCAGGAGCTCTCCAATACTCAAGCCAGTCAGCGTTGGGCGCAAACCGTGGTGAACCCGACCGGTGTGGCGGAGGCCAATCCGACGCCGTTTGTTTCCTTGACACCCGCCCAGGAAAATTACTATCTCAACAACAAAGTGGTTTACAACGACGAGCCCTCCAAGAACAAGCAGCGCTCGCCGAGCGGTGCGCTGGAATTGCACTATGTGTTGGGCGGCGTAGAACTCGTCTCTCTCACCGGCGCCAGCAGCGCCTCCAACCTTGGTGAGGCGGACTCGGGCGGCCTCGATGCGGTTGGCTCCAATGGAGTGTCTTTGGTCGATGCGGTGACCGGCGAGCGGCGCCGTGCCTACAATCAGGGCTACATCACCGGCAGCCAAATCACCGAGGAACTGCGATTGCAGTCCGTGGCCACCACACCCTTCAAATGGCTTGTCGGCGCTTACGTATCGCACGCGATCGATGACTTCAAATTCGACATCTTCGACTACGATCTGGCAAGCCCGGGAGACTCGGATGTCGGATTCACAGCTCATCAAAAAGATAACTCGGCGGCCGCCTTTGCGGACGTTACCTACGCCATCACCGACCGGTTATCGATCACCGGTGGCGTGCGTTACACCGACGAACACAAGCGCTTCAACAACAGCTTCTCGGTAACGGTACCGGAGATCGACCTGGTCGTGGTGGGTCCGATTCCGTACGCGCCCGCGGAGGCTGCCTTCATCGACACCTCTTATCGCGCCAATGTGAACTACAAGGTGACGGACGACACGACGGTGTACTTGAGCACCAGCCGCGGTTTCAAATCCGGCGGCTTCAATGCATTCGGTGTGGGCGAGACACCCGCCTTTCAGCCGGAGTATTTGTATTCCACCGAACTCGGTGCCAAGTCCTACCTGTGGGATCGGCGGGCTTACGTTGCAGCATCCGTCTACGCCAACCATTACGACAATCTACAAGTCACGGCCGGCGTGCCCAGCGGTGGAGTCAATATTTACAACGCGGCGAAGGCGCGCATCAAGGGATTTGAGGTCGAAGGCAAGGTCAAAGTGACTGATCAATTCGACGTCACCGCCAACGTCGCCTATACCCACGCGTTCTACACGAAATTCGATGCCGGCGAGGGCGTCGACGGCACCCTCATCAATGCAACCGGCAATGCGCTGCCGAACACGCCGACATGGCAATACTACCTTCAGGGGGATTACACCATACCCCTCAACGCCTCGTGGGACCTGCATACCCAAGCATCCTACCGCTGGCGCAGTCGGGTCTATTTCTTTGCTACCAATGAAAATCCCGATCTCACGGGCGCGGACGATGGAGAACTGGGTGCGCGCATCGAGGCGGCCTACAGTCCCGCCAAGCTCACCGTCGCATTGTACGGCCGAAACCTCACCGACACCCGTGTCGTCACCGGCGAACAGGCCGATTTCGCCTACCCGGTGGCTTTTTTCAACCAGCCCCGTACGCTCGGCGTTCAAGTATCGAAGAGCTTTTGAGGAACGGCATGACTGAAATCGTAGACGAAGTGTCGAGTCGGCCGGTCGGGCGGCGATCGCTATCGCTGCGCCTCGATCGCATTCTCGATGTCGCGGGAAGGACGGCCATCGCCGTGCTGTTCATCGATGCCGCCCGCTACCACATCTCGGCCGCCGGCTGGATTCGCACTCTCGATGACATGCACGCGCGCGGCATACCCGTGCCGAAACTGATGCTCGTTATCGCGATGCTGGCTTCCACCATCCTTGCGCTGGCGCTGCTGTTCGGAATCAAGGAGCGCCTTGCTGCGCTGGGACTCGCGCTTTACACCATCTGCGTTTCGTTGGTGATGTATAACCCGTTCGCTCATCTCGGCCAGGGCGCATTGATTTTGTTCCTAAAGGACCTCTGCATATTCGGCGCACTGCTGTCGTTGTCACGTCATTTGAAGCGCTGACCTCATGCAATTATTGACCTTCGAATTGCATGGCACGCAAAGACTGGGTGTATTGGATTCGGAAGGGCGTATCCTCGATGTTGCGCAACGGGCGGCGGCCCCGGAGTTTGCATCGATGCAGGCACTGATCGATGCGGGGCCGCCGGGTCTCGAGCGCTTGCGAAGTGTGGCGGCGGCGGGCGGCGACACTTTGGCTGCCGACGCCGTCGAGTGGCTGTCGCCTTTGCCCGTCCCGCTGCAGATGCGAGATTTCATCGCATTTGAAGAACACATGCGCATGGCGGGGTGGAACGGCGCAAAATTGCGGCACCGATGGGGTGCTCCGGCCGCACCGGCCACGCCGCCTCCTGTTCCGCCGATCTGGTACCAGCAGCCGCTCTATTATAAATGCAATCGTTTCGCGACCACCGGACCCGATACGCGCATTGTCTGGCCGACCTTTTCCGAGATCATCGACTATGAACTTGAAATCGCCTGTGTCATCGGCAAGGGCGGTCGAGATATCGCGATTGCGGATGCAGCTCAACACATATTCGGCTACACGATTTTCAATGACCTCACCGCGCGCGATGCTCAGTTCCGCGAGATGCAAGGTCCGCTCGGGCCCGCGAAAGGCAAGGACTTCGATTGTGCGAACGTCTTAGGCCCGGTGATTGTCACCGCGGACGCCATCGATGCGGCCAACCTCACGATGCACGCGCGAGTGAATGGTGAACTGTGGAGTGCGGGATCGTCTTCTTCGATGCATTGGTCATTCGCCGACATGATCGCGCATGTGAGCCGGGGCGAAACTCTGCATGCGGGGGAGGTGCTGGCGTCGGGCACGGTGGGAGGCGGCTGCGGTTTGGAGTTGGGGCGTTTTCTCAAACACGATGACGTCATCGAGCTGGAGGTGCAGGGGATCGGACGGTTGAGCAGCCGCATCTTCGCCCCCCATGTGTTGAACGGCGTGGTGCTGGAATGACTGAAGTCACGACAGTCGTCGCCTCGACGTTCGAGCGCCGCAATCCCCTCACGGGTGCGGTCGCGAGCACAGCGGTCGCGATGTCCATCGATCAGGCGCTGGCTGTCGCGGACGCCGCCGCCGCAGTCCAGGGTGCGTGGGCGGCGACCGCTCCTGGCGTCAAACGTCACCTATTGTCGCGTGTGGCGGACGCATTGCTGGCGCGCAGTGACGAGTTGGTTGCCTCGATGGCCGCCGAAGTGGGCGCCACCGCGGCTTGGGCGCGGTTCAACGTGCAGCTGGCCGTATCGATGCTGAGAGAAGCCGGGGCACTGACGACGCAAATTTCCGGTGAGGTCATTCCGTCCGATCGGCCCGGATGCCTGTCCATGGCAATCCCGGAGCCCGTAGGGGTGATACTCGGCGTTGCGCCCTGGAATGCCCCGGTGATTCTCGGCGTGCGCGCCATTGCCACACCGCTGGCATGCGGCAATGCCGTCGTCTTGAAAGCATCCGAACTGTGCCCGCGCACGCACGCAATCATCGTCGAAGCGTGTGCGGCCGGCGGTCTGCCTGCCGGACTCGTCGGTTTGGTCACCCATGACCCCCACGACGCCGCAGCGGTTGTCGGCGCGCTGATCGATCATCCCAGGATTCGCCGAATCAATTTCACCGGTTCGACCGCGGTCGGGCGAATCATCGCGATGCGTGCGGCAGCGCAATTGAAACCGGTCCTGCTCGAACTCGGCGGCAAGGCGCCGTTGGTGGTGCTGCATGACGCGGATGTGACGGAAGCCGTCAAAGCCGCGGCCTTCGGCGCGTTCATGAATCAAGGGCAGATCTGCATGTCCACTGAGCGAATCATCGTCGTAGAATCCGTCGCTGGGCAGTTCACCGAGCAATTCGCGGCCAAGGTGGCCACTTTGAAGGCCGCCGACCCGCGCGTGCCCGGTGCCGCCCTCGGCGCGGTGGTCGACCAGAAAACCGTCGACCATGTCGGCGCCTTGATAGCCGATGCGGTGGAAAAAGGAGCGACGTTGCTCAACGGCGGCGACGCCGACGGCGTCATCATGCCGGCGCACGTCGTCGACCACGTGGTCCGCGGCATGCGCCTGTACAGCGAGGAAAGCTTCGGGCCGGTGGTCGCGATCTTGCGAGCCAAGGACGAGGAGGATGCGATTCGTCTCGCCAACGATACCGAGTACGGTCTGTCGGCCGCTGTCTTCACCTGCGACGTCGCTCGTGGCTTGAAAATCGCCCGTCGCATTCAATCGGGCATCTGCCACATCAACGGCGCCACCGTCCACGATGAAGCCCAGATGCCGTTTGGCGGCGTCAAAGGCTCCGGTTACGGGCGCTTCGGCGGCAAGGCGGGCATTGCCGAATTCACCGAATTACGCTGGCTGACGGTGGAAACCGAGCCTGGACATTTCCCGATATGACGACGCATCCACCATTCAAGGATTACTTATGACCGATGGCCGCGATACTGCGAAATGTGTGATCGAAGAGCGCATCGCCTGGTTGAGCTTCAACCGTCCCGACAAGCGCAACTGCATGAATCCGCAACTCAACCGACGCATGCTGGAGTTGCTGGATGAGGTCGAACACCGCGCGGATGTCGGTGTGCTGGTGCTTACCGGCGAGGGCGAGTCCTGGTCGGCGGGCATGGATCTCAAGGAGTATTTCCGCGAAAACGAAGCGAAGGGATTGGGCGCCATTCGTCAAGCGCAACGCGAGGCGTACACATGGTGGCGTCGCCTGCGATGGTTCCAGAAACCCACCATCGCCATGGTCAATGGCTGGTGTTTCGGTGGCGGTTACGGGCCGCTGTTCGGCTGCGATCTGGCGATTGCGGCCGATGAGGCCCACTTTGCGCTGTCGGAAATCAACTGGGGAATCCTGCCCGGAGGTGGCGCGACCAAGGTGGTGGTTGATCTTTTGCCCATGCGGGATGCCATGTATCACGCCCTGACCGGCGAGTTGATCGATGGACGGAAGGCCGCCGCTTGGCGTTTGGTCAACGAGAGTGTGCCGCTCGCCGATTTGAGGGCGCGGGTGACGACGCTTGCGAAAGTTCTACTGGAAAAAAATCCTGTGGCGTTGAAGGCCACCAAGGATGCCGTGCGCCGCGTCAAAGAGATGACCTACGATAACGCGGAAGATTATTTGATACGTGCACAAGAAGCAGCCAATTCTTTCGACAACGAAGGGCGCAAGGAGGGCATTCATCAGTTCATCGACAAGAAAAGCTATAAGCCGGGTTTGGGGGCCTACGATAAGACGAAGAGCTCCGGCGGATGACGCCGAGGATCGATTCGGTTGCGACTCACGCGCGGGCGCGGCCCCATGCATTGGCATGCGTCGATCTGGAGAGTGGCCGGCGCTGGAGCTATGGGCAGCTCGACCGCCAGGTCGATCAAACGGCTGTGTGGCTGATCCAGCAGGTTGGAGCGTCGAGCGGTGCCCGGATCGCCGCGGTTGCCCGCAACTCGGGTCTGTTGCTGATCCTGCACCTGGCAGCCGTGCGCGCCGGCGCCATTTATGTGCCGCTGAACTGGCGCTTGGCGGCGCCGGAAATTCAAGCATTGATGGATGACGCGGCACCGCAGCTGCTCGTCCACGATCCCGACTTCGAGGTTCCCGGATATGCTGGCAGGCGCGCTTCTACCCCTGAGTTGGAGCAAAGGGTCGGCAGCAGCGCCGCCAGTCCGCCACGCTCGGCGCAGCGCTCGGCCGATGAACCTGCGACGCTCCTCTATACGTCCGGTACCAGTGGCCGTCCCAAGGGCGTCATCGTCACCGAAGCCAACGTATTCTGGGGTAGTACCAATTTCATTCACGGCAACGATGTAAGCATCCACAGCGTATTCTTGTGTGACATGCCGATGTTCCACACCGCCGGCTTGTTTGCGGCAATCCGCTCACCGCTCCTCGCAGGCGCGGCCGTGCTGATATCGCGAGGCTTCGATGCCCCGCGCTCGCTGGCGCGGCTGGCGGACCCGGCCCTCGGCATCACCCACTATTTCTCGGTGCCGCAGATGGCGCAGCGGTTGTGGCAGGAACCCGGGTTCGAGCCGGCGATGTTGCGTCG